>JBBIUH010000001.1:0-55186 GCA_037440305.1 Acidithiobacillus sp.
ACTCCCAACGCACAGCAAAAGCTGCGGCAAAACACCTAAAAGCCAATCGAAAATTTATCCCGAGTGATTGGAGAGGCCGACAATCTTCATATTGAGAATTGCTGCTTCACCATTGTTGTGGTACGTTATGTAACGAAGATGCCTCAAGTCGAATGGGATATCTTCGGCGAATTGTGTGATCAGAATCACCTCTCGACCAAGCGCATGCGCAATGCCAATTTCGTAGAAAACATTTGGATTGCGAGTTGAGCAATCGCAGATGATGATTCTGGAACGATCGATGAGGGATACCACATCTTGAATCACGGATGGATTCTCCCAAATGTCGTCGGCACGACGACACCGAAGGCCCACGGTTTGGGCTATCCGTTGTAGCGTTTCATAGACAGGCGTAAAATTTGGATGAAAGGGCATCATGGCCGAAACAAGCGTTGGCTCAATGGCCTCAGGGTCAGCGATTTGAAAAACTGTAGGACGGCTGCGGCGTGGTTGTAGGTTCCTAAGCAGCGCGTGGAACAAGTCAGCGCTTTTGACAGACCAATGGGTTCGCGAAAATTGGAAATCGTTTATCCCGAGATCTGCAGCAAACGACTGAAAATGCCGGTTTGGAATAGGCTGAACGTCTGGATAGTAGATATACTCAAGTGCAACATCTCGACCAGACATGTTCGCGTGGAGAATCCTTCCGATTCTGGCGATTTGGTCCTCTTGCCCAAATGTCTCCTGAACAAAGACAGTCGGAAGCGCTATTAGCGCAGCGAGGTCAAGCAGCCCGTTAGGTTTGAACCGGTCTACCAAAGGCTGTTCTGTGTACTCAAAAACTCTTCCGCTAGGGAAGGTGTCGAGACCTTCTGCCCATCCACTGTCTTTAACTATTAAGTTGAACAAACAAGTCTCCCTATGCTTTTTCTACTTTGACGATGCGCAGCAGCGCAATTCACGTGGTCGAACCCCCGCCACACCAAGCCGCGTTGATATGCCGCGAGATCTGACCGATGAGTCCCAATGACCGCAATCAGTCTTCTGCCGACGATCAAAGGTGGCCTGACAATAGTGTGGACAACTCCGTTTCAAGCGGCCAGCCGTGCGAACATAGTGTGGGCCAGGGAACCAATCCGCGAATGCAGGCGTTAGCGGTTGTAGAAAATCTCAATGCACTCCCTAATAGCAGATTCTGCCAGGGCACGGGTCCCGAAGCGATAGTGGCTAGCTTCTCAGCTCGATGAGCGTCTCCCCCTGATTCAGTCTATCCAGCATTTGTGGCCATAGGCGGGCAAAGCCATCAAGCAGTATCTGCCTTCGGCAGTTGGGAGTGCGTAACCAGATAATAGTGGGGCCATCGGGATGTATCGTGCGGAGTGTAGCGAAATCTTCATCCTTGGTTATGATGATAGCGCCATCCCGATATGCACGATCCCATATTTCCGGATCAAGAGCGCTGGCCATACCTATGTCGGCAACATGGCAGGCTGGATAACCTTGCGCACTGATCCATCGGGCCAGAGCGGGTGGTAGCTGCGCATCCACTAAAAACTGCATCAGGCCACATAAAGAATGGCGTGGTCCGCTTGCTGCGCAGCGTAATGAAGGCTGGCGGCGATATCTTCGGGCTCCAGGTAGGGGTAATCTTCCAGAATCTCTGCGGTCGTCGCTCCTGCCGCCAAGAGTTCGAGAATGTCCTGTACCCGAATACGCAGCCCTCGAATACAAGGCCGTCCGCCACATTGCTGGGGATTGATAGTGATGCGCTCAAGGTGCATGGTGGCTCCTCCTCATGGCTGCAGCGAAATAGTATAGGCAAATTGGGCAAGTATAACAGCTTCCAGAAACAACCTCATTCCAACTATCAGGGTAAGACCCACCTTTCAAATGGGCAACGTCAACCCAAAGGTATGCCCCAGGGCGATGGCCGTACCCACCACATTAGCCGCCAATGCGCCGCCGATGATGTGCACGAAGGCGGTATCCGAGCTCTCCCGCGTGGTGCCGTCGCCGACTCGCTTCAGAATCACCAGCCCGCGAAACACGGCCAGCCAGCCGACGAGCTGCACGAAGTTCTCGATCACCATCACCGCGAGGCCCACGTGCGCGCCGCCCGGACCAGTGTAGGCCAGCGGCGATGGCTGTCCCTGGCTGAAAAAGGTGCCCACGTCATGGAGCACGAACACGGGCATGGCCATCAGCAACGCCCCCGTCGCGGCGGTGATCGGGATCCGGCTTTTGTGGATCCGCGGGTCGTTGCTGACACGGACCATCAAAAAGACGCTGTCCGCCACAAACCAGAGACCGACGACGAAGGAAAGACCCACGGTCAGCACGAACATGGGACCGAGACTCTGGCCCATGTTCCCGATCATCTGGATGGCGGTCAGCATGCGTCTCTCCTCCCGTCAATAGCCGATCGTGCCCCGGCTGGTAATGACCGCGTCCGGAGTGACCCGCAGGATCCGCAGGTCCTCCACTTGGCTCCCCGCCTCGACCACATGGGTCCGCCCGCCGGGTCCCTGGATCCATGCCTCGTTCGCGCCGATGGATTCCACGGACCAGCCGGGCACGCCGTGCCGCTGCGCCGCTGGGACCCTTGCGATTTCTCGTTGCGGTTCCCGATGCGTGCCGGGCGGGAACCTGGCTGCGGAACGCATTTCCTGATCGACTGCCGCCAGCCGTTCATTCGTGTGCCGTTGCGCGGTGGCCAGTGCGCGCAGGTCCGCACCGATCCTGGCCATGGCCTGCGCCAGATCCGGCGCGGCCGGAGAGGTGACGGATGCCGTCACCCCGGTGGCCAGGGTCGCGGAGATTGGTGCCACCGAAACTGCGGATGCGCTCACCGCCGCGGCAGGCGCGGAGGCTGCCGGCCATCCCTCCACCGGGGAGGCCGGGGCCGGCGTGCCGGAAGGCGCGGATCGCGCCGCCCGAACGGGGGCAGTAGAGGCGAACGGGTTTGTCGCCGGATGCGGGGTTTTCGGGGCGAAGTCGAACTCCCAGGTGGCAAACCCGATACCCAGGATCACTACGGCCACGCCACCCACCGCCAGATAGAATTTCAGATTGTCATGCATCGAGGTCTCCTGTCATCGTCATAGGGGCACCGCCGTATAGCCGCCTGTCGGACGTGCCCCTCACGCTGCCGCCATTTCCATCAACGAATCTTCCCCAGAATGCCGTGCACGGCGGTTTCCAGGCGCACCTCCATGCGCTGCCCGCGCCGCGCCGTCATGCCCAGCCGTTCCGCCGCGGCCGCAATGGTCAACTCTTCGCCATAGCGCAGATGCACCCATTCGGCGAGATCGTCCGGCAGACCGCGCATGACCGCCCCGACCCGTTCCGGGCTCCAGTCCACCGCCACGTCCTCGGTCACCAGTGATGCATCGGGATCCCCCTGGTCCCAGTCCTCCAGCGGCACGGTATCCACCTCCTTGCGTCCCCGAAACACGGAAAGCTCTCCGCGCAGTTTCCAGTAACTCCAGGGCGCAAAATGACCCTGCGCGGGATCCCAACTGTGCAGCGCGATGGTGACCGCCAGGCCGATGAACTGCTCCGCATCCTCCCGCGGCACCCCCATGGCGCGCGCCTGGCGGGCGGCCCCCGCACAGTACCGCCGCATGATGCTCCACAGCTGATTGCCGGCCACCGGGTTCCCGGAGCGGGTCGCCATGGCCAACTGGTCGATGTGATTCAGGTTCTGAAGCGCTTCCATGGTCCCTCCCCTACCCCAAGCCGGCCTTCACCGGCGCCATGAACAGAATCCCGATCCCGCTGCCCGCCTTGACCCGGACCGTGGGCGGAGTGTTGAAGCGCTGGGCCATGATCGGCGCGAGCGTCTGCCCCACGTTGCCCACCGCCGACAAGGCGATCTGTCCGTTGCTCAACTGATGCGTGACCACGCCCAGACCGGAGCCGGTCAGATAGGTGTTGGTGTTAGCGGAGTCCAGGGCGTTATTGAGGCCCTGCAGGAGGCTGGCGCCTATCAGCCAGCCATAGCGATAGAGCGTGTGCCGGTTGACCGAGGTCGCGAGCGCTGTGCGCGCCGTCGCCAGGGTGATGGCGTAGGCCCGGATGGATATCGTCTGGTGGTGCAGTGTCAGGGAGGAGAACTGGACCAGGACCCGATCGTGCACGCGGGTGAAACCACCCAGCAGACGGGCGCCGGCGAAACGTCCGGTCTCGATGGTCGCCAGCACCGGTCCGGGCTCCGTGGACTTGATGCTGGTATCCAGCACCGCGAAAGAGATATGCCCGGCATTCGCCAGGGTGGGAGCGGCCACGCTCCCCGTCGATGCCGCCGTAGCCGTGACCTTGCCGGCCTTGGTTCCCTGGAGCGTGCCGTTGGCCACGAGAACCGCGACGGGAGGCTGCTCCATCTTGAGGATCGCGGCCACCTCGGCGTTGATCTGATGCGCATCGGGATTCGGGGCGTAGCGCACCGCCGTCATTCCCGACCGATCGACGGGCCGATGATGGATGACCGGGCCGATCGGCCGGGCCGCACCGGATTGGATCGTGGCTTTGCGGATCGCCCCGACGGTCGGCAGGGAGGAGAGCCCCGCCTGCAAGGCCTTTACCGCCTGTTTCTGGTTGTATTGGTTCAGGTCTGCATTGTAGACGGGCGTTCCCGGACCACCGGGTGTGTTCCGCATCTGGGCCACCTGGCCACCGGCCGAGATCGGTACCGCCGGGGCACGGGGCCAGAGCAGAATCGTCAGAAACCCGATCACACCGACACCCAGGGCGGCGCCACCGACAATCAGGGGTCGCCGGGCCGGGTCGCCCAAGGCGCTACGGACCCCATGCAAGATGCCTGGAGCTTTGGCGGTCGCGAACGGATCTTGTGCAGGAACTGGGGAACCTGCCGGGGCGGATGTTCCCGACGGACCCGGCGTACCGTTCATAGGCGTCTGTGGTATCTGCGTTTCATCCACCATGGCGGGAGCCCTCCAGCAAGGGGTTCAAGGTCAAGGTGCGCGCATGGCCATTCTGGCTGACCGTGACCGCTGGCACGTCGGGCAGGACATAGGTGCGTATGCCGGCCGCGCCATCCATGCGCGCCACCCAGGCGGGAGCCAATACCGGCATGGGGGTGCGCAGGAGCAGGCGGCGCCCGTGGGATCCCGTCCATGACCAGGCCATCACCCGGGGAGGATTGCCGGCGACCTGCAAGGGCTGCGCGCCCGCCGGTGGCAGGTCCTGGACCAGCTTCAACAGCACCTGGGTGTAATTCCCGTTGGGTACGCCGCTAGCCCCGACGGGCGGCGGCAAGCCCGGCTCGATGGCGTTCACCCGGACGCGCACGCTGTAATCGGCCACCATGCCGGAGGGCACCAGGGCCAGAAGTACCGGTTGCGATTCGCCCGCGAGCCAGACCGCGAGGTTACTTTGGGCGTAGGGCTCCAAGACAGACAGCATCAGGGAATCCCCGGCGAACTGCGCAGCGAAGGCGGCCTTGTCGCCGATGCCCACATGGACGATCGGCCAGGGCCGGCCATAGGCATCGGTGAAGTTCAGCGTCGTGGCGTAGCCACTGTGCATCGCGATGGCGGGCGGACTTCCCGCCCCCAGCCGCGCCGTCACGGCGGTGAGTTTGGGTATCACCGCGGCCAACGGCGCCTGCTCGGCCTGACGGTTCCGGTCGATGCGTTGCCGCAGGAAGCGGATATCCCCGCCGGACAGGGGCATATGCGCCTGCACCGCCTGGTGGAACGCCTGGCTATCGGGCAAGGGGGGCAGCGCCATGACCGTGCCGTTGGGTCCCTTGACGTATTGGATCGTCTGGCCCTGCGCCTGGGCCTGCTGGACTGCCTGCTCCTGGGCCGGATCGACCGTTTGCCAGTGCTCGGACGTGGGCGTTCCCGAAGCGCCGGACGCCGTGGAAGCCGTTGCCGCGGTCACCGGGCTACCCGCGGACTGACCCAGCAGCGTGTCGGGATTCACCGGCTGGGCGAAAGCCGGAACCACCAGCGATGTACCGGCGAGCAGTACGATGGCGGAGCGGAGGGCATGACGTGTCTGGAACATGTGGATTCCCCTCTATGGGACCAGAAAATTGAAACTCTGGATGGCGACCCCGGCGGGATGGGCCAGATTGTTCACGCGCACCATGGTGATGTTCGCCACGAAGTCCTTGCTGTTGATGCCGTTGGAATTCTGGTAGATCAGCCGGATGGGCATCTGGATCTGCCAGCCATAGTCGCCGTTGGCCAGCACTTGTTGATGCATCACCGCCGGGGCGCCGGTGACCGCCAGCGTCATGTTGAGCCGCCGCTCGCGAACGGCCGCGATATCGCCCGTCTCGACCAGGGTCGCCTGGTAGCTCCGGTAACCGGCCGCCGTGAAGTATTTCACCGCCCGTTGTTCATCCTGGCGCCAGTTGACGTAGCTGATGTCGAAGGCGGAGGTCATTCCCTCCTGGGCGCGGGTCAGCACGGCGGAATCGTTCAACAGCGGTTCCCGCAGCGGGACCAGGCGGGTGATGACCCCATTGGGCGAGGTCGCGAAATACACCACCCGCGCCGGACGGGTCGCCACGATGAACAGGGCGATGGCCAGGACGGCGGAGATGCCGGCGAGCACCAGGTTGGCGAGGAACGACAGCCGCCACAGCCGCCGCCAGGCCTCGATGCCGATGCCGATGTTTTCCAGGGGGGTGTTCATGGGTGTCCTCCTCCAGAGGCCCGCTCCAGGGGCCGATAAAAATCCCGTTGCGCCAATTTCGCCACCCGCTGCCGGTACTGGTGGTTCCAATGGGGGATCGCACTGTTGTAATCGCCGACGTGCCGCCAGAAGGCGCGGGGATGGGCAAATGCTTGCGCCCGAGACGGATGACCCGCGAGTTTGCGGGCGAGGATCCAGGCGCCTACGGCGACGTTCTGGCAGCCGTTGTCGAGGACTTCCGGGCGGGTGATGCCATAGTGGGCGAGCACGGACAGCCACAGGGAATTGATCCCCATGGGCCCCATGTCGTAGCTGCCGTTGGCGTCGTGCACCGTCTGGCCGGCGCGGGTATCTTCGGTGGCGAGGATGCCGTAGAGGAGACCGACCGGGACGTGGTAACGCTCCGCGGCCGCGGCGACGCAGTAGCGGTGAACCGGAGTCAGGGGCGGAGAAGGATCAGGCATCCACATGGCTCAGCCCGCCATCACGTAGACCCGGTGTTGGGTCACGACGATGAGAATCCCGCGGTAGCGGGCGATGTGGTAGAGAGCGACCGAAGCACTCCCCGCCGGCCAGGAAACCGTTGGCAGCATCAGACCGGGGTGGATACTGATCCGGTGTTCCGGCACCAGGCGCTCGATGGCTGTCCGCAGCGCGGCATGCCCGGCGGGCACCCAGCGGTTCGGATTCCAGCCGTGCAGGTTGTGGGCCAGCACGCCGCTCAGCAGGCCCCGGTCCTGCAACGTGGACAGACGGGGGAAAGACGCGGAAGAGCCGGCGGGCGCGGTAACGGCGGGGACCCTGCCGAGGACCGGCGCCGTGGGCAGGGTCGGGTGCACCGAGCGGCTTGCCGGTGCCGGGCCGATATAGGTCCAGGCGGCCCAGGCCGGTGTGGCCGCGAGAGCGGTCAGCAATGCGGCCGTCCAGAGGGTGGATGCTTTGCGCTTCATGATTCGGCGCCCTCCCCTTGCGTTCCCTTGCGCCGAAAACTGGGCCACTGACAGTGCAGCAGCGTGCCCTGATGGCAGATTCGATCGAAAGCGGCGGAGCCGAGATATTTTTCCAGCTCCGTCAGGGTCTCGTTGCTGAGCAGGATGGTCGGCCGCGCCCGGTAGCGGCTGTCGATGACCCTGAACAGGCTCAGTCGTTCACTGTCCGAGCCGTGCTGTTTGCCTACTTCGTCCAGGATCAGGAGATCGACCGCCGCAAAGGCCCCGATGACGCCGCTCTCGGACGGGCCATCGCCGTTGCGCCAGGTCGCGCGGATCCGTGCGATGACCTCCCAGACCATGGCTTGCAGGACGGTCCGTCCCTGAGCCAGCAACGCATGCGCGATGGCCGCGGCGAGATGGTTCTTGCCGGTGCCGGGGGGACCCAGGAGGATCAGGGCGCGTCCGTCGGTGTTGGCCGCGAAATCGGCCGCATAGGCCCGGCAGGCCTCCACCACCCGGGCCTGCGCCGGGGTGGATATCCGGAAGCTGGCGAAGTCGCAATCGCGGTAACGCTCCGGGATGGCCGCGCGGTCCAGGAGTGCGGCCAGCTGCCGCTCGGCGCGGCAGCGCGGGCAACCGGCCGGGGTGATGAAGCGCACCGTCCCCTGTTCGTCCACCAGGGATTCGGGGTACCGGCCATGCCGCGCGCAGTGCCGGTATTGCGGATGCCGGTCCGGCAGCAGGGCCACGTTGGAGGCCTGCGGCAGGCCATGGCGGCGCAGGATGTCCGTGGCCAAATCCCTCAAGGCAGGAGTCCGGCGAGGCGGTGGGGGCGATTTTGGCAGGGTGGACATGACGGCGCTCCTCACAGGGCGATGACCACGTCATCGGGATTCAGGGCGGCAGACGGACTCACACGCCGCTGTTCGGCCCGCTTCCACAAGGTCCGCAACTGCTCGCAGTGCTTGAGCAGCGCACCGACCGAGTGGCCTTCGCGGCGGTAGTACGGGTCTTCCAGGTCGAGGTAATACCGGGCCACCGCCGGGGCCTCACCGCCCAGGCGGCGCACCAGATGGGCCAACTGGCCGTTGATGGTGCCGTTGCGGACGGGATCCACGCCATAGCGTTCACGGTAGGCCGCGCTGTAGGCCGTCCAGGCGGGGACCGTGGATACCCGTGGTTTGGCGACCTTGGCCTTCGGTTCCGGTGGTGGAGCGATGTTGCTCAGCGCCACTGGCGGCAGAAGCGGTGTCTGGCAGTGTGGCTCGGTAGGCGGTGGTCCCTGAGTTCGTGAGCCAACGGGTGACGGTGACACCGAAGCGTCAGCTTCGGTGTAAGGCTTTTTATCTTTTATTTTACCGGATACCGGATGTAGGGGGCTCATCCCTTCCAAGGTCTCGGGTGTTGATCGGGGGCTCATCCGGGGGCTCATTTCGCTGGAGGCAACGGATTTATTAGGTTTCTGTTGGGTGTCCGTCCGGGTGCTCATGGTCGGGCGCTCATCGGGTACTGATCGGGGGCTCATCCGCGAGACAGACCTATCCTTGTGCGCGCACGGCAATCGAAAAACGAGTTGCTTGTCATAGGGTAACTGCTCTATGACCCCACACTTTTTCAGGACCTCCAGCGCATGCCGTACCCCGTCCATCGTGATCGTGGCCTGCTCATCACAATGTCTTCCGCGCTGCTCAGGAACCTCCAGTTCTTCCCGGATGGAGCGTCGACTGATGCGGCGTTTCAGGCCGACAATCCTGGTGGTGTAGTCCATATAGGGGCGTATGGCCCGAAAATAGGCCAGCTGAGCAGACCATGGCTGCCCATAGAGCATGTCCAGTTCGTCGTCAGTAATGAGATAGGACGTCATCTTCAATCCTCCAGAATCAACACACCGTTGCATGCGGGCACCGGGGCGAGGGGTAGGCGCAGATGCACCTCACCATTGGGCATCCGTGTCCGCTCGATCAGCCCGCACCGCTCCAGGTCGTCCAGAGCCTCGTCCACCATCTCTCGGGTGATGGCCTGCCGTAGGAAAGGCTGCGCCCCTCGTCGTTTCGCTTGTTCCCGCCGCTTGCGTTCAGCTTTCGTCATCACGCGTCCTCCTGATCCAGTCCAATGAAGCGGGTTTCCAATACCCGCCGCCTTGCTCAAAGAAAAGTTCCAACCGGGACCGCGCTAGTAGCCAGTCGGCCATGTTCATGTCGCCGATCCGCGCCAAAACGGCATCGTCGTCTGGAACAAGACCGTGCTTCTGGGCGTAGAGCAGCAGCAGGAACAGGGCGGCGTGTTCTCCCGGCCGGAAATCGGACGTCTCCGCCATGTACTCCGGGACGGAAATCGCCAGTCCCCGGGGCTTGCTTCCACAATCCAAAACTTCACGCCCTCCTCCCGTCGATCACGCAACGCCCGGCCTCAATGCGCAGGTGGCGGCCGCCGCGGCTGACCAGTACCGTGCCAGGACTGCCGTGATGCACGGCGCAGACCTGCGTCACGGCGCCACGGGCGGACCGAATAGCATGCGCTCCCACCACCAGTTTCCCGTCCGGCCCCCAGACCGACACATCATCGGCATGGACGGCAATGGTGCGCAGGGCCACCGGCAGCAGCCATCCTCCCGGTCCATAGACCCCATCGACGTTATAGGTGGAAGCCGCCCGGGAAAACGGAGCCGGTGACACGCCCGGCAGATCGCCTTCGCGCCAGAGCCAGGCCATCAGCGGCAGCGACAGCCCTACGGCCACCGCGATGGCCAGGCGCTTGTGGCGGCGCGCGGCCCTGATCCGCAGGAGTTTGGTGCCGGGGGGAAAGAGGTCAGGCACTTGAATAGAATTTATGGATTCCATATAATTTGATTCATGGAGAAACGAAAAGCCCACTACTCCCTGCCAGAGATCAAGGCATCTGTTGCTCGCCTTGGGATCGGCGCTTTTACCGCTACCGCTTTGCAGGGACTGGGTCTGATGGGTCTTTCTCCGCCCGACGGCCTGGCCGTTGTGTTGGGCCTGCAACCGGAAATGCTGTTCAAAAGCATGACCACTTACGCGGATAGCCAGGTATGGCAGGATGTTTATCACGCCATCTGTCCCAACGGGAAAACGGCCTACATCAAAATCACGTTGCGCCCGGGGACCGTGGTGATTCAGTTCAAGGAGCTTTGACATGACAGAAAAACGCTTTTGCTTGCAGTGCGACGACGGCACGGAACTTGTGCATGAGCGCAAGGACATGATCATTTCCGTGGATGGCTTGACCGTTACCGTACCGGCCATCGCCGGATGGCATTGTCCGGTCTGCGGAGAATGCGAATTTGATGCGGGTGAAGCGCAGCGGTATGCAAACGCGTTGAGCGCGTTGCGTAAGGATGCCGCCACCCACCAGGGGCAGGCGTTACGCGCAGCGCGTAAACGTCTGCACCTGAGCCAGAAAGATGCCGGACTGCTTTTCGGCGGTGGCGCATCCGCGTTTTCCGAATACGAGCGCGGCAAGACCCAACCCCATAAGTCTACGGTCCTCTTGCTAAAACTGCTCGAAAAGCATCCGGAACTCATGAACGAGATCAGACGGGCGGGATAAGTTCCAAACCTGTCAGGAATAGGGACTCCAAGGTGACGGGTTTGCGGCTGCGCGCTGAAATGGCTCATGGCTGACCCCCTCCCCATCCGCTGCGACGGCAGCCTCCATGGGAACCAGTGGGCAGACACGGGATGCGCCGGGCGCTTACGGTCCTCATTCCTTCCCATCCTTCCGGGTTCGAGCCAGACGAATCAGGCGGCCGCGCACCGTTAATATGTGCGGTTCGGTGCCCGTAGACTGGCGAAGGCCCGCCGCGATCTCTGCGGCATCCGCTTCTGTGACCAAGCCATGGGTCCAGTCGGGCATCTGGAAGGCCCGACCGCAGTGAGTGCCATCAGGGTAGCCGCAGGTCCAAGTCATCGTTTGTTTACCTCGCATAGATTGCGTCTTCCTAGGTATGGGCAGAGGTCGTCAATACTTACGCCAAAGTGCTTCGCAATAGCCCGTATCAGCGGTAGCGATGGCATAATGAGGCCGCGTTCAATACGGGAGATCGTCGATGGCGCAACTCCAACCTCCTTTGCGACATCCACCAAGGACTCCAGCCTAGCCTTTCGAAGTGAGCGGAGAGATTCCATGCGGCCATTATTGCGCTATACGCAATTTTTTTACAACCATTATGCGTGGAGCGCTTTGCGCTATCAACAAGAACGTTGCAGCCTACACGCATGAAGACCCTGGGTGAGGTGATACGAGAACTGCGGAAAGCGCGTGGCTGGACTCAGGAGGAGCTTGCTCACCGGGTGGGGTCAGATGCCGGGAACATCTCCAGACTGGAACGCGGTATCCAGGGTGCGTCCGAGAGTACATTGAGGGCGATAGCCAAGGCGTTCGATCTGCAATTGTCCGACCTTTATGGCATAGCAGAAGAAGGGCATAGCATTGCCCTTGATCTGCAGATAGCCAGGGGTGCCGCTGGAGAAGAGACTATTTCGTCGCTACTTCAGATGCTTGCGAAGCGTTTCGATCGTGGCGATCCTGCCGTCCGTGAGGAGGTAGCGCGGCTGGTTCTGCGATACCTGGAAAATCCACAGGCGGGGGAGCGCATTGCCAAGGCAATCGAGACGCTCCTGGGTGGTGAGGATGGATCCAAGTGATCCCCGAGTTCAACCGGCATGGACTTCTACCGCCGGGGATATGGGAATGCTCCAAGGAACAGGTAGCAGAAAGATTCTGCTGGAATCTTCTTAGATCGACACTATTTGAAAACCTCAACACATTTCTTTCTACCGAATGGAGGCAAACCAACATCGAATGCCCAATACTCATAAATGGAAGCTTTGTGCGCAACATACCATCACCTTCCGATATCGATACGATACTTGACATGTCCCACACAAAATCCGACGAAACGCTAGCGCTTGCCCTTGCAGTACGATTGCGCCATGACGCCATCATGGCAGATCTTCGCGTTGATGTATGGGTGCATTATCCGAGATATTCAGATGATTTTATAAAATATTTTCAACAGATTGGAACGAAAGCCGCAGCAGAGTTGCGATTGGGCAGCACATACCCGAAAGGTATCCTGAGGATATTGCCATGACTCATAGAGAAAGTGCATATGATACGATGCGCGTTTTTCTCGAAAACATGGTCACCGAAGGACTGCTTGCAAAAGAAACAGGGGTTGATGCGACACCAAGACAGATCGTAGACGCAACTTTCGAACAAATAATAAAAATTGCCGAAAAAAGTCTACCGCTAGCGCACTTGTTAGATAATTCCGATTTGGTCTTCCGCGCGGAAGGCCGTGGTGTAACGCAAATAATGCCATGGCTATCCTCACTGACCTGGCTCACCAGCACGGTGGAACAAAACTTGCGACGTCTGTCTGCCGCGGTCATTGACTTGCTGGGTGCCAACGGTACCAAGCTTTCCAAGCAAATTGACTTGCGGGTTACCGGAATAGCTCCCGGAAGTTTGTGGTTTGGCACCAAGATACAGCCCCCATCGGCCGACTTGCTTCCAGAGGATGATCAACTCGTCATACGCCTTCTCAAGGCCATTGATCTTTTGCCCGTCCTTGCCAACGATATCGGAGATGATAGCGTGCTTCCTGGCGCGGCAGAGACCATGCCTGACCCGGCCTTACGCGATGTAGCGCTCCATACCCTCTTGAGCTTCTCGCCCACAGGCACTCGGGGTATCGACACCTTGGAATTTTCCAGCCGAGGAAACGGTATTGCCAGATTGTCCCAGCATGATCGTGTCGTATTACGGTCGGCCTTGCGCTCACCCCTTGGAGATCGGGCCCTTCATGGTGCATTCACAGGAGAAGTACGAGCGGCGGATTTAGATAAAACACGCTTCAACCTGCGTACGAAAGAAGGGGTTTTGCGGTGCATTGCGCCAGAACTCCACCCCGAGCAGGCACGGGCGATGCTCGGTCACCTTGCGTTGGTATCCGGGCGCTACGAAACCGACCGCGATGGACGTCCGCGATTGATGATGGTGGAGAAGATAGAGACCGTACCCGAGACAAAGAAGCTGCTATGACGAGCTAGCGCCCGTCCGACGAGTGAGAATGCCCGCCCCTGAGGCGGGTTTTTCAACACTGATATTTTGCGGTTGACGCAATTTAATATTTGCGCATAATGCATTTATCGCTTGACCGTTACGTTGGCAAAGGAGAGCCGCCATGATTCTCCCATTCACACACCAGTACGTCGTTCTGCAGGTGGCCGGCCCGTGCGGCTCGCCGGAGGGGATCGCTATAGATCTGCTCTCCACGGTAGTCCAGATCCGCCCCACCCTGCGACGGATCGGACTGGGCTTCAGCACCGGTGAATTGATCCGCATAGTAGATCTCACCCCGCCCACCTTGGGGCAAAATCTTGAGCTGGAGGTTCCCCATGTCCTCCACTAAGCGCCGTCGCCCGCTGACCCTCCGCCAGATCCAACTCCTAAAACTGGCCCAAGCCGGATGCAAGACCAGCGTCATCGCCCGCGAACTCGGCATCCAGGAGGGCACCGTCTACGCCAAGCTGCGCGCCATCAACCAGGGCGCGCAGCGCGGTATTTATGAAATACCGCCCGAATTGGATATGCCCCTATTCCAGGAGGATGGCCACCATGGCTCGTATTGATCTCAACAAGGACATCAAGGTAGCGGACATGCAGGCGGTGCTTTCCGCGATCCGGTCAGAAGCCGCCGCTCACGGGCTGCGCCTAGATCTCGCACGGGACGAAGACAATGTGTGGATCATTCGCCCTGCGCCGCCGAAGACCGAATCCACAAGCAAAGGAGCCCTGCAATGATGACCACTCAGGAAAGCCACGCTGGAACGATACCGGGAACGGAAGCGCACGCGGTCCAGGACCACCCCATCGCCATGGTACCCAACAAAGGCGTGGCTACCATCCAGGTGGCACGATGGGACCGCTTCGTCCCCATCCCGGAGTGCCGGGATATCATGCCGCTGCGCCTTGCGGATCGGCCTGAATACCTGCGCCTCTTTGATTTGATCAAGACCCATGGCGTCACGGACCCCATCAAGGTCACTCCGTTGGAGGACGGGCGTCTCGGTGTGCTGGACGGGTATCTGCGGGTCGTCGCCGCGGAACAGCTCGGCTTGGAGGTGCCCTATGTCATCATCCCCGTGGAAAACCTCTATGACGCCACGCTGAAAACCGCAGAATTCAACTTCTCCCATCGACAACTCACTGATTACGAAAAAGTCTGGGTGATCGGGAACCATTACCTCCTGGCCAAGAACCTTCGTAAGGGTGCCCCAGATGGCAACAAAAATGCGGTAAAGGGCGATGACAAAAACAATGGGGTAAATTTACCCCATTGTTTTGACGATCCCCTGGATGGTGGTGCTGGCAGAACGCGCGAACGACTGGCGGCGATTTATGGTGTCAGCGAAAAGACCGTCCGCAACTACGCCGATGCAGTCACCCTGATGAACTCCATCGTCAGCGCCCTCACCCGGCATCTGAACCTGGTGGAGGAAACGATCCGGCTGCACTTCTTCAATACCAACGCCGATCCGGAGGCCAATGTCGAGCTCGCCACGATCTTCGCCATCCTGCGCTACCTCAAGGCCCAGGGGAAATTCCAGGAAATGGATCATTGGGTGAGCCTGGCCGTCCAGCGCTGGGCCAAGGCCGTCGCGCTCTCGCCGGACAGCCTGCCATCGGTCTCCCCCGCCAACTGGGTAGCGGCCACCTGGCATGTCTTGCCGGACGTGATCCCGATGGACGATCCGCAGACGGTGCATGACGTGGAGATCATCACCGGAAACCGCAGTGATGGCAGGGGTTCTGCATCTTCCATGGGCAGTGGAAGGTCTCCTGGTTCCGGCAGGACCGGAGGGTCGGCCAGCTACGCGAATGTCACGATGGCCGAGGCCACCGTGATCAATACGGCCGCGCTGGATTACGAAGACGCCTACTGGACCAGGGTCGGCGAGAGGAGCCGGTACTTTTTGGAAAACCTGGCGGAGTTCCAGAAGGCTCTGGGGGAAGTCGTCGATCAGCATCTGCCCGCCCTGATGCGCATGACCCGGGAGATCTACGAGGAATTACAGGATGCCCCGGACCATGCGGAATCCGTAAAGATCGATCTCCGCAGGCCGGCCTGGACATCCATTTCACGCTTCTACAAAGAACTGAACCGGATCAAGAGCGTGGCCATGACCGGCAGCGATCGCCACCGTGATAGCGCTGTGCAATGGCTCACCCTGTTCCACCAACTCGGGGAACGTTGCCAGGAAAAAATGCCCCGCACGACGAGGGACCTGTTTTGAGGCAATGACACGTTTTTCCCTTAGAACCGCAGGAAAGCTGCAAGGAGATTCTCATGCATCTGGACGAAAAAACCAAAAGCATTATCGAGGACATACTGAACCGCAAGGCAAAGATCGCCCTGCAGAGGGAGGATATCCGCGAGGACATCAAGGTCGTTGCCGAACGGATGGGTGTCACGCCCGCCGCAGTGAACCGCATCATGACCCTCGTGGACAAGGAGCGCAGCAATGGCGATGTCCTCCATAGCGAACGGGAGGTCATCGATGCGGCGGAGATCCTGGCGGGCGTCAACAACCCCGATGAGGACCCCTCCCATGCGTGAATCACCCGTCGGGATTTTGGAAGAGTGCGCGGACTGGCTGGAGAGCGAGGCCCAGGGGTACCGCAATCGCGCCCTGCATGCCCTCAAGATGGGCCAGAAAGGATCGACGGATGCGCTACTGGAGCAGGCGGACCGCTTCCAAAAATACTCTTTGGCCGTCCGCCAGCAGCATCATGGCGCATTGCAAATCATCAGGGAAGAACTTTGCCATGCAAGGTCAAACCACATTCATCACGCCTGAAGAAACCGAAGAGCTAACCGGATATGTCAGGCGCCCGGCACAGACCCGGTGGCTGGAACGGCATGGTTTCAGCTTCGCCCTAACACGCTCCGGCCGTCCGATTGTGCTTCGTGCCGAGATGGAGCGCCACCTTCTGGGCAACAGACAAGCCACCACATCAATGGAGGACTGTCCACATTGGGACAGAATCGCCTAACATATGGGCATGGGACGCAAGCGCACAAAGGATAAGGGGCTGCCACCGCGGATGTACAAACGCGGTGAAGTCTACTATCACGCCTGCTGGATAGACCGCAAGCTGAAGTGGACACGACTATCCGCAAACAAGGCCGAGGCGCTGACCTTGTGGGCTGCCATAGAGGGCCAATCCACGGTCCCTGGTGAAAAAACCGGAACCATAGGAGCCGCGATTGCCCGGTATGAGGGGGAAATCCTCCCTGCGCTCCGCCCACGGACCCAGGAGGACTATCACCGCATCCTCAAGGCACTCAGAGATGTGTTCGGGCACATGCGCATCGAATCCCTGCGTCGCCCTGACGTCGCCGGCTATCTCGATAGGCGTAGCGCCAAGGTGGCGGCAAACAGGGAAATCGCCGTATTATCCAGCGTCTTCGCATATAGTATCCGCTGGGGATGGGCTGAGGAGAACCCCTGCCTGGGTGTGCGCCGCAACAAGGAAAAGCCGCGCAAGAGGTATATTACCGATGCCGAGATGGAAAAGTTACGTCAATGCGCTGATGAACAATGGAAGTGCATCATCGATTTGGCTTATCTGACGTCCATGCGCCGTGGTGACATCATGAAATTACGACTAGACCAGTGCACAGAGGAGGGGCTTTTGGTCGCGCAGGAAAAAACGGGCGCTCGCGTCCTTTATACCTGGACACCGGCCTTGCGGGCAGTGGTTTCAAAGGCGCGAGGATTGCGGCGCAGGATAGGATCCCTCTCGTTGTTTGCATCCCAGGATGGGACACCCTATACCGTCAGCGGATGGAACAGCGCATGGCGCCGGTTGTTGGCAAAGTCGGAGGTGGATGACTGCCATTTTCATGATATACGCGCAAAGTCGCTGACGGATGCCTCCAAGATTGGAGGCCGCGACTACGCTCAAGCCCTGGCCGGCCACGCTGATGGAAGCATGACTGAGGTTTATATTCGCGACCGAGAATTTACTCATGTACGGCCGCTTCACTGAAAATATTAGCAGGCTTGCTAATATCACGATCAATGCCAAGCAGCGGGGTTTCATAACCATTTGATTTAATTGGTCGGGGCGAGAGGATTTGAACCTCCGACCACCTGAACCCCATTCAGGTGCGCTACCAGGCTGCGCTACGCCCCGCGAGAATCCATAATGTACTGCCAAAACGCCGCCCAGGTCAATGCCTGTGACCGCACAAATCCAATAATGCCAACAACTCCCGGCGCAAGTATTGCCAGCGTTTGCGGCCCTCGATAACGCCGACAGAGAGATCCGCCATCTCCAGATTCAGTTGCCCATGATTTTCTTCCCGGGACTCGCCACGGGGGGCGCGCATCAGTTCTTGCAACCGTTCACGCGCGCCGTGGATAGTATAGCCTTCGCCGTACAGCAGGGCGCGAATCTGTCTCGCCAACAGCAGATCACGGCGCTGATAATAACGCCGATTACCTTTTCTTTTCAGTGGACTAAGCTGTGGAAACTCCTGCTCCCAGTAGCGCAGCACATGCGCCTTCACCCCACAGAGCAGGGCCGCCTCGCTAATGGAGAAATACCGCTTTTCAGGTATCTCCGGGAGTGGCGCGAGGTCTTTGCCCGCCTTTCCCTTAGCCGTTGTCCGGTTCGCTACCATTCACGTAGGCTTTGAGCTTTTGGCTCGGATGGAAAGTCACCACGCGCCGCGCCGTAATGGTAATCTCCACACCCGTCTTCGGGTTGCGCCCGGGACGTGGATTTTTGTCGCGCAACGTGAAGTTACCAAAGCCCGAGAGCTTCACCTCTTCGCCCTGCGCCAGATTTTCACGAATGCCATCAAAAAGGGCCTCGACAATGCCCTTGGCTTCCCGCTTATTAAGACCCATAGTCTCGAACAGCATATCCACGATTTCTGCTTTGGTAACCGCCATATTATTCTCCCTATGCCCTGAGTTCGATGGAACCGAGTCGCCGCACGGCAACCAGCAACCGGTCCATTTCTGCTTGTACGTCTGTCTCGGTCAGCGTCCGCTCAGCATCCTGCAAGAGCAGCGCAAAAGCCAGACTGTACGTTCCCGCTGTCAGAGAAGGTCCCTGATAGCGATCAAAAATCGTGATCTGCTGCACAATACTCGATGCTGCTACCCGCATGGCGTTCAGCACCGTCCCCGCCAGAATGTCCTGCGGAATGACTAAGGCCATATCCCGCCGCAATGCTGGAAATGGCGACAAGGACGTGAACCTCGAGACATTCGTCAGGTTACTCAACCATTCCATATCCAAATAGAAGAAAAATGGTGATTTGTCCAGGTCATACTCCGCGGCCAGCGTCGGATGTAACGCACCCAACATGCCAACCCGATGATCTTCCATACAGATTTCTGCGGCCTGCCCCGGATGCAAAGCCGGGTGATCGCCCAGCGGTCGGAAAGCAAACTCCGTATCCGGCCAAAGCGCGAGCAAAGCACTCACGTCGCCTTTCAGGTCATAGAAATCGGCCGCACGCTGCGGTTGCGCCCAATTTTCCCGATCCGCTGTCCCGACAATACACCCGCCCAGGACAAGACGTTGTCCATCGGCAGAAAACACCCTTCCCAGTTCAAAAATCCGTACCCGATCCTGCTGCCGCTTCATGTTGAACTGAAGCGCCTGCATCAAACCCGGCCAGAGACTGGCGCGCATGACGGCCAAATCCGCGGACAAGGGGTTGAGCAGAGCGGGGGCGTCGGCACCTGGGGTGAACAAATCTTGTGCCTGACGGGAGACAAAACTATAGGTGATCACCTCATGATAATCACGTGCCTGCAAAACACCACGCAAAGCGGCTGGCTGCGGCCCCTGCGCCATGGGCAAGGGTTGCAATGTGCCCTCCGGACGATGAGCGGGCAATCGCTCATACCCGTATATTCTGCCCACTTCCTCAATCAGGTCTGCCTCAATGCGCAGATCAAAGCGGTGACTCGGAGAAAGCGCCTGCCAGCCATCGGGGGTCCTGTTGATACGCAACCCCAGACGGGTGAGGGTTGCCTCGACCACGGCATCTTCGTAATCCATGCCCAGGATGCGTGCCAGTCGGGCACGCCGCAAGGGGATCGGCACATGCTCCGGTAACTGTCCCAGCACGGTGCAAGATCGTTCTGTCCGCAAATGTGCCGTACCTAGCGTCGCGAGACACTGCAGAGTGCTGCTGGCCACTACCGGCCCCAAGGCGAAATCCACGCCGCGTTCAAAGCGCATGGCAGCATCCGTCTGCAAGCCCAAGCGGCGTGCACGCCCCTGGATAGCCTTAGGCTGGAAGAAAGCGGACTCCAGGACAATACAACGCGTCCGTGCCGATACCGCGGTACGCCGCCCGCCGATAATACCTGCGAGAGCCACCGGACCGGCGTTGTCGGCAATCACCAGCATATCGGACTCCAGCGGCAGATCCCGGCCATCCAGGGCATCGAGCATCTCCCCGGCCTGCGCCCAGCGCACATTGAGTTCGCCTTGTAAGGTATCGGCGTCAAACGCATGCAGAGGTTGCCCCGTTTCGAGCATTTGCAGATTCAGTAAATCCACTACCGGGTGGATACAACGCTGCCCCGCACGGCGCAGACGCTCACGTAAATGGTCCGGCAATCGTTCTGGAACGCCCTCTATCCACAGGGCGGTATAGGAAGGACAGGCGCTTTGCGCATCTGCGGCAATGTGCGGAGCGAAGCCTCCGTTACCGGGGGCCGCGTTGTCCGGACGCACGATCGTCCATGCCGGTGTCGGGTCATCATTTACGGGGCGGGACACGGCCTCTGCACCGAGGGCAAACAAATCCCTGGCCACTCCGGTTACGGACAATGCGTCGCCGCGATTTGGGGTAATTCCCAGGGTCAGAATCTGGTCATCCAGACCGAGGTAGCACCGCAGATCGGCTCCGAGCGGCGCATCCGCATCCAGAATCAGCAAACCGCTGCTGCCATCATCGAGCCCCAGCTCCGCGGCTGCACAAAGCATTCCCTCGGAAGAAATGCCACGCAGCGCAGAGACAGCAATAGAACGCCCTTCGGGCAACAGCGCACCGGGTAGAGCCAGAGGCACCCGCTGACCTACTGCCAGGTTATCCGCCCCGCAGACAACAGTGCGTAGCTGCCCGTTGCCCGCATCCACCTGCGCCACCCGCAGTTTATCGGCTTCTGGATGGGGTGCAATGGACTGAACGGCAGCAACGACCACTCCGTGAAAAAGCGGTGCGGCGTCCTCAACGGCCTCCACCTCAATACCACCCATGGTCAGGCGTCGGGCAATTTCTTCCGTATCCCAGGAGATGTCTAATAATTCACGAAGCCATTGTATACTGACGCGCATAGTGAGCCCTCAGGAAAACTGTTTGAGGAAGCGCAGATCGTTCTCGAAGAAGAGACGCAGATCATTCACTCCGTAACGCAGCATGGTGAGGCGTTCGACACCCATCCCAAAGGCGAAGCCGCTGAAGCGCTCACCATCGACACCGGCACCCGCCAACACTGCCGGATGCACCATGCCGCAACCCAACACCTCCAGCCAACCGGTCTGCTTGCAGACCCGGCAGCCGGATCCACCGCAAATTACGCAGCCGATATCAATTTCAGCGGAAGGCTCCGTGAAGGGGAAGTAGGAGGGACGGAAGCGTACCGGGAGATCAGGCTTTGCGAAAAATTCCTGGAGGAAGTCCGCCAATAAACCGCGCAAATCGGCGAAACTGGCATGCTCGTCGAGCAGCAGGCCCTCGACCTGATGAAACATCGGCGTGTGGGTGACATCGGAGTCGCGCCGGTACACTCGACCGGTGGCGATCATACGCAGTGGGGGCTGGTGAGTTTCTAGAAACCGAATCTGAACCGTCGAGGTTTGGGTACGCAGGAGACGCGTCGCATCCAGATAAAAAGTATCATGCATCGCCCGCGCAGGATGATCTTCCGGAATATTGAGCGCAGCAAAATTGTGGTAATCATCCTCTATTTCGGGACCATCGCTGGTTTCAAAACCCAGCCCGGAGAAATAATGTTCGATCCACTCCAGAGTCTGGCGAACAGGATGCGCACTGCCGCATGCTACCCGTCGCCCAGGCAGCGTCACGTCCAGCCATTCCTGCCGCAGGCGTGCCTGAATAACTGCCGCTTCGAGCTCTGCCTTGCGCTCCTGCAAAAGCGACTGCACCTCGGACTTGCGCTCATTGAGCAACTGCCCGGCTTCCCGCCGCGCTTCGGGCGACAATTGCCCGAGCTGTTGCATGGCCTGGGTGAGCACACCCTTCTTACCGAGCCACTGGAGGCGAATCTGCTCCAAGGCATTCAAGTCGGCGGCCGTCGCAATCTCCCGTGCAGCCGCAGCGACGGGGGCTATGGATTGCAACGACATCGCCACAGCCTCCGCCACCGTCAGGCTGCCAACTGGCCTTTGACCACCTCGACGAGACGGGAGAAGGCCGCCTTGTCACGCACGGCTATATCCGCCAGCACCTTGCGGTCGAGCTGGATACCCGCGCGCAACAGGCCATTCATGAAACGGCTGTAGGTCACGCCCTCAGAACGCGCCGCTGCATTGATACGCACAATCCACAAGCTGCGAAAATCGCGCTTCTTGGTTCGGCGATCACGATACTCATAGGTCAGAGCCTTCATCACCGCCTGATGGGCGATGCGATAATTGCTCTTGCGCTGACCACGAAAGCCCTTCGCACGGGCCAGAACTTTCTTGTGACGGGCGTGGGCGGTTACGCCACGTTTTACTCTAGACATGGTACTGTTCCTCTATCATCAACCGTAGGGAAGCATGCGCCGCAATGCGGCCTGATCGCTACCCGAAGTAACCAAGGTATGGCGCAGGTGGCGCTTCCGCTTGGTCGTCTTACTCGTCAGAATGTGGTTCAAAAAAGCCTGACGATGTTTAAATTTACCGGAGCCGGTACGCTTAAAGCGCTTGGCCGCTCCACGATTGGTTTTCATTTTTGGCACGATGGTCTCCTATTTTTTCCGCGGCGCGACAATCATCACCATTTGTCGCCCTTCCATGCGTGGCCGTTGTTCAACCACACCCACTTCTGTTAAATCTTTTTCAACCCGGTTGAGCACTTCCATGCCCAATTCAGGATGCGACATTTCACGACCGCGAAAGCGCAACGTAATTTTCGCACGATCTCCATCTTCAATAAAACGCAAAATATTGCGCAACTTGATCTGGTAGTCAGCATCATCCGTACGAGGGCGGAATTTAATTTCCTTCACCTGCGTCTGTTTCTGCCGACGTTTAGCGTCATGCTGGCGCTTGCTTTCCTGAAAACGAAACTTTCCGTAGTCCATAATCCGGCATACGGGAGGATCAGCTTGCGGAGCGATCTCGACGAGATCCAGTTCGGCTTCCTCTGCAGCAGCGATGGCTTCCATAAAGGATAACACACCTAACTGTTCTCCCTCGACACCTATCAACCGGACCCGCGCTGCGGTAATTTCCCGATTGATATTCACTTCTTTCTCTGTCGCGATCGCCTTATCCTCCTCGCTAGCCTTGCCACTCCAGGGTGTTCAACCGCTCCCGATCCATTTTCTGCAGAGCGGCACCCACAGCGTCTATGGTAAGGGCGCCGAGATCCTGGCCATTTCGATCCCGCACCGCCACCGTACCCGCTTCTTTTTCCCGTTCCCCGACTACCAGCAGATAGGGCACCCTACCCAAAGTATGGGCGCGTATCTTATAACCTATCTTCTCGTTTCTCAAGTCCGTTTCTGCCCGGATGCCGCGTTTCACTAATACGTCACTTACCGACTCGGCGTATTCCGAGTAATGCTCACTGATGGGCAGCACCACGGCTTGCACCGGAGCGAGCCAGACCGGGAACTTACCCTCATAATGCTCAATGAGCACACCGAAGAAACGTTCGATGGAGCCGAAGATGGCGCGATGCACCATGATGGGCACCTTACGTGTGCCGTCTTCCGCCACATATTCCATGGCGAAGCGCTCCGGCAGATTAAAATCGAGTTGTACGGTACTGCACTGCCACTTACGGCCGATGGCGTCCTGAATCTTCAGATCGATTTTAGGGCCATAGAAGGCACCGCCACCCGCGTCCACCTGATAGTCCAGGCCCGCGCGCTCCAAGGCATTGCGCAAAGCCTGGGTGGCAACGTCCCAAATCTCGTCACTGCCCACCGAGTGCTCAGGGCGGGTGGACAGATTGATTTCATATTGGCTGAAGCCGAAGGTGCCAAGAATTTTTCGGACCAGCGCCAACACCGCACCAATCTCCGCTTCTATCTGGTCTGGCCGACAAAAGACGTGGGCATCATCCTGGGTAAAGCCCCGCACCCGCATCAAGCCATGCAGGGCGCCCGACATTTCGTGGCGGTAGACCGTGCCCAATTCTGCCCAGCGAATCGGCAGATCCCGGTAGGAATGCAGCTTGTCCTTGTAAATCAGGATATGAAAAGGGCAGTTCATGGGTTTGAGCTGGTAAGGCTGCCCCTCATCCTGCATCGGATCAAACATGGATTCAGCGTAAAAGTCCTTGTGCCCGGAGGTATACCACAACTGCTCATGGGCAATATGCGGCGTATAGAGCAGATCGTAACCCGCATCGACATGGGCACTGCGCCAGAAATCCTCAATGATGCGACGGACTCGTGCGCCCATGGGATGCCAGAACACCAGCCCACCGCCGGCATCTTCCTGAATGGAGAACAGTTCCAGTTCTGTGCCGATACGTCGGTGATCCCGTTTTTCGGCCTCCGCCAGTTGCTGGAGATAGGCGTCAAGATCTTTTTGCTGCGCCCAGGCAGTACCATAAATGCGCTGCAACATGGGGTTACGAGAGTCACCGCGCCAGTAGGCACCCGCTACCCGCTGCAACTTAAATGCCCCCAGGACGCCGGTCGATGGCACATGGGGACCGCGGCACAAGTCCACGAAATCCCCCTGCCGGTACAAGCTCAACGACTCGCCTTCCGGAATGGCGCGGATGATTTCAACCTTATAGTCCTCGCCCATTTTTTCAAAGAGGGCTATGGCATCTTCGCGGGAGAGCAGCTCGCGTTGCACCGAGAGATTTTCTTTGACCAGCGCGCGCATCCGCTCTTCAATGGCTTCCAGATCTTCTGGCGTGAAACCACGCGGGAAGGCAAAGTCATAGTAGAAACCGTTATCAATGACCGGTCCGATGGTGACCTGGGCTTCCGGATAGAGGGACTGCACCGCCTGTGCCAGCAGATGCGCGGTCGAATGGCGGATCACCTCCAGGCCATCTGCGCTGTCGCGGGTAACAATCGCCACTTCAGCGTCCTGATCCAGCACCGCCGAGAGGTCTTTGAGGGCGCCATTGACCCGCATGGCTACCGCGGCCTTGGCCAGCCCGCTGCCGATCGTACGCGCCAACGCCAGCCCGCTCACAGGCTCTGCGAACTGACGATGACTACCGTCCGGCAACTGGATATCTGGCATAGCCCCTCCAAAGAAAAAGCACCAGCGAGCATTGCCCCTCTGGTGCGGGATTTGGTAGGCGCGGGCGGTTTCGAACCGCCGACCTCTACCGTGTCAAGGTAGCGCTCTCCCCCTGAGCTACGCGCCTGCAGCCCGCAAATGTACCGACTAGCGGGCTATACGTCAAGATCTGCGCAACATCGGCAATACATTAAAGCGCCAGATAAAGCCCGGGATGGCAAAAACGGCGAACATGCACAGGGCAACCACATAAAACTCCCAACCCTGAACGTGGATCTGACCATCCAGACTACGCTCCATACCCATACCGATGATGCCGACGATGAGATACATTACCAGCCACTCAAGCAGATACCACTGCAACGCTTTGTCACCGGCTGCGGCACGGAAAAAGAACAGGCGATTACTCAGCCACGGCAGATTAGCCGCGATAAAAGCCAGTGCGATATAGGCTAGCACCCAGTCTTGCATACTCATCAGATCACTCCCTGCATGGCGTAGAAGCAAAAGGCCATCAACGGCCCCGGCAGAATACCCAATACCAATAACGCCAGGCTGTTGATGCTGAGGGCGGTACTGGCCAAGTCATCACGCACGACAATCCCCGTCTCGGCATCTGCTTTGTCAAAGTACATCACTTTGACCACGCGCAGATAATAAAATGCCCCGATCACCGCCAGCAGTACGCCGATCACCGCGAGCCAGACATACCCTGCGGCAATCACGGCCTGAAACACAGCCAGCTTGGCATAAAAGCCCACCGTCGGCGGTACCCCGGCCATGGAAAACATGATGATCAACATCAGGAAGGCATACCAGGGCTTGCGCTGCGCCAGGCCCTTGAAGTCATCAATACGTTCCGCCTCAAAACCCGCCCGGCTGAGCAGCATAATCATGCCAAAACCGGCCAGGGACATCAGCACATAGACCACGGTATAGAAAAACGCACTGGCCAGTCCGGCCTCGGTGCCCGCGACAATGCCCAGCGACAGGAATCCGACGTGACCGACGGTGGAATACGCCAGCATCCGCTTAATATTCTGCTGGGCAATGGCGATCACATTACCGACCACCAGAGACACCAGGCTCAGTGCGACAAAAATTTGCTGCCAGGATTCCAGCATTCCGTAGCCACCGTCTACCAGCAGACGGATGATCAGGGCGAAGGCGCCGATTTTTGGTGCCGAGGCGAGGAAGGTTGTCACCACCGTGGGCGCGCCCTGATAGACGTCGGGTAACCACATATGAAAAGGTGCCGCACCCAGTTTGAAGGCAATACCAGCGACAATAAACACAATGGCGAAGACCAGTACCAGGTTAGTCGCACTCACATTTACCAACGCGCCGGCAATATCCCGCACGTCCAGGGTCCCCGTCAGGCCATAGAGAAGCGACATACCGTAGAGCAGCATTCCGGAGGCCAGAGCGCCGAGGACGAAATACTTCAACCCGGCTTCCGTCGCCACCACACTGTCGCGATAGAAGGCGACCAGAGCGTACTGGCTCAGCGCCAGCAGTTCCAGCCCGAGATATATGCTGAGCAGGCTGCCGCCCGAGACCATCACCATGATGCCCAGTAAAGCAAAGAGCAGCAGCACGAACACTTCGCCCCGATAAATGCCACGATCCACGAGGTAGCGCCTGGAATAGAGCACCACCATCAGTACAGCGAGATAGCTGAACAACTCCGCGACGTTGGTGAAAGGGTCGAGAACGAAGAGACCGGCAAAGGCCGTACCGCTCTGCCCCATCTCAAAAATGGTCAGCACGGCGGCACCAATCAGGGTCAGCACCGTCAGCACCGCTGCAAGATCACGCAGACGATCGCCCCAGAACAAGTCCGTCAGCAAAACAACGCAGGCCATCGTCAGTACCCAGATTTCCGGTATGGCGAAAGTCCAGTGCATAAGGAATGAATTCATAGGCAAAGTCCTTTACGCCGGAATTTTGGAGAGAGACACCTGAGTCACCAGGTGCTGTACCGAGCTGTGCACGATATTAAGGAAGGGCGCTGGCCAGAGCCCCAGTAGCAGGGTAAAAGCCGCCAGGGTACCCAGTACAAGCATTTCCCGACCATCAAGGTCTTTCAGCCCGGCCACTTCGGGATGGGTAACGCCGCCAAAAATCGCCCGCTTGAAGAGCCAGAGGGTATAACTGGCGCCGGTAATCAGGCCGGTGGCCGCCAGAATCGCCGCCCAGGGGCTCACCTGATAGGTCCCGAGCACCACCATAAATTCGCCGACAAAACCGGAGGTGCCCGGCAGGCCGACATTACCCATGGCAAAAAGCATCATCAGCGCCGCAAAAATCGGCATGACATTGGCCACACCACCATAGGCTTTGATATTGCGGGTATGCATCCGGTCATAGAGCACCCCAACGCAGAGGAACATGGCCGCACTGATAAAACCATGAGACAACATCTGGATAATACTGCCATCAATCGCCACACTATCGAACACGAAAAAGCCCAGAGTCACGAAACCCATGTGGGCAATGGAGGAATAGGCAATCAGCTTCTTCATGTCTTCCTGCACAATGGCCACCAACGCGACATAAATGATCGCGATGAGGGACAAGAGAATCATCAGCCAGGCCAACTTATGACTGGCGTCGGGCACAATGGGCAGGCTCAGACGCAGGAAACCGTAAGCGCCCATTTTGAGCATGACTGCGGCCAGGATAACGGACCCCGCCGTCGGCGCCTCTACATGGGCGTCGGGCAACCAGGTATGCATCGGCCACATGGGAATTTTCACCGCAAAGGCGAGGAAAAAAGCCAGGAAGATGAGGATCTGCGCGGTCATTCCCAGAGGGGTTTTCTGAAACACCAGCAAACTGAAGCTGCTGTTACTATGATAATATAGATAGAGTAGCGCCACCAGCATCAGCACCGATCCCAGGAAAGTATACAGAAAGAACTTAATGGTCGCGTAGACCCGTCGCGGACCACCCCAGACCCCGATAATCAGGAACATGGGGATAAGCATGGCCTCCCAGAACACGTAAAACAGAATGGCATCCAGCGCGCAGAAGACACCAATCATCATGCCTTCCATGATCAGGAATGCTGCCATAAATTGTGCCACCCGCTCTTTCACATTCCGCCAGGAACTAATGACCACCAGCACCGTCAGGAAACTGGTGAGCAGAATAAACCACAGGGAAATCCCGTCGATGCCCAGGTGATAAAAGATGTTCAAGGAGGGAATCCAGGCAACCCGCTCGCTGAACTGCATCGCCGCCGTACGGGTATCAAACCCGGTGAAGAGTGGAATGGTCACGGCGAAGGCAGCGAGAGACACCAGCAGCGCCAGCCAGCGCGCGGCCTCGGCACGGCGATCGCCTACCGCGAGGACTAGCAGACCGCCAATGATTGGCACCCAGATGGCATAACTGAGGAGGGATGAATGCGCCATACCTTACCCCCTCCAGACCACGAAATAAGTCATGAGTAGAATCAACCCGATAATCATCGCAAAAGCGTAGTGGTAGATATAGCCCGTTTGGACACGCCGCCACGACGATGCCGTCTTACCGATCTCACGGGCAGTACCGTTGACCATGATACCGTCGATGAGACGCTCATCGCCCACATGCCAGAACAAACGACCAAGTTGTAGGACGCCACGCACCAGAACCGTCTGGTTGAAAGCATCAAAACCGTATTTGCTCTCCAGCACCCAAATAAAGGGGCTGAGGAATCGGGTCAGTGCCACTGGCAGACCCGGACGTAACCAGTAGAACCAGGTGGCAACGGCAATACCGGAAAGTGCCAGCCAAAACGGCCAAGCCAGTAAACCGTGCAGCAGGAACTCTCCGGTACCTTGCCAATGAGTGCTGATCTCCCCAACGGTATTTAGCTGCGGGGCAATCACCAGCGAAGAGTCGAGGAAGTGCCCGAAACCGATAGGACCGATATAGGCCCAGCCTGCGTAAATCGCCGGAATCGCCAGCGCGATCAGGGGAATCGTAATCACCAAGGGTGACTCATGCAGATGTGAGCGGGTGTGCTCATCCATGCGCGGGGTGCCATGGAAGACGAGAAAAAACATCCGGAAAGTATAGAGCGCGGTGACGAAGGCACCCACCACCAGCATGAGCTCCGCCCAACCGGCTCCGGGCAGGGTAGAGAGCCCCACAGCCTCAATGATGAGATCCTTACTGAAGAAACCGGCGAAGGGCGGAATGCCCGATAACGCCAGACTGCCAATCAGGAAGGTGATATAGGTGATGGGCATAGCCTTGCGCAGTCCACCCATTTTGCGGATATCCTGCTCGTTAGCCATTGCATGAATCACCGAGCCCGCTGCCAGGAATAACAAGGCCTTAAAGAAGGCGTGGGTCATCAGGTGGAAAATTGCCGCAGAAAAAGCGGAAGCGCCCAGCGCCGCGGTCATGTAACCCAACTGGGAAAGGGTCGAGTAAGCAATGATGCGCTTGATGTCGTTCTGCACCAGACCGATGAGTCCCATAAAGAGCGCGGTCACCGCGCCAATGATCAGCACCACGGTAAGGGCCGTCGCTGACTGTTCATAAATCGGCGACATCCGCGCGACCATAAAAATACCCGCAGTGACCATGGTCGCCGCATGGATCAGGGCGGAAATAGGGGTCGGACCCTCCATGGACTCCGGCAACCAGACATGCAAAGGCACCTGCGCCGATTTACCCATGGCGCCGATAAACAGGAGCAAAGCAATCCAAGTCAACACACTCCAGGGATGACCGGGGATAATTTCTAACGTCTGCCCCACCAAATGGGGTATGGCCGCGAATACCGTACGGTAATCCAGACTGCCGCAATAGTGGTATATAGCCGCAATCCCGATCAAAAAACCAAAATCGCCAACGCGGTTAACAATGAAAGCCTTGAGTGCCGCGACATTGGCACTTTCCCGCTGGAACCAGAAACCGATGAGCAGATACGAAACCAGACCCACAGCCTCCCAGCCAAAAAAGATCTGGAGAAAATTATTGCTCATCACCAGCATAATCATACTGAACGTGAACAAGGCTATGTAACTGAAGAAACGCGCGTAACCCGGATCACCGTGCATATAACCAATGGTATAAAGATGCACACACAGAGATACAAAGGTCACAATGACCAGCATCAGTGCCGTCAGGCTGTCGATATCAAAACCAATAGATACCGGGAGATGTCCCAATATCGCCCAGGTATAGACATTCCCGTAAAAGGTGATGCCGTGACTGGCCTGCCAAAGCACCGCTAAAGACAGATAGAGGGCGATAATCACCCCAGTGATCGGCGCCCAATGCGCCTGTCCCCGGAGCTTCCAGCCCCAGAAACCGGCCATCAGGGAACCCGCCAGCGGCGCCAACGGAATGGCCAGATACACGGCGAGAGGGGGAAAGGCGTTTAACCAGTCAAAAGCCCACATATCAACCCCTCAACTCGTCGATATCATCTACATTAATGCTATGGCGATTACGGAAGTACACAACCAGTATCGCCAGGCCAATGGCCGCTTCGGCAGCCGCCACGGTGAGAATAAAAAACACAAACACCTGTCCGTCGAGATTGCCGAGATAATGGGAAAATGCGACCAGGTTGATATTCACCGCCAGCAGCAACAACTCAATAGCCATCAGCAGAATGATGACATTCTTGCGATTGAGGAAAATGCCAACCACGCCGATAGAAAAAAGAATCGCCCCGAGAATCAGATAGGCCGCCAGGGTCGGTTGTCCAGCACTCATGATTTAGGCTCCCGCAAATCCACCAGATGCACCCGATCTTTGGCGCGCACGGCTATCTGTGCACCAATATTCTGGGTTTTGGTACCCGTCCGGCGCCGCAAGGTCAGAGCGATGGCAGCAACAATAGCCACAAGCAAAATAACTGCAGCTATTTCAAATGGATACAGATATTTTGTATAAAGAAGAACCCCCAGTGACCGCGTATTATCGGCATTGGCCGGTATGGCTGCGGGTGCAGGAATATGACCCAGCGGAGAAGTCCAGAAAACGACCGCCAATTCCAGCACACCGAGGATAGCAATAGCCAGACCTAATGGCAGATAACCGAGAAAGCCTTCTTTGAGACGCGCCAGATTGATATCCAGCATCATCACCACAAAGAGGAAAAGCACCATCACCGCGCCCACATAGACCAGGATCAGGATCAACCCCAGGAATTCTGCTCCCAGCAGGATGAACAGGGCTGCCGCATTAAAAAATGCCAGCACCAGATACAAGGTCGCGTACACCGGGTTACGCGCCGTTACCACGAGGGTTGCGGAACCCAGCAGTATGGCGGAGAAAATATAAAACAGGATCGTGGTTACTGGCAGCATGGCATCCATTCTCCGTCAGCGATAAGCGCGATCAGCATCGCGATCGGCAGCCAGCTCCACTTCCAGGCGATCGCCATTAGCCAGCAGCATATCTTTGGTATATATCAGGTCGCTGCGAGTTTCGCCATGATAAGACAGCACCCGGCTTTCGACGATGGAGTCCACCGGACAGGACTCTTCACAAAGTCCGCAAAAAATGCACTTGCTGAGATCAATATCATAGCGCGTCGTCCGCCGTGTGCCATCGCTGCGGACATCGCTTTCGATAGTAATGGCCAGCGCCGGACACACGGCCTCACAGAGCTTGCAGGCAATGCAGCGTTCCTCGCCGTTCTCATAGCGGCGCAAGGCGTGCAGGCCCCGGAAACGCGGCGATTGCGGCGTCTGCTCTTCGGGGTATTGCACAGTAATTTTTCGCGCAAAAAAATAACGACCAGTGAGTTGCATGCCGCGCAGCATCTCGGTCAGGAAAAAGGTGTTAAACCATTGCTTGGGGCGAAACTGCATATTGTTCTCCTCAGCGCAAAATGGCACGCAAGGGCGTTTCCAGAGCAACGCCGACCACGACAATCCAGGCGATCGTCACCGGGATAAACACTTTCCAGCCCAAACGCATGATCTGGTCATAGCGATAACGGGGAAAAGTGGCGCGAATCCATAAAAACATGTAGAGCAAGAAAGCCGTTTTTAGCAACAACCAGACTATTCCGGGTATCCAGGTGAGTACCGGCGTATTGATCGGCGCATACCAGCCACCGAGAAAGAGCACCGTCGTGAGCAGGGAAACAAAAATCATATTGGCATATTCAGCTAGGAAGAACAGTGCGAAGGCCATCCCGGAATATTCCACATGGAAACCCGCCACAATTTCCGACTCCCCTTCCGCTACGTCAAAAGGGGCGCGGTTGGTTTCCGCTATGCCGGAAATAAAATACACCAAAAAGAAAGGGAATAAGGGCAGCCAGTACCAGGACCAGAAACCGCCACCCGCCTGTGCTTCAACGATTTTAGTCAGATTCAGGGTCTGGGCCAGCATCAGCACCCCCACCAAGGCAAAACCCATGGCGATTTCATAAGCCACCAACTGGGCCGCCGCACGCATGGCCCCCAGAAAGGCATATTTGGAATTGGACGCCCAGCCCGCAACGATGATGCCGTATACACCCAGACCGGCAATAGCCGGCACGTAGAGCAGGCCAGCATTCATATTGGAGATAGCCACATCCGGACCAAAAGGAATGGCCGCCCAGACCAGCAGCGCCGGCACAAAAGCCAGCACGGGTGCCGCCAAAAACAAAAAGCGATTGGCGTTGGTAGGAATGATCACTTCCTTGAACATCAGTTTCATCGCATCCGCAATCGGCTGCAGCGAACCTTTGAAACCCACCCGATTGGGGCCCAGACGTACCTGTATATAACCGATCACCTTACGCTCCGCCAGGGTCAGATAGGCCACGCCCAATAGTAGCGGCACCACCACGATGATGATCTTTATCAACGACCAAAGGATCGCCCACCACGCCGTATTCTGAAAATCATGCATGGCTCTGCCTCCTAAGCACTGGCCACGGCGGCAGGCAGCGTCGCCATGGTCACCGAGCAGGTCGCGTAAGTGGCACCTAGTGCTGCGGTTTCGTTATACCCCATAGGCACCCAGACGGTACCCATCGGAATCCGCACATCCAGCACCAGAGGCAGGGAGATTTTGCCGCTGGGACTACTGATTTCGACGAAGTCCCCGCTTAGAGCCAGCACCGTGGCCTGATCCGGATGCATTTTCGCCACGGCGGGCTGGGTGAGAGGCGCGGCACGCCGCACCAGTGGATCGCCCTGATAGATGGACCAGTCGCCCAGACGGCATAACCCATCGGCATACATGGGCTCAGGGGTTGACCCCAAAGTGGGGAAGGCATGGAAAGGCGGCACATCCAGCGCATACTCGCCGATTGCGTGCCGCCAAGCGGCAGTTACTTCACTCAGCTCATTAAACTGGAATCCAGACAGCTTAAGGCCATCACCGAGTACGCGCAGTATCTTCCAGGCCGGACGCGCCTCGTCCGGTGTTTTTACCGCTGCCCGAAAGGATTGCAGGCGCCCTTCATTATTAATGAACGATCCGGAACCCTCGGCAAAAGCCGCCATGGGCAAAATCACGTCAGCATACTGCTTCGCTTCGCTGGCAAACTGCGCGATGCTCAGCACGAACTCCGCTTTTTGCAGGGCGGCCAGCGCCGCAACACCGCGCATCGCGTCCATACCAGGCTCTGTCGCGAGGAGCACAAAGCCGCGTATATCCGAGTCCCAAAGGGCATCGGCAGGCAACCCCGACTCATGTGCGGTATGACCACCGGGCAAACGATGAGGTACACAACCACTCAGCCAGGCCCCTGCACTATTAGCCTCTTCCGCCAGCCAGCCGACCCGCCCGCCCGCCAGTTCAGCGAGCGTCTCAATCCGGGCAATCATCTCTGCCGCCTGTGGGTGATGCAGCAAGGCGCTGCCAATGAGAATGAGCGGGTTATCTGCAGCAAGCAATTCTCTTGCCACATGAGCGAGCAGATCGTCACTCACGGTTCCGGAAAGGTCTGACAGACGGTTGCATAGGGCGTCATAAAGGGCAAGATCCGTACCTGCATCAGCTATCAACTGCGTCACGGGGTAGTTAAAATCCTGACGCAGGCTGTCCATGGCAATGACTTTACCCCCCTGCAATACGGATTTGCGCAACCGATGGTTAGTCAGCGGCTGTTGTTGCCGGGGGAAGGCATGGCAAAGCAGCACGACGGGCTCATGCTCCAGATCTTCCAGCGCCATATTCAAGGCCGGATAGACCGGCATCGCGGCATCCGCACGAAAATCCTGCTGACGCAAACGGTGGTCCACATGCGGACTACCCAGACCACGCAACAGTGCCTGGAAAAGGAACAACTCTTCATTGCTGGATTGCGCCGAAATAAGTCCCGCCAGCCGCTCCGGGCCGTGCCGGGCGATCACCTGCTCCAGACCAGACAAGGTCGCATCCAGAGCGTCCGCCCAAGAAACCTCGCGCCATTCGCCATCCACCCGCAACAAGGGCCGAGTCACCCGATCTTCGGCCTGCAAACCCGTGTAGGCGTAACGCCCTTTGTCACAAATCCATTCTTCGTTGACCGCCTCATTCGCTCGCGGCAGCGCCCGCAACACCTCACGGCCCAGACTCTGCACGTCAGTATTACAGCCCGTCGAACAATGCGGGCAGAGTCCCGGTGTATGCTTCAACTCCCAGGAACGCGCCTTATAGCGGAAAGGCTTGCTGGTCAGCGCGCCCACCGGGCAGAGGTCAACCATGTTGCCGGATAATTCTGACTGCACCGCCTTGGCGACATAGGTACCAATGGCCATATGCTCGCCACGCCCCGTCGCCCCGAGCTCCATAATCCCGCCGATCTCCTGGCCGAAGCGCACGCAACGGGTGCACTGGATGCAGCGGGTCATTTCCGTGGCGATAAGTAGCCCGATGTTCTTGTCCTCCACGACCCGCTTCTCTTCCGTGTAGTGGCCGTGCGGATTGGCAAAGCCCATGGTGATGTCCTGCAAAGGACATTCACCACCCTGATCACAGATAGGGCAGTCCAGGGGATGGTTGATGAGCAGAAACTCCAGCACGCCCTGCTGTGCCATCTTCGCCTTGCGCGAAGCGGTCGCAATCTTCATGCCGTCGGCGACGGGCGTCGCGCAGGCAGGCAATGGCTTGGGGGCTTTTTCTACATCCACCAGACACATGCGGCAATTGGCCGCCACCGACAATTTCGGGTGATAGCAAAAAAACGGAATATAAATCCCCAAAGACCCTGCGGCCTCCATAATGGTCGTCCCCGGCGCCACCTCAATGGCGTGCCCGTCAATTTCGATGTGCGGCATCAGGCAGCTCCCATGCTGATCAGACAACGCTTGTGCTGAATGTGATATTCATATTCTTCGCGAAACAGGCGGATAGAGCTGACCACCGGAGCCACGCCACCATCGGCCAGAGCGCAGATGGTGCGGCCCTCGATGCGCGAGCCCACATCCAGCAGCAGTTGCAGGTCTTCTTCGCGGCCCTGACCATTTTCGAGGCGATGCATCACCCGCCACAGCCAACCCATCCCTTCCCGGCAGGGCGTACACTGGCCGCAGGATTCATGCATGTAAAAACGGGCGATGCGCTCCACCGTTTTCACGATGCAGACGCTGTCATCTATGATAATCACCGAACCCGCGCCCAGAGCCGAGCCGGCTTTGGAGATGGCGTCATAGTCCATGGTCACATCCATCATGGCGGCACCCGCCACCATGGCCGTGCTGGTTCCGCCGGGAATGACCGCCTTTAGCTGGCGACCCGGTCGCAGCCCGCCTGCCATCTCCAGCAAGTCCTTAAAGGGCAAGCCCATGGGCACTTCATAATTACCCGGTTTCTGCACATGACCCGTCACCGAGAAAATTTTGGTGCCGCCGTTATTGGGCTTGCCCAAATTCAGGAACCAGTCACCGCCCTTGGTGATGATGTCCGGGACTGAGGCGAAGGTTTCCACATTATTGATGGTGGTAGGCCGTCCGTATAAGCCGTAACTGGCCGGGAAAGGCGGTTTGAAGCGTGGCTGCCCCTTCTTCCCCTCCAACGCCTCCATCAGCGCCGTTTCCTCACCGCAGATGTAGGCACCCGCGCCCCGATACACATGCAGATCAAAGGAGAAATCGGTGTCGAGAATGTTCTGTCCGAGATAACCCTTCGCGTAAGCCTCTTCCAGCGCCCCTTCCACAATGTGGATCGGTTCCACAAATTCGCCGCGGATAAAAATGTATCCGGCACTGGCCCCCATGGCGTAGGCACCGATAATCATGCCCTCAATCAGACGATGGGGTTCATAGCGCATGACGTCCCGGTCCTTGCAGGTACCGGGCTCACCCTCGTCGGCATTGCAGAGCAGGTACTTGGTACCCGTCACCCCCTTGGGCATAAAACTCCACTTCAGCCCGGTGGGGAAACCGGCGCCACCCCGGCCACGCAGAGCAGATTTTTTTATCTCGCTGATGATCTGATCCGGCGCCATGGGGTCTAGCAACACCTTGCGCAGAGCGCCATAGCCCCCGGTCCCGGCATATACGGAGAGGCGGTGGGAATCGGGCAAACCACGATTCTGCAGCGTAACACCGTTAACGAACATCGTCGGACCCCCCACGTAATTTCGCCAGCAAGGCATCCAGACTTTCCGGCGTCAGGTTCTCGTAGTATTGATCACCGACCTGCAGCATCGGTGCATCTTTACAGGCACCCAGACACTCCACTTCCTGCAGGGTAAAGAGACCGTCTGCGGTCGTCTCCCCAGGATCCACACCCAGACGCTCACTGAGGTGCTGAAGTACCGCGTCGGAGCCGTTCAGAAAGCAGGATACGCTACCACAGACGCAGAGCTTGTGCCGACCCACCGGCTTGAGGTCGTACATGCTGTAAAAAGTGGCCACCTCATAGACCTGAATCGCCGGGATGCCGAGCAGATCAGCAACATACTCCATCACCGCATCGCTCAGATAGCCCTGCTCCTCCTGTGCAATACGCAGCGCCGCCAATAAAGCAGAACGCGCCTGATTCGCCGGATATTTAGCCCGTTCACGAGCAATTTCTGCCAGAGACTTTTCCGATAACATGGCCTACCTGTCGATCTCGCCGAAAACAATGTCCATGGTGGACAAAATAGCCACCACGTCCGCGATCATATGTCCCCGCGCCATCTCATCCATGGCGGCGAGATGCGGGAATCCAGGTGCCCGGATTTTCATCCGGTAGGGCTTATTGGCACCATCGGAAATCATGTAAATACCGAATTCCCCCTTGGGGGCCTCCACCGCGGTATAGACTTCGCCCGCAGGGACCGCCATACCCTCAGAAAAGAGTTTGAAGTGATGGATAAGCGCTTCCATGCTGGTTTTCATCTCTTCGCGGGGCGGCGTGGCCACTTTGAAATCATCGGTAATCACCGGGCCGGGGTTCTTGCGCAACCAGTCCACACACTGGGCAATAATCTGGTTACTCTGCCGCATCTCGGCCACACGGACCAGGTAGCGATCATAGCAGTCCCCGGTTTTTCCCACTGGAATATCAAAATCCAGATCGGCATAGGCCGCGTAGGGTTGTGTACGCCGCAGATCCCAGGCCACCCCGGAGGCCCGCAGCATGGGCCCGGTGAAGCCCAGTTGAATAGCCCGCTCCGGTCCCACCACGCCGATACCCACGGTGCGCTGCTTCCAGATACGATTGTCCGTTAGCAGGGTCTCATACTCATCCACATAGGTGGGAAAACGGCGGGTGAAGTCTTCAATGAAATCAAGCATGCTGCCCTGGCGACTGGCATTGAGTTCCTCCAGGCGCTGGGCGTCCCGGTAGGGAGACGGTTGGTACTGGGGCATCTGTGCAGGCAGGTCACGGTAGACGCCACCCGGGCGATAGTAGGCGGCATGCATGCGCGCGCCAGAGACTGCCTCATAGACATCCATGAGGTCTTCCCGCTCGCGGAAGCAGTAGAGAAAGACACTCATAGCACCGACATCCAGCGCATAGGCGCCCAGCCAGAGCAGATGATTGAGAATGCGGGTAATCTCGTCGAACAGGGTACGGATATACTGGGCCCGCACCGGCACCTCAAGACCGATCAGCTTCTCGACCGCCTGACAGTACGCGTGCTCGTTGCACATCATGGACACGTAATCCAGACGATCCATGTAAGGCAAGTTCTGCAGATAGGTCTTGTTTTCTGCAAGCTTTTCGGTGGCGCGATGGAGCAGACCGATATGGGGATCGGCGCGCTCGATCACCTCACCATCCAGCTCCAGTACCAGACGCAGCACGCCATGGGCCGAAGGATGCTGCGGTCCGAAATTCATCGTGAAATTGTTAATTTCGGGCATTGTAGCGACCCTCTCCTTCCTCGCGGATGATACGCGGCACCACCACGCGCTCCTCAGTGCGCGTCGGCTCGTAGACCACCCGTCCCTGATCCGCGTCGTAACGCATTTCCACCGTACCGACCAAGGGAAAATCCTTACGGAAGGGATAACCTACAAAGCCGTAGTCCGTGAGGATGCGCCGCAAGTCGGGGTGACCGTCAAAGAGAATCCCGTAAAGATCAAAAGCCTCACGCTCAAACCAGTTTGCCGCCGCCCAGATATCCACTACGGATGGCACAATCGCCAGATCATCATCGGCAAAAATACGCACCCGCAGACGCTGGCGATGTTTCAGGGAGAGCAGATGATAGACCACGGCAAAGCGCGGACCCCCCCAGAGTCCATCGCCGTAGTCAACATAGTCCACGCCGCAGACGTCCACCAACAAATCAAAGGCGCAGTCCGCGTCATCCCGAAGCCGGAGACACGCCGCTAAAAAACCCTCACGGGACAACTCCACGGTCAACTCACCGCGATCCATCCGCGCGTTGCGCAGTGTCTCCCCCAGTGCCGCGCCCAGATACTGGCGCAAATTTTCGAGTGCGTCAGTCATAGCTCACCTGGCAATGGTATTGGTGCGACGGATTTTTTTCTGCAACTGAATCAGGCCGAAAAGCAAGGCCTCGGCAGTAGGTGGGCAACCCGGCACATAAATATCCACGGGCACAATGCGGTCACAGCCCCGCACGATGCTGTAGGAATAATGATAATAGCCGCCGCCGTTGGCGCAGGAACCCATGGACACTACCCAGCGAGGTTCCGGCATCTGGTCATAGACCTTGCGCAAGGCTGGCGCCATCTTGTTGACCAGCGTCCCCGCCACGATCATCACGTCGGACTGGCGCGGACTGGGACGGAAGACAATGCCGAAGCGATCCAGATCGTAGCGCGCAGCGCCAGCGTGCATCATCTCTACCGCACAGCAGGCGAGACCGAAGGTCATGGGCCAGAGAGAACCGGTACGGCTCCAATTCACCACGGTATCAATACTCGTGGTGACGAAGCCTTTTTCGAGGATACCTTCTATTCCCATTCCAGCGCCCCCTTCTTCCACTCATAAATGAAGCCGACGACGAGAATGGCAAGGAAGATCATCATGGCGAGAAAACCCATCATCCCGATCTGATCGAAGACCACCGCCCAGGGAAAGAGAAAGGCAATCTCCAGATCAAAGAGAATGAAGAGGATGGCCACAAGATAGTAGCGCACGTCGAATTTCACGCGCGCGTCCTCAAAAGCCTCGAACCCGCATTCATAGGGTGAGAGCTTTTCACTGTCCGGCTTGCTTGGCCCCAGCGAAGCCCCCATCAACAGCGAGACCACGCCAACCACCAATGCAACGAGCAGAAATACGAGCACTGGCAAATAGTGGTTCAACATCCCCAACCCCCTCCACCCAATCCGGGCCCCGGAAAACCTCATCCAAAAGCCACCTATAAATTATTTTTCTTATATATAAATCAGAGCCCTGTCGGAACCCAGAGACAAAAAAACAGCCCTATAGGCTGCAATTTGGTGCCGAAGACCGGACTCGAACCGGTACAGCTTGCGCCGCCGCCCCCTCAAGACGGTGTGTCTACCAATTTCACCACTTCGGCTTAATACCTAAAACTCTCTCATGACACGCTAACGACGTCAAGGCTTGACGGGGGGTTTTCCTGCAGAAGCAGAAGAAACCGCACCGGCCGCCGGACCCGCTGTTGTTGCTACCGACTGCGTCGGAGCAGCAACGACGGGTGCTACAGATCCCGCTGGTGTCACCGGCACTTTGCCAGGCAAGGCGATACCAGAAACCATACTGCTGCTGGAATGGTCGGAAAGATAGGCCAATCCGAGGCTGTTCAAAAAAAACACGGCGCCAATCACGGCAGTGGTGTGGCTCAGGAAATTGCCCGCACCGCGCGCACCGAAAAGGGTCTGCGAACCGCCGCCGCCGAAAACCGCGCCGATATCCGCACCCTGCCCCTTCTGAATCAGAATAAGCCCCACCAGGACGATACAAATAATGACCTGGAATACCAGCAACGCCGTGTACATCGACTCAGCCTCCTCGTCCTGCCGACTCGGCAGCACGACAAATTTGGATAAACTCACCCGCCTGCAAGGAAGCACCACCGATCAGGCCACCGTCAATGTCCACCTGGTCAAAAAGTGCGGCTGCATTGTTACCTTTAACGCTCCCGCCGTAAAGCATTAAGAGACGTTTGGCGAGTTGCGCCGAGTATGCAGCCACCAACCCACGGATGAAGGCATGCACCGCCTGTGCCTGTTCGGGGCTGGCACTCAGACCGGTGCCAATGGCCCAAACGGGTTCATAAGCAATGATCATATTGGGCTGGCTCGCTTCGAGATTTAACAGCGGCAGGATGGCTTCGACCTGACGGCGCAATACCGCCTCCGTGGCACCTTGCGCACGCTCCGCTTCAGTTTCACCCACACAAACCACGGGGACAAGACCTGACAGCAACGCCGCCTTAACCTTCTGGGTGACCTGCAGATCACTTTCCGCAAAGATTTGCCGTCGCTCTGAGTGCCCAATCAGCACATAGCGGCACCCCATATCACGCAGCATGGCCCCAGATATTTCTCCCGTATAGGCACCGCTGGCCTCCCAGAAGAGGTTTTGCCCGCCCCAGCGCAAGGCGCTGCTTTTGGCCTCCTGAGAGACTGCGTGGAGCAGGGTAAAAGGCGGGAATATCACCACCTCCGGACGCATCGGCTCCAGCCCGGCATGGAGGATGGCTTGGGTGAGGTGCACCGCATCCGCACCCAAGCCATTCATCTTCCAGTTTCCTGCTACCATTGTGGGACGCACGGCAATTCTTCCTTATGATCAATGTCTACGACGACCTCATCGCCCCTGGGGTTGCCGATGGCACGGTCATGATTATCTAATGTAGCGGTCAGTGTAAAGATTCAGCCTCGAATGGTCAATTTAGTGCTCCCGGGACCGCGTGGATAAGGGCCAGCTTGGCCAACTCTGCGGTCAGCATCGCCGCCACGTCGGCCGCCACGTCGGCAGATGCCGCCTCTACCATGATCCGCAATACGGGTTCCGTACCGGATGGCCGTACGAGTAAGCGTCCGGTTCCTCCCAGACGATCCTCCGCATCCGCAATAAGTTGATGCGCTAATGGCTGGTCGAGCAAACTGTGCGCACCCGCCATGCGCACGCTCTTCAACACCTGAGGAAAAGGACGGTAGCCTTCGCGCAACACTGCCAGCGCCTCACCAGCGCGGCGCAGGATAGCCAATATCCGCAGCGCGGCAAGGATGCCATCGCCGGTAGTGTTCGCGGGTGTAATGATGTGCCCCGATGACTCGCCACCCAACGGATAACCATGGCGACGCATGGCCTCCAGCACATAACGGTCACCTACGGGCGCGCGCAACATAGGCACACCGCAGCCAGCCAGCGCCTGTTCCAGAGCGAGATTAGTCATGACCGTACCGACCACACCAGAAAGCTCGCCGTGCTGGCACATATCCCGTGCCAGCAACCAGAGAATTTCATCACCGTCGAGTAATTCACCCTGATCGTCCACCAAGAGCAGACGATCACCGTCACCATCAAAGGCAATGCCCATGTCTGCGCCGGTGCGGAGCACTGCGGCACGCAGCGCTTCGGGATGGGTGGAGCCCACCTGATCGTTGATATTGATGCCGTTGGGCTCTGCCCCCAACAATTCCAGGGTGGCCCCCAACTCCCCGAAAATCATCGGCGCCACTTTGTAATTGGCACCGTGCGCGCAGTCCAGGACCAGATGCATACCGCGCAGGTCGAGATCGGCGGGAAAGGTGGTTTTGCAAAACTCTACATAGCGGCCCGCCGCGTCATCGACCCGCCGCGCCTTACCCAGACGCTCTGATGCAGACAGGGTCATGGGCCGGTCCATCCATGCCTCGATGGCCTCCTCCTGGGCGTCCGGCAGCTTATAACCGTCTCCAGAGAAAAATTTGATGCCATTGTCCTGATAGGGATTGTGCGAGGCGCTAATGACAATACCGGCATCCGCGCGCAAGGTGCGGGTCAGATAGGCGATGGCCGGTGTCGGCAGGGGTCCAACCAGCAAAACATCAACGCCCGCCGCCGCCAGACCAGACTCCAGAGCGGACTCCAGCATGTATCCCGATAAACGGGTATCCTTGCCGATAACCACCCGGGGCCGACCCGGCGCGTCGGCCGTGAGCACATGTCCAGCGGCCCAGCCCAGGCGGAGAACCCATTCAGGATGAATAACGGAATCACCGACCTGACCGCGCACCCCGTCGGTCCCAAACCATTTTCTCGCCATAGTTTCTTTGACTCCACGTATGGGCGGCCTGTCAGCGCCTGGAGCGCAACTCTGCCTGTAGTTATAAAAGGTGAATCTTCATTTCTTCAACTCAAAGCAATTCCGCGCCAGACCCGCAGTGCCTGCACCGTTTCCGCCACATCGTGGACGCGCACGACATGGGCGCCGCGCTCTACTGCCCAAAGTGCAGCGGCGATACTGCCCGCCACGCGCTCTACAGCCAGTTCCGCACCGGAAAGCGCGCCGATCATGCGCTTGCGGGAAAGGCCAACGAGCAGTGGCGCACCTATGGACGCAAAGGCATCCAGATGGCGCAGTAAACTGCAGTTGGCTTCCAGATCTTTGGCGAAACCAAAGCCGGGATCAATGAGCAGATGTTGTCGGGGAATGCCTGCCGCGACACAATGTTGTATGCGCTCAAGCAGGAAGCTCTTCACCTCCGCCACCACATCGCCGTAATGGGTTTCTGTTTGCATATTCTGCGGCGTACCCCGCATGTGCATCAGACAGACGGGAACACCCAACCCGGCGATGGTCTCCAGCGCCAGCGGATCAGCACGCAACGCCGTCACATCATTCATCAGCCCCGCGCCCAAGGACCAGGCGGCGCGCATAACGGCTGCTTTGCTGGTGTCAATGGAAATGGGCAGCGGCACCTCTGCCGCCACCGCCTCCAATACCGGCAGCAGGCGCCGCAACTCTTCCTCCAGCGCCACCGCTGGCGCCCCAGGACGGGTGGATTCCGCCCCGATATCGATGATATCGGCGCCCTCTTCCCACATCCGTTTGGCGCGCGCAAGAGCAGCATCCACAGACAGATAGCTGCCGCCGTCGGAAAAAGAATCCGGGGTGATATTGAGCACCCCCATAACACAAGGGCGCCCGAGAACCAGCGGGCGCCCATTGCAATCCAGCGTCAGGGTCAAACGGGGTGTTCTCCCGGATTCAGGCCAGGCAACGGCTGCCCGCCCGATTTGTCGGCCGTCGTGACGTTACCACCGGGTGTGGAGGGATAGTTTCCCGTACCCTCTACCGGCGGCTGCGGGTCGCGGCCTGCCATAATGTCACTCACCTGCCCCGCGTCCAGCGTTTCATACTTCAGCAGGGCCCGGGCCATGGCCTCGACCTTGTCGCGATTTTCTTCAATCAGTTTACGGGCAATGCCGTAGCGCTCCTGGATAATATCGCGCACCTCCCCGTCCACGGTTCGCGCCGTCTGCTCGGAGATATTGCTGTGCTTGGTCATTTCCCGACCAATGAACACCTCTTCCTCTTTTTCACCAATGACCATCGGCCCGATGCCGGACATGCCCCACTGGGTCACCATGCGCCGCGCCAGGTCGGTGGCACGCTCAATGTCGTTACCCGCGCCCGTCGTCATCTGGTTGAGGAACACTTCTTCTGCAATGCGCCCACCCATGAGAATGGAGATGTTACAGAGAATTTCCTGACGCTCGTAATTGAAACGATCCTCCGTCGGCAACTGCATGGTGAGCCCCAGAGCCCGGCCGCGCGGAATGATGGTGACTTTATGCACAGGGTCCGTGCCCGGCAGCAACTTGGCTACCACCGCATGGCCCGACTCGTGATAGGCCGTGGTTTCCCGCTGTTTGTCGCTCATGACCACCGACCTGCGCTCGGCACCCATCATGACCTTGTCTTTGGCATCTTCAAAGTCATGCATATCCACCAGACGCTTACTCTTACGGGCTGCCATCAGCGCCGCTTCATTGACCAGATTGGCCAAGTCCGCGCCGGAGAAACCAGGGGTGCCCCGGGCAATGACCTTGGGGTCTACATCCGGGGCAATCGGCACCTTGCGCATGTGCACCTGTAGAATCTGCTCGCGTCCGCGAATGTCCGGCAACGGTACCGTGACCTGCCGGTCGAAACGACCGGGCCGCAACAGCGCCGGATCCAGCACATCCGGACGGTTGGTGGCGGCAACAACGATGATGCCCTCAGTACCTTCGAACCCATCCATCTCCACCAACAACTGATTCAGGGTCTGCTCGCGCTCGTCGTTACCGCCACCCAAGCCCGCACCGCGCTGACGACCCACCGCATCGATCTCGTCGATGAAGATAATGCAAGGGGCATGCTTTTTAGCCTGCTCGAACATATCGCGAACCCGCGATGCGCCGACACCAACAAACATTTCGACAAAATCGGAACCGGAGATAGAGAAGAAAGGTACCCGTGCTTCGCCCGCAATGGCACGCGCCAACAAAGTCTTACCAGAACCCGGCGAACCCATGAGCAATACGCCCTTGGGAATCCGTCCACCAAGGCGCTGGAACTTCTGCGGATCGCGCAGGAATTCAACGATCTCTGCAAGCTCATCCTTGGCTTCTTCAATACCCGCCACATCGGCAAAAGTGACCTTGTTGTTTTCTTCCGTCAGCATCCGCGCCTTGCTGCGACCGAAAGTCATCGCTCCCCGACCGCCCGCGCCACCACCGCCCATCTGGCGCATGAAGAAAATCCACACACCGATCAGCAACAGCATCGGGAACCACGAGATGAGGATGGAAAGCAACAGTGATTGCCCTTCCGGCGGCTTGACCGAAATCTTCACCCCGGCAGCCAGCAGTTGGGGAACGATTTGCGTGTCGTTTGCCGGAGTGTAGACGCTGAATTGCTGCCCGGAGCTGAGGCTGCCATTCACATGATTGCCGTTGATGGTGACATCGGCGACCTGACCCTGCTTGACACTATTCACGAAGGTCGAGAAATCCATAGCCTGGGCCGGCGTCGAACTACTCGTATTGAGGTTCTGAAACACCAGCATCAGAATGACGCCAATCGCCACCCACAACAGCACATTTTTTAAGACATTATTCATTCGCACACCCCCCAAACGGGAGAATTAGACCGATTATAAGACCAATATATCGTTCGATGTTAGTCTTCCCAAGACCACCTGACAAGAGCAGGGCTCTCAACCTTGTGTTCCACCCACGGTCAGATCACGGATTTTCAGCGTCGGCTGCCCAACACCTACGGGCACGCTCTGGCCATCCTTGCCACAGGTGCCCACTCCCGTATCTAGTTGGAGGTCGTTGCCGATCATTTCAACCCTGGTGAGCACATCCGGGCCGTTGCCAATCAGGGTGGCGCCTTTGACTGGCCGGATTATCCTCCCATTTTCAATAAGATACGCTTCAGAGGCGGAAAAAACGAACTTGCCGTTAGTGATATCCACCTGGCCGCCCCCGAAGTTGACGGCATAGAGCCCACGTTTAACACTGGCGATGATTTCCTGGGGATCGCGATCCCCGGCCCGCATGTAGGTGTTGGTCATCCGCGGCATGGGCAAGTGCGCGTAGGATTCGCGACGCCCGTTACCCGTCGACCGCGTTCCGGTCAGGCGCGCATTGAGGGTATCCTGCAAGTAGCCTATGAGGATGCCATCTTCAATCAGCGTCGTGCACTGGGTCGGGGTTCCTTCATCATCGACGTTCAGGCTGCCGCGGCGGCCATCCAGAGTACCATCATCGACAACCGTGACGCCCGGCGCAGCGACCCGCTGGCCGACCCGGCCACTGAAGGCGCTGGTACCCTTGCGGTTGAAGTCACCCTCCAGACCATGGCCGATAGCCTCATGCAGCAATATGCCCGGCCATCCCGGCCCGAGGACCACTTCCATGCAGCCGGCAGGGGCCGCCTCCGCCTCCAGATTGACGAGAGCCTGACGCACGGCCTCCCGGGCAAAGTCTTCAGCCATGTCGCCCTGAAGAAAGGTCTGATAATCGTAACGACCGCCGCCACCAGCACTGCCCTGCTCGCGCCGACCGCCCTGCTCGACAATGACGGAGACGTTGAGGCGCACCAGGGGGCGCACGTCGGCAGCCATGGTGCCATTGAGGCGCGCCACCAGCACCACCTCAAAACGGGCACTCAGGCTGGCCATCACCTGAACGATGCGCGGATCACAGGCCCGGGCGGCCCATTCCACGCGCTCCAACAGGGCGATTTTCTCGTTATTGGGAAGAGAAGCCAGAGGATCGACAGGCGGATAGAGCGCCAGCCCCTGACGCTGCTGCCAGACCAGCCCTTTCTCCTGTCCCGGATGATGGACAATGGCACGCGCCGCATCTGCCGCCGTCAGCAACGCATCCACGGCGATTTCGTCAGAATAGGCCAGACCCTGACGTTCACCGCGCACCGCCCGCACACCCACGCCTTGTTCGATAGAGTGACTGCCCGACTTCACGACCCCTTCTTCCAGACTGAAGCCCTCGCTGCGGCTGTATTGAAAATACAGGTCAGCGTCGTCCAGGGCGCGATGGGAGAGGCGACCGAATACTTTTTCCAACTCCCCTTCGCTGATTCCGCCGGGAGCAAAAAGAGTAGCGCGGGCAATTTCCAAGGCTGAGGCAGTCATGACGTTCCTTCCTGACAGATAATGTGACCAGTATGCGCCCAACCGGTGGTTTAGAACAAGTCCAAATCCATAAACCGACAGAGGTACCTTGCCGCCCGCCCACGGACAAGAGATAAAATTTCATTGTGAAATGATACTCCTGGCTAGGTTATCCACATCTTTTGCCAGACTTGTGCACGACATTACGCACAAGATATAGTTGACACCAGCAGAAACAGGTCTATATTTAGTGCTTGGGCGCTCTGCGATCCGTTTTTGCACGCCGCCCCGGCGTATCCCTTTACGCTGCCTCGCAGTTTGCGTCCACTATCGCCCCGATCATAGGAGTCGCCCATGTCCAATCCTGCCGCCCAGGCCATCATCAGCAATCCTGCCTACGACCCTTCCGAAGCCAGTCATTACAAAGTCATTCGTCGCAACAACGCGATGGTCAGTTTTGACGCCGGCAAGATCCACATCGCCATGACGAAGGCCTTCCTGGCCGTGGAAGGCGGCAGCGGAGCGGCCAGCGCGCGCGTCCGTGACCTCGTCAGCCGTCTGACGGAACAGGTGATTGAAGCACTGAAACGGCGCCAGCCGGGTGGCGGCACCTTTCACATTGAAGACATTCAGGATCAGGTGGAACTGGCGCTCATGCGCGCTGGCGAACACGAAGTCGCCAGGGCCTATGTACTTTATCGCGAGGAGCGCGCGCGGGAACGCCGCCAGCAAGCTGTGGCGGGAACCCCAGCCGAGACCCCGGTTATCAAGGTCAGCCATCCGGATGGCAGCCAGCGGGCACTGGACATGGCACGACTGCGCGCCGTCATCGAAGAAGCCTGCAGTGGCCTGGGCACCGCCGTGTCGATAGATGCCATCCTCGGCAACACCGTCAAGAATCTCTACGACGGTATCAGCGAGGATGAGCTGTTTCAGGCCCCCATTCTTGCCAGCCGGGTGCTGATCGAGCGCGATCCCGCCTACGCCTATGCCTCGGCGCGGCTGCTCCTCGACCGCGTGCGCTGGGAGGTGCTCGGTGAGCCGACGACTCAGGCGGAGATGACCGCACGTTATCCCCAGTATTTCCGCGACTATCTGCAAACCGGCATCCAGAATGAGCTGATCGACCCGCGTCTGGGGCAATATGATCTGGAGCGTATCAGCGCCGCGCTCAGGCCGGAGCGGGACCTGAACTTCCAGTATCTGGGCATGCAAATTCTGTATGACCGCTACTTTTTGCATGTGCGGGAGCGTCGCATCGAATTGCCGCAGGCCTTCTGGATGCGGGTGGCCATGGGGCTGGCGCTCAATGAAATCGACCGCGAAACCCATGCCATTGCCTTTTATGAAGTGCTGTCCAGCTTCGACTTCGTCAGCTCGACGCCGACCTTATTCAATGCCGGAACCTTGCGTCCGCAGTTATCCAGTTGCTTCCTGACCACGGTGGGTGACGACCTTGATGACATCTACGAAGCCATCAAGGAAAACGCCATGCTCTCCAAGTTCAGTGGCGGCCTGGGGAACGACTGGACGCCGGTGCGCGCCCTGGGGTCCTTCATCAAAGGCACCAATGGCAAGTCGCAGGGCGTCGTCCCCTTCCTCAAGGTGGTCAATGACACGGCGGTGGCGGTCAATCAGGGCGGCAAGCGCAAGGGCGCGGTCTGTGCCTACCTGGAAACCTGGCACATGGATATCGAGGAATTCCTCGAACTGCGCAAAAACACCGGCGACGACCGCCGCCGCACCCACGACATGAATACCGCCAACTGGATCCCTGACCTCTTCATGGAGCGCGTGGAAAGCAACGCCATGTGGACGCTGTTCAGCCCCAACGAAACGCCAGATTTGCACGACCTCACCGGGTCGGCCTTCCGGGAGCGCTATGAGCACTACGAGCGCATGGCGGATGCGGGCGGCATCGAGTTGTTCAAGCGCATGCCCGCCATTCATCTCTGGCGCAAGATGCTGACCATGCTCTTCGAGACCGGCCATCCCTGGATCACCTTCAAGGACCCCTGCAACCTGCGCAGCCCGCAGCAGCACGTCGGGGTGGTGCACAGCTCCAATCTCTGCACCGAAATCACCCTCAACACCAATGCCAGGGAAATTGCCGTCTGCAACCTGGGGTCCGTCAACCTGGTGTCCCATTTGCGGGCAACGACGAGCACCGACTCCGGCGCATTACGCGAGGACAGCAGCCCGGAAGAGTTGCTGGCGCTGATGGATGAGGAGAAGTTGAGCCGCACCATTCGGGTGGCCATGCGGATGCTGGATAATGTCATCGACATGAACTACTACGCCGTCGCCAAGGCGCGCAACAGCAATCTGCGGCACCGGCCGGTGGGCCTGGGGCTGATGGGCTTCTCCGATGCCTTGTTGCAGATGCGGATTCCTTACGCTTCGGCCGCAGCCCTCGCCTTTGCCGATATCAGCCAGGAAGTCATTTCCTACCATGCCATTGATGCGTCGGCCGATCTAGCCCGTGAACGGGGCAGCTATCAGAGCTTCCCAGGGTCCCTATGGAGTCAGGGTATCCTGCCCATCGACAGCATCGAACGGCTCGCGGCCAGCCGCGAGCACGGCGTGGATGTGGACCGCAGCCAGCGCCTGAATTGGGCCGCGCTGCGCGACAAGGTCAAAGCGGGGATACGCAACAGCAATTGCCTGGCTATCGCGCCGACCGCCACCATCTCCAACATTGTCGGTGTCAGCCAGGGTATTGAGCCGATTTACCAGAACCTCTATGTCAAATCCAACCTGTCCGGCGAGTTTACGGTGGTGAACAGCTGTCTGGTCCACGATCTGAAACGCCTGGAACTCTGGGATGAGGTCATGGTCAATGACTTGAAATACTTCGATGGTTCGGTCATGCCCGTGGATCGCATTCCGGCCAGCATCAAGCCCTTGTATGCCAATGCCTTTGAAACCGACCCGGAATGGCTGGTGGAAGCGGCCGCACGGCGGCAGAAATGGCTGGATCAGGCCCAGAGTCTCAACCTCTATTTCGGCCAGCCTTCCGGCAAGAAAATCGACGAGACCTACCGGCTGGCCTGGAAACGCGGCCTGAAAACCACCTACTACCTGCGCTCACTGGGCGCCACGGCAGCGGAAAAATCGACGGTGCAGACGGGCACCCTCAATGCGGTTGTATCAGGTCAACCCAAAGCCTGCGCGATTGATGATCCGACTTGTGAAGCCTGCCAGTGATACGGGAATGGTTTAAAAAAGGAAAACATCATGTTAAGTTTTGAAGAAAATCTTCGTAAGGAACCCATTCTCAATGGACCGTTAGCGATGCGTCCGGAGCATGTTAGTGGCATCGAGGAGGCTGACATGACCGGTTTTGAACGGGTGCGCGCCGAAGACAAGCGCATCATTAACGGCCACGCCGATGTCAACCAACTGGTGCCCTTCAAATACCAGTGGGCCTGGGACAAATACCTCGCCGCCTGCGCCAACCACTGGATGCCGCAGGAAATTCAGATGTCCAGGGACATCGCCCTGTGGAAGGACCCCAAGGGATTGACCGAAGACGAGCGGCGTATCGTGAAGCGCAATCTGGGCTTTTTTGTGACGGCGGACAGTCTGGCGGCCAACAACATTGTGCTGGGCACATATCGTCACATCACCGCCCCGGAATGCCGCCAGTATATGCTGCGCCAGGCCTTTGAAGAGGCCATTCATACCCACGCCTATCAATACATTGTCGAATCCATAGGCCTTGATGAGGGCGAGATATTCAACATGTACCATGAGGTGCCATCGGTACGGGATAAGGATCAGTTTCTGATGCCCTTTATCGACATTCTGGCGGACCCCCATTTCAAAACCGGCACCCTGGAAAATGATCAGAAGTTATTACGCTCGCTGATCGTGTTTGCGGCGATTATGGAAGGCACCTTTTTCTATGTGGGTTTCAGCCAGATTCTGGCGATGGGCCGGCAGAACAAAATGGTGGGCGCGGCGGAGCAGTATCAGTACATCCTGCGCGATGAATCCATGCACTGCAATTTCGGTATCGATATGGCCAACCAGATCAAGGTGGAAAATCCGCAACTCTGGACGGAGGCTTTCCAGCAGGAAATCATCGACTTGATCCGCCATGGCGTAGAGCTGGAATGTGCTTACGCCGACGATACCATGCCCCGCGGTGTGCTCGGCCTGAATGCCCCGGTCTTCAGGGAATACGTCAAATATATCGGCAATCGCCGCCTGGTGCAGCTCGGTTTGCCGCAGCAGTATCCGGGCGTACAGAATCCCTTCCCGTGGATGAGCGAAATGATGGATCTCAAGAAGGAAAAGAACTTTTTTGAGACGCGGGTCACCGAGTATCAGACCGGCGGGGCGCTGAGCTGGGAATAAACGGGCTGCCACTTCTTCCTACGCCTCGCGGTAGGCTTCTGTATGCCTAATGGGGGCTGTCTGAATGGGCGGTTACCGGCCAGGAACGGACGTTCAGGCGCGAGAGGCGGAATTGGCCGAGAGCCGTCTGATATGGAAGTTCGATGGCCCGCATGTGCGGTCCGTGTTTATGTCCCCCATCTGCCACCGCCGATGCCCATGCGTTTCATCCATTTGACCTGCGCCGTAAATAGTTCTATATAGGACTATTCAACTGAAAACCTCAACGGGAGGATAGGGATGCGTGATGGAATAACGGGGGAAGGAACGGCACTGCTTTCCGCTGTGGTGACATCGGGGGCTGCGGCCAAGGAACCGTTTCTTGCCGTCTTGCGGGAGCTTTCCCAGACCTACCATGCGTTTTCCGCCTATTCCGCCGCCCATGTCCGGCAGATGGGCCTCACTCCTGCGCAATTTGACGTTATCGCCACGCTGGGCAATACCCCAGGGATGCCTCTGAGCCAACTCGCCCAGAAGACCCTCATCACCAAGGGGACCCTGACGGGTATCATCGACCGCCTGGAGGCCAAGGGATTCGTGCGCCGGGAGGTGCCGACCGGGGACCGTCGCAGTTTTTGCGCCGTCCTGACCCCGGCTGGCGAGGCGCTGTTTTCTCAAGTCTTTCCCGCCCATATGGACCATCTCCAGCGGGCCTTCACCGATGCGGAGGCAGGTGAAATGGAGCAGCTTCGCCGCGCGCTGCGTCAGTTGCGGGACCGGTTCCAGGGTCCTCAGCCAATATAGTTTGCATAGAGACAATTCTTGTGCTATCCATATAGTACGCATTATGACCATCATGATGCGAATAGATTAACCTTGAATCACGGAGGTCATGATGAACCCGACACCTTACGTTATGAGCCTGGAAGCAGGCAGTTACCATTTCCGCGCCTGCGGGCGCTCCGCCAACCTGCCGTTCTGCGATGGTTCGCATCAGGACAGCGGGCTGGAGCCCTATGCCGTGGACCTGGCTGAGCCACAAAGGGTGGCGATCTGCGCCTGCCGACAATCCGCCCACCGCCATTTTTGCGATGGCACGCATAAAAGCCTTGCGGTCGAGTAACCGTTTCCCCTCACTTTCAAAGGAGTATTGCCATGTTACAGAACAAGTTTTCCACCGCACTGGGGGCCACCATCCTCTCCATCGCTTTCTCCGCCGGGATAGCGCCGTCAGCCGATGCGGCCGTCTATCACACGCTGAACGATAGCCCAGCTGGAACCTATCGGATCGACCCTGACCATTCCCTCGCCTGGTTCACCATTGGTCATGCCGGGGTAGCGGTGGTGGTGGGGCGCTTTGACAAGATGTCCGGCACCTATACCTTCAATCCAGCCGACCCCGCGGCGGACAAGGCGGATATCCGCATTGCCGCGGCCAGCATCGATACCAACCTCGCCCTGCGCGACCACGATTTGCGGGGACCCGATTTTTTCAACGTCAAGGAGTTCCCCGATATCACTTTCTCCAGCACGCGCTATCAACCCACCGGCAAGGATGCCGGCCTGCTGTACGGGAAGCTGACCATCCATGGCGTGACCCGGCCGGTGATTTTTCATCTGCGGGAGGTTGGCGCCGGGCCGGTGCCTGCATTGCCCAAGCCCTGGGGCGGCTATCTCTCGGGATATGAAGCCACCACCACCATCCAGCGCAGCGCTTTCGGCATGGATGCCTATGCGGGCATGATCGCCAACACGGTGCGCCTGCACGTGAATATCGAGGGTATCCGCACGGCTGACTAAAGAGCCTTCCGGGCGCCAGCCGGCGATGGCGGCGCCCCTTCCCGTCGGGGAGTATCGTTATGTGGAATCTCTGGCAATCCGGATTCGTCCGGCACTTGATTGAGGATAGCGCCCTGTTGCCCGCTGCCGTCACCACGTTGCTCGGTGTGGCAATGTACCGGGGAACCCGAAACCATTTCCGCTGGCGGACCATCCTTTGGGGACCAGTCTTGCTGGCAGGATTTTTTGGCGGCTATGCGGTGATCTACCGCGACTTTTCCTTTCCGCCGCGCACGGTACTGTCGTGGTTGCCGTGGCTGGCGGTGGCGGGCGGGGCAACGGTGGCCCTTGCTGATCGCCTTGACCGGAACTATTGGGGCTACGGGGCGCGGGGAGTGGCCGCCGGGGTTTCCTCGTTCCTTCTGCTGTGGCCGATCTTGCGGCAGGAAAGCATGTCCTCCGCTTTCTACGTCTGGCTGACGGTGACGCTTCTGTGGTCCCTTCTGTGGTTCTCCCTGACCCCCCACCGCCAGGAGCAGAAACCTGCGGGAACCACGCTGCTCGTCGGGGCCGTCGGAGTGGCGCTCGTGGCGCCCTTGTCGGGCAGCATCCTGCTGGCTCAACTGGGCGCGGCGCTGGCCGTGGTGTTGGCTATCCTCCTCCTGTTTTCCATCCTCGTCGCCGGGTCGCGTTGGCATTCACCCAGCGCTGATGTGGGAATTCTGATCCTGGGCGCTTTGCTGGTGGACCTCCGGTTTTATGCGGGCACCTCTGTGGCCGTGATGACCTGGTTGCTCGTGTCGCTTGCGGCGGGTTCCGGGATGGCCGGAATCATTCGGCACCGGGGCACTGTCGCCCGATGGGCAGTGGTTGCTCCCGGACTGGTCAGCCTCCTGCCGATGGCCGTGGCGGCCTGGATGGCCCTGCAAGCCTATCGGGCACGCGGCGGCGGTTATTAACGGGTGGATTTGAAAAAAGGAGTAAACCATGCTGCACGGCATCAACCACGTACTCCTCCCAGTCCGCAAACTGGCCATCTCCGATCGCTTTTACCGGGAAATCCTGGGGCTGAAGCCTGTCGGCGAGCGGCCCGGCATGAAATTCTACACGGCCGGGTTGCACCACCACGATTTGGCCTTGCTGGAAACCGGCAACGGCCCGCTGCTCCCGGCATCCGGTTTTGCGCATTTCTGCCTGGATGTGGGGAATGAGCGAAGCATCGGCGCGGGAGCACTGAGCGAAGCATCGCCGGGGTGCCCGCCCTTGCATTGTTGCCATTTCAGCGCTGTCCTGTGGCGGCGTTGCTGGTCGAAGGAGACGGCTCGGCCATCCGGGTCGTCCTGGGTGACAGGCGAGCCTTTCTGCATCGGCCTCACCCTCAGAAGGAAGCCAAGGCGTATCAGGTGAAAGCGGTCAGGGAGCTATTGGAATCAGCGGGGATCAATCCATGAAGAATAGATTGGAACACAAAGGATATTGGGGCAGCGTGGAATATGACGCAGAGGATGACATTCTCCACGGGCGAGTTCTCAACATCCGCGATATCGTGACCTATGAAGGAAAGGCCGTTAACGAACTCAAGCAGCACTTCACCGAAGCTGTAGAGGGATACCTGCGCATGTGTTCAGAACTAAACCAAGAGCCGGAAAAGCCTGCGTCTGGACGTTTTTTGGTGCGCATACCGCCGGAACTGCATCGTGACGCACAGACCAGGGCGTTGGAAGATCACAGCAGTCTGAACGAGATTGTAACCAAGGCCCTTGCCACTTTCCTACATAGTGCCTGACAGGAAAAGAGAATTTTTGAAATTCTGTCGCTAGCAAATCGAACGGGATGGCCATTTGATGGAATTATAATGCCAGTTTTTTGCAATGGCGGAAGATCGTGACGCTTTTTTTGACGAATACCGTAGATTTTTGACAGCCGTTCCCCTTGGAAGTTCTGCAATGTTTCAAAAAATATGTGGGTTAAGCCGATTTTCGGTATATACATCGCTGCTCAGCCTCCTGGGTCATCAAAACAGCTCCCAAGCGA
>JBBIUH010000002.1:0-49570 GCA_037440305.1 Acidithiobacillus sp.
CAGCTAGGTGTCGGCTTCCTCTTCATCTTTGCCCTGCGCCATTTGCTCACCAAAAATCTAGCGCGAGTAAATGCTTACAAAACCCTCATTATCTCAATATATATACTGCCTACCCTCCTTATCTTCGCATGGATGGGTCAAGTTCACTGGGGCATCGGCGTTATCGTCGGCATAGGTGGCATGATAGGCGCACGGTTGGCTACCAGACTTACGGTGAGCCGCCGCGGAGAACTGTGGGTCAAAGTGATCATGGCGATCATCATACTGCTGATGGCTGCCAAGCTCTGGGTTTGACTGGATTGGGGATGCTGACCGCATGACGCTCGCTGACAACGTTCCCACACACTCAAACTTCGCGGCTATCCGCCCACCACCCCTGCAGGATGGGAATATCCACGACCACTTGTTCCCCAGCGGCCTGGCCCTGCAAGACGTGCGCAGGGAATACCGTTTCTCCCAAATGATCGAGAACCCGCAGCGCTGCGCTAAAGTCTTGTCCTTCGGTATATTCCGTCTGGGTAATAATGGTGGCGAGTCCCGCTCCACGGGCTGATTGCAGCCCGTTCGCCGAGTCTTCAATCGCGAGGCAGTCTACGGCAGACAAACCTAATTGACCCAGCACATAGGTATAAATGTCCGCTGCGGGCTTTTTGTGGGGGACAATATCCCCGGCGCCAATCGTATGAAAGCGCTGCGGCGCCTCCGCACCCAGGGTGCTCTTCAACAGGGACTCGACATTGGCTGGCGCGGTGGTCGTGGCAATGGCCAGCAGCAGGCCATGATCCCGTGCCGCATTCAGCAAACGCTCCACACCGGGGCGTAGCGGCAATAGCCCGGCATTCATCATCTCCACGTAATACCCGGTCTTTTGACGGTGGATAGAGGCGATGTCAGCATCGCTCAGTTGTGGCAATTGCGGATGTTCATTCAGGAAAGTCCTGAGGCGTTCTTTGCCGCCGGTAACCTTCAGATAGTGGCCATAGGTCGGTACATCCCAGCCAAAAGGAAGGCCGACTTCGGCAAAAGCCTGATTGAAAGCAACCCGGTGGGCATCCCGTTCGGTATCGGCAAGGGTCCCGTCCACATCAAAGATCAGCGCACGCAAAGGCATGAATCATTATCTCCTGAATTTATGGTAAAAAGTGCCATAATCACCTGGTAAACCCACGGCATCCAAAACAGTCTGGTCGGGCCATTGTAACCAGCATGCCCTAGATTGCCAAAACGGCTATTCTCTGTTAAACGTAAGCGGATTTACCACAAAGACAGGAAGCTCCCATGGACCAAAACACGTTCCAGCCCGCGAAAACAGCGCCCGGCGCAGCCCAGCAGTTCACCGCCTTCACCCCCTACGAGCCCGCCCCCGGCGAAGAGTATATGAGCCCCGCGCAGATCGCCCATTTCCAGAAAATTCTGGAAGATTGGCGCGGCGAACTGATGGCAGAAGTCGACCGTACCGTACAACACATGCAGATGGAAAACGTCAACTATTCCGACCCCAATGATCGGGCCAGTCTGGAGACAGACATGGGCCTGGAACTGCGCGCCCGCGATCGGGAACGCAAGCTGATCCGCAAGATCACCCAGGCCCTCGACCGCATCAAGACCGGCGAATATGGCTACTGCGAAAGTTGTGGCGTGGAGATCGGCCTGCGCCGCCTCGAAGCCCGCCCTACCGCCACCCTCTGCATTGATTGCAAAACGCTGGAAGAAAAACGCGAGAAACAGATGGCGCAGGACTGATGACATGCGTCTGCTGATCCGTAACGCGCGCATCGCGCTACCCTCCGGTGAACTGTATCACGGGGATCTTTTTGCCGAAGATGGTCGCATTGTCGCCATCGATCGGGATATAGACCGTGCCGCCGATACGGTGATTGACGCCGAAGGTCATATGCTGATGCCCGGCGTTATGGACCCGCAGGTGCATTTCCGCGAACCCGGCAATGAGCAGAAGGAAGATATTTCCAGCGGCTCGCGGGCAGCGGCCAAAGGTGGCGTCACCAGTTTTCTGGAAATGCCCAACACCAATCCGTCCACTACCAGCCCCGCTGCTCTGGCGGACAAGCTGGCGCGCGGTGCCGAAAAATCCGTGGTTAACTACGGATTTTTTATCGGGGCCACCCCCGACAATCTCGACAATCTGCTGGCAGCCGATGCCGCCTGCGGCATCAAGATTTTTATGGGTGCCAGTACCGGCAATTTACTGGTGGACAAGGAAGAAGACCTGGATCGTATTTTCGCCCATGGCCGCAAACTGATAGCGGTCCATGCGGAAGATGAGGCACGCATTCGTGAGCGGCGCGCCCGGTTTACCAACAGCGATGATCCCGCCGATCATTCCCGTATCCGCGATGAAGAATCGGCGCTGATCGCTACCCGGCGAGCCGTTCGGCTGTCGAAAAAATATCAGCGCCGTCTGCACGTCCTGCATCTCTCCACGGCCATCGAGACCGAGTTCTTACGGCAGGGAAAGACGCCTTATATCAGTTGTGAGGCGATTCCCAACCATCTCTTTCTGACGACCGATGCCTATGCCAGAATGGGTACCCTGGCGCAGATGAACCCCCCTATCCGCAGCGAGCACGATCGTCAGACCCTCTGGGAGGGTTTGCGCAGCGGTGTAATCGATTGCATTGCTACGGATCACGCCCCGCACCTGCTGGCAGACAAATCCTTGGGGTATCCCCGCGCGCCCTCCGGCATGCCCGGCGTGGAAACCAGCCTGCCCCTGATGCTCACCGCCATGCGCGACGGCCATTGCAGTCTGGCCGAGTTGCAGCGCTGGATGTGCTACAACCCGGCGCGCCTCTATGGCGTGGTGAACAAAGGGCGCATTGCCGTAGGCTGGGATGCGGATCTGACCCTGGTCGATATGATCCATGAAAAGCCCGTCCGCAATGAGGAGATGTTCACCAAGGTGGGCTGGAGCCCCTTCAATGGCTGGGTACTGACGGGTTGGCCTATTACTACCATTGTCGGCGGCCGGGTGGTTTTCGACAAAGGCGAGATTCTCCCCAACGCGCACGGGCAGCCGCTGCACTACGTCGAGCCGACGCCCCTGCCGGCGGTAGGCTGAGTACCGGCATTCCAGAGGCAGAGGGCCGTGCCCCCATGGGGGGCACTCGCCCAGGGTGCGGTGTAGTAACCCAGAATGAGTAGCAAATGCCCCGCTTCGTCCCAGAGTAAGGGCACATCCGCACGCCGATCCGGTGGGACCCCCGCCTCCAGCAGCAATTTCTTCAGCGGATGATGTTGGCCTTGTCCGGTTAGGGTGAGTTCCCCCTGGCGGCGGCGGCGCCAGTATAAGGTTGTCCCCACAAAACGCCCCGCCAGCGCGTGATGAAAGCCATCCGGTGATGTATCCCGGAGAGCACACAGCCAGTCAGGGATCGGCAGCGGTTTTCCCGGAACGGCACACCAGGGGCCCTCTTCCCATTCCTTTTCCGCCGTAGCGCGCGGTTGCAGCCAGGCGCGCAGCAGTCCGCCCTGTAGCCAGGCTTGTCCCCCTTCCCACTGAATCCTCGCGCCCCCGCGTCCCTGCACTACCGTGTCCCGCAGAGCCTCCAGACGCTCCCGGCTCGGCACCGGAATCTGCCGCTTCTGAAGCCATCCGCGCAGGAAAACCCGCTGTGCGGCAGCAGAGAGGGACTGCAAATACTCCAGGGAGAGCCGCTCCGCAGGGAGTTCCGGGTAATCTGCCCGATACCGCTGCCAACGCAAACTAAACCAGTCCGCCGCGATTTCCCGCATATCGGCGAGATTATCCGCCGCGCGGGCGATATTGGCCGCCGCATGAGGCCAGCCCAGATCGCGCAGTTGCGGGAGCAGGATATTGCGCACCCGTACCCGGTCATAGCGCACATCGACATTGGCAGGGTCATTCAGAAAGGGTAAGTGCCGCTGTTCCAGATAATCCCGCAGCACCTGTTGGGGTACATCCAGCAAGGGTCGGACCAGCAGCCCGGCTCCCAGAGGGCGCTGCCCGGGCATGGCCGCCAGCCCTGCTACACCAGCACCGCGCAACAGTTGCAAAAGCAGAGTCTCCGCTTGGTCTTCCAAGTGCTGCGCCGTGAACAGCCAGTCGCCCTCCGCCAACTGCGCCGCCATAAGGGCATAGCGGGCACGCCGGGCTTGATCCTCCGGTCCTTCGCCCGGTGTGTCTGCGGGCAGGCGCAGCAGGGTGAAAGAAGCCCCCAGCACCATAGCCTGCTGCTGGCAGAACCGGGCCCATTGAGCACTGTCCGGGTGCCAGCCGTGATCCACATGCAAGGCATGGACGGTGTACCCTAAAGAAAGCAGTGCCACGAGCAGGGCCGTAGAATCACCGCCACCACTGTAGGCCACATAGAGTATACGTCCGTCCGGGGGACGCAAATCCCCCTGCAGACGCGCCTGGAGACGGCGCTCCAGCTCAGGCGGCGCCGACGACCCCATAGTGCATCAGGCGTTCGTAACGGGTGGTCAGCAACTTGCTGGTATCCATCGCCTGCAGTTCCCACAGGTGATGGGCAAAGCGCTCGCGTGCCAGCGCGAAGACCGCTTCAGGATCGCGATGCGCGCCACCGAGAGGCTCCGCCAGCACTTCGTCGACCAGCCCCATTCCTTGCAGACGACGTGCGGTGATACCCAGGGTTTCCGCTGCTTCCGCTGCCATGGCGGCGTTCTTCCAGAGGATCGAGGCGCAGCCTTCCGGCGAAATGACGGAGTACACCCCGTACTCCAGCATCAGCATCCGGTCACCCACACCAATCGCCAGCGCCCCGCCGGAGCCGCCTTCGCCAATGACCGTGCAGATAATGGGTACCGCCAAGTCGGACATCACTGCGAGATTACGGGCGATGGCCTCACTCTGGCCGCGCTCCTCGGCACCGATACCCGGATAAGCTCCGGGCGTATCAATGAAAGTAAATACCGGCAAGGCAAAACGCTCGGCAAGACGGAGCAGACGCAAAGCCTTACGATAGCCTTCCGGACGCGGCATCCCAAAGTTGCGCTGAATTTTTTCTTTGGTGTCGCGGCCCTTCTGATGTCCCATCCAGACGATAGACTGTCCATTGAAGCGGGCCAGGCCGCCAATAATAGCCTGGTCATCGGCGAAGGCGCGATCGCCTGCCAGCACCTGTACTTCCGTGAAAAGGGCCTGCACGTAATCCAGGGTGTAAGGCCGCTGTGGATGACGGGCCACCTGTACCGTCTGCCAGGCACCAAGCTTGCTGTAAATACGTTGCAACTCCTTGCGCGCCTTGACCTCCAGACGGCTGATGTCATCGGCAATACCCGGCTGATTCAGGGCGTGGAGTTCCTCCACCTTGGCATCTAGCTCCGCCACCGATTGTTCAAAGTCCAGATAACTGATTTTCATGTTCACTCCTTACCACTCCGAACAGGACGGCGCTCAGGCCGGGCGTCGCGCCGCATGCCGGGCACGCTCCAAGGGGATGACATTATTGACGAGAAGGGTTACCGGCCGATAGTCCCAGTGCCAGCGCGCCGTGGGTGCCAGCGCCACCAAGGCGGCGATAGCGGCGGGCTTCGCCGCAAAGCTCAGGCTTTCCGTCACCCGCAATTGCGCGACAATATCGTCACCGACGCGCAAACGCAAACGCAAGGCCGTTTGGCCAGGGTATTTACGGAGCACGACAAGCAGATCTTGCGGAGCCACATCTGCAGCGACTTCCAGCTCCAGGATCAGTTGGGTAGCCAGTTCCTCACGCGCCTGCGCCGTACCCAGCACGCGCAGGGCATTGAGTCGGAGGCCACCAGAATAGCTGTCCTCGCCTACCTCACCCAGAACCAGCACCGGTTCCTCACCCTCCCCGACCTTGCCAGCCTGCGCCCAGACTTCGGCAAAGACGACGACCTCCAGCCGCCCCCGACCGTCGTCGAGGGTCAGGAAATAAATACGATCGCCGCGCTTGGTCCGGGTGCTGCGCCGCGCTACCACCAACCCGGCCACCAATACCGTGGTCCCGGTACGGATGTTTCCAAGAGGCATCGCTCCCAGCGCCGCCAGATCATCCCGCAGACTGTCCATGGGGTGACCGCTGAGATAGAAGCCCAGGGTTTCCCGTTCCTGACGCAAGGTTTCGGTGAGGCTCCACGCTTCGGCCGACAGCAGCGGCGGGGCTACCGGCAACGCTTCCCGTCCACTAAACAACGATTCCTGCAGGCTCGCCTGACTGCTCTGAAACTGCGCCGCTGCTTCAATACAACCGTCCACCGAAGCGATCAGGCTGGCCCGCGACACGCTCCAGTCATCCATGGCTCCGGCGCGAATCAACGCCTCCAGGGCACGACGATTGATTTTCTGGGTATCCACCCGGCAGAGCAGGTCGAAAAGATTCAGGAAGGATCCCTCTCTACGGGCGTCGAGAATCGCCTGAATAGCCGCCCGTCCCAAGCCCTTGATAGCACCCAGACCAAAGCGGATATCACTATCCCCCTCCGGTCGGAACTCCAGCACACTGCGCTGAACGCTCGGCGGAGCAATCCGCAGGCCCATACGCGCGCACTCGACAATCATGGCCACAACTTTGTCGGTGTGGTCCATATCCGCGGTCAGCACGGCTGCCATAAAAAACTGTGGATAGTGGGCCTTCAGATAAGCGGTCTGGTAGGAGACCAGAGCATAGGCTGCCGAGTGAGATTTGTTAAAGCCATATTCGGCAAACTTTTCCATGAGGTCGAAGATGGCCCCGGCCTGATCCGCGGCCAAACCATTTTTGTGGGCGCCTTCCAGGAAAATGCTGCGCTGTTTGGCCATTTCCTCCGGCTTTTTCTTGCCCATGGCCCGCCGCAGTAAATCGGCGCCGCCGAGGGAATAGCCAGCCAGCACCTGGGCAGACTGCATGACCTGTTCCTGATAGACGATCACCCCGTAGGTTTCATCGAGGATCGGCGCCAGATCCGGATGCAGAAAAGTCACCGGCGCCTTGCCATGTTTACGGGCAATGAAGTCATCGACCATACCTGACTGCAGCGGCCCAGGCCGGAACAGGGCGACGAGGGCAACAATATCTTCAAAGGTATCCGGTTGCAGGCGCCGCACCAGATCGCGCATACCCGACGATTCCAGTTGGAAGACCGCCGCCGTCTCGGTGGATTTGAGCAAGGCAAAAGTCGCCGCATCGTCCAAAGGTAATTGCTGAATATTCACTGGTGCGCGGCCCGTCGCTGCCGCATCGGCATTGATGAGTTTGACCGCCATATCAATGATGGTCAGGGTGCGCAACCCGAGAAAGTCGAACTTTACCAGCCCCATCTTCTCCACATCATCCTTATCGAGCTGGGTGACGTTACCACCCCCCTCAGAGCCGTCGTTAAAGAGCGGCAGACGGTCGGCCAGCGGCTCCGGGGAAATCACCACGCCACCGGCATGAGTCGAGGCGTGGCGTGGCAAACCCTCCAGGCGCAGGGCGATGTCCAACAGGTCGCGGACATCATCTTCCTCGGTCTGGCGGCGGCGCAGTTCCTCGGATTCCTCCAGGGCCTTCGCCAGGGTCATACCCAGATCGCCCGGCACCAACTTCGCCAACTGGTCGACAAAGCCATAAGGCAGACCCAGCACCCTGCCGACATCCCGTACTACTGCCCGCGCTTTCATCGTCCCAAAGGTGATAATCTGGCCGACCCGGTCGCGACCGTATTTGTCGGCCACATACTGAATGACGCGGTCGCGCTGATCCATGCAGAAATCCACGTCGAAGTCGGGCATGGAAACGCGCTCGGGATTGAGAAAGCGCTCGAACAACAGGCCGTTGCCAATGGGATCGAGATCGGTGATCCGCAGTGCATAGGCCACCAGCGATCCGGCGCCGGAGCCACGCCCCGGTCCTACCGGGACGCCATTATTTTTTGCCCACTGGATAAAATCCGCGACGATGAGAAAATAACCAGGAAAGCCCATCTGCTGAATGACGCCGACCTCACGCAACAGACGCTCGTGATAAGGCAACCTGGCGTCGTCACTGATACGCAACTCCTGCAAGCGTTCCTGCAGACCTTTTTGCGCCGCGTCGTGCAAATATTCATCCACGGACTGACCGGCGGGAATGGGGTAGTCCGGGAGCGCATAATGCCCGAGCACCAGCTCCATATTGCAGCGTCGCGCGATTTCGACGGTATTGTCGCAAGCTTCCGGCAGGTCCGCAAAACGCTCCCGCATTTCTTCGGGGTCCGGCAGGCAGTGCTCCGGCGTAAAACGCCGTGGACGGCGCGGGTCGTCCAGGGTAAAGCCCGCAGAAATACACTGCCGCGCATCGAAGGCCGCAAAGTCCGCCGCATCGAGAAAGTGGGCGTTGTTGGTGACCACCAGCGGTAATTCCAGTTTTCCTGCCAGCGCCACCGTGGCCTGAACCAGGGCTTCCTGCCCAGCCTCGCCATTGCGCTGCACTTCCAGATAAAAACGTTCCGGGAAAAGCTGTGCGTAGTGCTGCGCCCGGCTTTTCGCCTGTTGCGGATTGCGCTGCAGGGTACGCCCGATCTCCCCCTGGCCTGCCGCAGACAAGGCGATGAGACCGTCGCTCGCGCCCTCCAGCCATGCCGCGTCGATCTGCGGACGTCCGTGGCGACTGCCCTCCAGATAAGCCCGGCTGAGCAAGCGACTGAGGTTACCGTAGCCGGTTTTATTCATGCACAGCAGGACAAGGCTGGCCGGCTGTTCCGGCTCTGCCGCATCATGCACCCAGATCTCGCTGCCAATCACCGGTTTGACGCCCTGTCCACGGGCAGCGTTATAGAATTTGACCAAGGCAAAAAGATTGCCATGATCGGTGATCGCCACCGCCGGCATACCGCGCTCCGCACAGCGCCTGGCCAGCGCCTTCACCGGAATAATGCCATCCTCCAAAGAATACTCGGAGTGCACATGTAAATGGACAAACTGAGGCGCACTCATCGCCGCGTCTCCCAGGCCCGATCGACGGGTCCGAAGCCACGCCGATGCAGCGCGCAGGGACCCCAGCGTCGCAACGCCTGGAGATGCACCGCCGTGCCGTAACCCATATGCCGCGCCAGCCCATATTGAGGGTAATACCTGTCGAGCAACTGCATCTCCTCATCCCGTGCCACTTTGGCCAGAATACCCGCCGCGGCGATGGCATCCACCCGGCCATCGCCGCCCACCAGCGTCTCCACCTGCCAGCCGGGAAGCGGCTGGTTGCCGTCGACGAGAATCCGCTGAGGTCGCCGGGGCAGACCGGCGATAGCCCGCGCCATGGCACGCAACGATGCCTGGAGAATATTGTAGCGCTCAATCTCCCAGACCGCAGCCCGGCTCACCGACCAGACCATGGCCTCACTGCGGATACGCGCGGCCCAATGCGCCCGTGCGGCCGCCGTCATTTTCTTGGAATCATCCAGACCATAAAGGGGTGCGCGCAGAATCACCGCCGCAGCCACCACCGGCCCCGCCAGGGGCCCCCGCCCCGCTTCATCCACGCCCGCACACCGGGGTCCATAATGTTCGAGGATTGGGGCACTTTTCATGAATTCACCAGCTTCACGCCAGCATCTCGCGGAGCACCTGCTGCAGTTGCTCGGGAGAATCACCTTCCAGCAGACCGCGCAGTTTCTGCAATTTCGCCACCTGCGCGGGACCCGCCGGACCCAAAAGCGCCGCCAGCGCACCGGCTACCTGGGCGGGCACGAAGGCATCCTGCAGGAATTCCGGGTATACGGCCTCTTTGAGCAGAATATTGGGCATGGCCACGAAAGGGGTCTTCACCAGTCTTCGGACGAAAGCAAAGGTGAGCGCGTTCAAAATATAGACGACCACCGCCGGGCGCTGCATGAGTGCGGTTTCCAGTGTGGCGGTACCGGAGGCGACCAGCACCACATCAGCGGCCGCTAGCACAGTTTGCGTCTGAGCGACCACCAGCCGTGCATCTTCCGGCCCGGCACCCTGTTTCCAGAGCAGCTCCCAGAGGGGACGTGACTCCTCCCTGGCCAAGGCCACCAGAATCCGCAGATCCGGCATCTGTTCGCGCAAACGTCGCGCCGTTTCGGCATAACGCAACGCCAGCCGTTCCAGCTCACCACGCCGGCTCCCGGGTAAAAGCGCAAGCACCTGGCCATCTGCCGCCATGTTCAGTGTTGCCCGTGCGCTTTCCTGATTTGGCGCCGCTGCAGTCTGCGCCAATAGAGGATGTGCCAGCACATGCACCGGCACCCCCGCCTGTGCATAAATGGGCACCTCAAAGGGAAAAAGAACCAGCATGTGGTCCACCACGCGCTTGATCTGATGAATCCGCTGCGAGCGCCAGGCCCATATCTGTGGGCCTACCACATAGAGCACTCGAATGCCCAGTTTTTTAGCCATCTTGGCGATGTGCAGATTGAAAGCCGGATGGTCAATCAGTACCACACAATCCGGCCGTTCCGCCTGCAGATGCTGCCGAATCTGCCCATAGAGCCTGCGCAGGCGGCTGTAGTGTCGCAAGACTTCGACCAACCCGATCATCGCCAGTACTTCACCATCGGCAATGTTTTCCACTCCCGCTGCCTGCAGGCGGGATCCAACCACCCCCGACCATTGCAGATCGAGTCCGGCCTGCGCTGCATTCGCCATGATTTCCAGCCCGAGATTTTCGCCGGAACGCTCTACCGCAAGGATAAAGGCCTTGCTCAAGGCCCTAGCCGTGCAGGGTGCGACGGATCACGGTAGCGATCCTGGCAATCTGCTCCTCACGCAGCTCCGGGAACATGGGCAGAGAGAGCACCCGCTCCGCCAGACGGTCTGCCACCGGGCAATGGGCTTGGGCCTGGTGCGCAAACATCTTCTGCTGATGTCCCGGAATCGGATAATAAATGGCGCTGGCAATGCCTTCAGCATGAAGGGCGGTCTTCAGCGCATCCCGCGCATTCAGCTGAATCGTAAACTGATGGAATACGTGGTGATAATCTGCGGGAGCTTCCGGCAATTGCAGGTCGAGACCCGCCAGATGCTCGGCGTACCACCCTGCCGCCTGCCGCCGTCCGGTATTATAAGCCGCCAGATGCGGGAACTCCGCCCGCAGAATCACCGCCTGCATTTCGTCGAGGCGGCTGTTATAGCCCAACACGTCATGGTGGTAGGTCTGCCAGGAACCATGGTTGCGCAGTCCGCGCAGTTTACGTTCCAGCTCCGCATCCGCCGTCACCACCATGCCGCCGTCTCCGGCACCGCCGAGATTTTTGCTGGGGAAGAAAGAAAAACAGCCGATATCACCAAAACTGCCCACCCCCTGTCCGTTAATTTCGGCACCAATGGCTTGGGCACAATCCTCAACCACCCGTAAACCATGCTTCTGCGCGAGCGCCATGATGGCGGGCATATTCGCGGGCAAGCCGTAGAGATGTACGGGGATGATCGCTTTGGTCCGCGGCGTAATAGCGGCCTCGATACTGGCCACGGTCATGGCATAAAAACGATCATCCACGTCCACAAAAACCGGCGTAGCACCCACATAAAGCACGGCTTCCGCAGTCGCAATAAACGTAAAGGTAGGGACGATCACCTCGTCGCCGGGACCGATCTCCAAGGCACGCAGGGCCAGCATCAGGGCATCTGTACCGGAAGCGCAGCCTACACCGTGGGCAGCGCCAGAGAGGCCTGCCACCTCCGCCTCCAGCGCACGTCCATGATTTCCCAGGATAAAGCTGGCCTCGTCCAGAGTTTTCCCTATCCCCGTCAGAATCTCATCCCGCAGCGGCGCAAAGTGCGCGCGCAAATCGACCATGGGAATTGCTGTATTTTGAGTCATGCATCACCGTCCAAAAAAACGTCAAAACCTGCACCGGCATACGCTCAATGCTGCAGAAAAGCCTCCACGGCTACCCGCACCTGCAGCGCCGCCGCCAGCACCCGCCGACCCGCGATGCCATCACAAAACACCGGCCGGTGCGCTACGATGGCGTTCAGGAAATCCTCAATCTCCGCCGCCAGAGCATCCCGTTTGGGTAACTCCACGGCCTCATCACGCACGCCGGGAATTCCCGGCACTGTTCCCGCACCGCGATGGTAGATATGCAGGGTGTTGTTGAGAAAATCCACCGACGCATAACGATCCTGCCAAAAGATACGCATGCGCCGCGCTGGCTCCCGCACTACCCGTGAGGCCGCCAGGTTGGCCACAGTGCCATTATTCAGCGTCATCCAGGCATTGGCCATATCCGCCTTGTCCGTCACCGCCGCGACACCCACGGCGCGCACATCCACGGGCTCGGCGCCAGTCAGCAGTAAAGTCAGGTCCAGATCGTGAATCATCAGATCCATGATGACGTCGATATCCAGCGAGCGTGGTTTGAAAGGCGCCAGACGCTCCGCCTCCAGGTAGCGGGGCGCTCCGTAGCCAGCCTGCCGCAAATGCTGAATAGCCGGATGTACCCGCTTGATATGACCAACCGCCAGCACCAGATGGCGCTCCTGCGCCATGCCGATCAGCGCATCCGCTTCTTCGGTATCCAGGGTAAAGGGCTTTTCGACCAGACAGTGCACACCGGCCTGCATGGCCGCTTCCGCCGCTGCGAAGTGGGTAGAGGTGGGAGTGGCAATGGACACCGCATCCACTTCAGCCAGTAACGCACCAACGCTGGGAAAAGCATGGCACCCCAATTCGCCGGCAACCTCCGCGGCACGTTCCCCATTCTCGTCAAAAACACCTGCCAGTTGTGAGATTGCGGCATATTTCTGCGCATGAAAGCGGCCAAGATGGCCGACACCAATAACGCCGGTTCGTATATTGATCATGGTCGGGTAATTCCGCGATGCGTATTACGAATAAAATCCAAAAGGTAAGCCACCTCTGGAGCAGTCAATCCGCGCTGTAGGACCTCATCCATCGCATCCTCCAGACGCCGCCCTGAGCGAAAGAGCAGGCGATAAGTCCGCTTAATCTGCAAAATGGTCTCCCGGGAAATCCCGCGCCGGGCCAAACCGCGCACATTAATGCCATGCAAATTGGCGTGATTACCTGCCGCCATCATGTAGGGCGGGATGTCCAGGGGTGCCATGGTCCCGCCGCCGAGAATCGCGTGAGCCCCCACCCGTGCATACTGATGCACTGCCGACAGGCCGCCAAGGATGGCGTAATCTTCGACACTGACATGGCCGGCAAGTGTTGCCGCATTGGCCATCACCACCTGATCGCCGATACAACAGTCATGCGCCACATGACAGTAAGCCATGAGGAGGTTGTGATTACCAATCCGCGTTATTCCACCACCTTTCACGGTGCCGCGATTGATGGTCACAAACTCACGTATCGTATTGTGCGAACCGATTTCAAGTGCAGTAGGTTCACCTGTGTAGCCAAGGTCCTGCGGAGCAGTGCCGACCGACGCAAACTGAAAGATATGGTTATGGGCTCCCAAACGGCTAGGGCCTTCAATCACTGTATGCGCGCCGATCTGGCAGTGATCGCCAATTTCTACCCCTGCACCAATGACCGCAAAAGGCCCGACTACGCAACCCTCGCCGATCCGGGCCAAGGGATCGACGAGGGCCTGCGGATGAATCTGCGCGGTCATTGGGCATGCTCGCGCAATGTGGCCAATAGCAGCCCAGAAGCGACTTCCGCGCCATCGACCAGCGCCACCGTTTCCATCTGCCACATATCGGAACGCCGACGGCTCACATTGGCGATGAGTTCCAGCTGATCGCCGGGCGTCACCGGCTTGCGGAAACGTGCCTTATCGATCCCGGCAAAATAAACCGCTGCATTCTCGCCGTTCTTGTCTTCGGAAACAAAGGCGAGAAGGGCCGCCGCCTGGGCGAGCGCCTCAATGATGAGCACACCCGGCATAACCGGGAATCCCGGAAAATGCCCCTGAAAATACGGCTCGTTCATGGTGACATTTTTCAAAGCACGTAAACGCTTCCCTATCTCTATTTCAACCACCCGATCCACCAGCAGAAATGGATAGCGATGTGGCAAGCGTTTAAGAATATCCTGAATATTCAGTTCATTCACGATCAGACGGCTCCCCATTTGTAGATAAATCCTGCTCGACTTCACGCTCGATTCGCTTCATCCGACGAAACAGTGCGTCCAGCCCGTCGAGACGCGCGACGATACGTCTCCAGCGGTTCACTTCCTGTGCAGGGATCACCCCTGAATAAACACCGGGACAACGCAACGAACGAGTCACCGCGCTCTGTCCGGCGATCACACAGCCATCGGCAATTTCTATGTGGCCGGTAATCCCCACCTGACCACCAATACGACAATGACGGCCAACCCGCGTACTCCCCGCAATACCTGTCTGTCCGGCGACAACCGTATGCGCGCCGACCTGGACGTTGTGCCCGATCTGCACCAGATTGTCTATCTTTACCCCATCTTCAATCACCGTGTCTGCCAGCGCACCTCGGTCAATGCAGGAGTTGGCGCCAATCTCCACGCCATTTCCAATAAGTACACGACCCACCTGCGGTATCTTCAGAAACCGGCCATCTGCCTCGGCAAAACCAAAACCATCAGCACCAATCACCACGCCCGCATGGAGGATGCAATCGGCGCCCAGCTTGCAGCCCGCATAAATTTTAACACCAGGGTAAAGATGTGACCCACGTCCCACCTCCGTGCCCGCACCAATAAAGGTACCGGCCTCCAGCCAGACACCTGCCGCGATCACCGCTCCAGCCTCTATCTGCACGTAGGCATCAATGCGGGCACCAGGATCTACCTGCGCGTCTCGCGCCAGTTGTGCCGTATGGTGCAACCCCGGCTGAGGCATCGCCACAGGATGCAGATACTGCATGACCCGTGCAAAGGCCGCATAGGGATTATCCGTCAGCAGACACTGGCCTGAATATGTCTCAGCGTCCTGCGGTGTTATAATCACCGCCCCCGCCTTGCTTGCATCCAACTGTCTGCGCAGGCGGGAATCCTGGTAAAAAGCCAGCTCACCACTACCCGCCGTTTCCAGTGGTGCCAGTGCAGTGATCCTATATGCAGCATCACCACGCAACTCAGCGCCCGCCACCGCCGCAAGATCGCTGAGAAGATATTCCTTGCGTGCCACGCTATTTGCTGCCAGCCGACTGAGCAGGAACTGGTTTATTCGCCATCGCTGCCACCACCTGCGAGGTAATATCAATGGCGCCATTGACATAAAGCACAGATTTATCGTTGAGGATAACCGTATAATGCCCGGCGCGCCCAATCCTGCTCACCACTTTGACCAATTGATCCTGTATGTTTTTCAGAATCTGATTACGTTGATAATTCAAACCATCCTGGGCCTGTCGCTGGAACTGTTGCAAATTGAGAATCATATTTTGCAATTGCGCCTCTCGTTCCCGCCTTTGCGTATTGGTCAGATGCGGAAAATCTTTTTCCAGGGTCTTTTGAAAGGTGTCGACCTGTTGCCGCCTAGCCTCGATTTCCTTCTGCTTCGCCTCTACCTGTTTGTTGAGACTGGTCGCGCCGGCCTGCGCCTCGGGCAATTCGCGCAACGCGCGGTCGAGATCCACAAAACCGACCTTCAGCGGCTCTGCCCACGCCGCCACCGAAGTCAGCATCAACAGGAGAACGACCCCAATACGCAGTTGCCAATTCATACTCTAACACCGCACCATCAAAAGTTATTACCCACGGTGAACTGCAGGGGCTGGGTCAAATCGTTCGGCTGCTTGTTGAGCGGTACGGCGACAGACAGGCGTAGCGGTCCCATCGGGCTGATCCACAGGAAGCCGATACCCACCGTCGTCCGCATTTGACCTAAACTCGGGAAGTAATTATTGTTGTAAGAGTAGTTATTTCCACTAGTGTCCGCGTTGACACCATAAACCCACCCGCTGGCCATAAACAGAGACATCCGGAAATTGTTATTGTCTGCGAGGCCCGGAAGCGGGAAATACAAGCTGGCATTGAACAGCAACTCGCGAGTACCGCCTACGGGGTAGCCACCCACCTGTGGTCCTAACGAATAGGTCTGATAACCCGGCAAGGTGGTTGGACCACCCATATAGTAGTTATTAAAGAATGGCACGTTCAGACCGCCATAACCGTTGATAAAGCCATAGCGCCCGCTCAATCCGCCTGTCAGCCAGGAGGTAATGGGATGATAATAGTCCGCTTTAATCTCCGCCTTATACCAACGCAATTTCGCAGGGGGTACCGCCGCCTTCAGCGCCAGACTTCCGTAGAAACCGTTGGTGGGGAATATCGGGGAATTCCGGCTGTCATAAGTCAGGTCATTCCCAACCGTCAACGCTGTGGCCGTATTACCAAATGTATTGACGTAATCTTGGTAAATTGCCGGCGGATTAGCAAACAGATTAATCGTCGTGTCACTAAAACCCAACGACATATAATCATAGACATACTGCATCACCGGGATACCCAGCGTGGCAGTTCCGCCGTAGTCTATTTCCTGATAAGGGGCTACGGATAGAGTGGAAAGATTGGTGTCGTTCCGATACAGACTGAAGCCGAGACTAACGCCGTCCGGCGTAAAATACGGGTCTGTAAAGGAAAGGTTATACGCCGTCCCGAGGCTGCCCACATTCGCCGAGAAAGACAGGGCGTTACCCGTACCCATAAAGTTGTTCTGACTGATCGAACCGTTGAACAATATACCCTGGGCATTGGAGTAGCCGACACCGATACTAAAACTGCCCGTAGGCCTTTCGCTCACATGGACGTCCAGATCCAGTTGATCAGGATGCCCAGGAACCGGTACGGTTTTGGTATCAATCTTGTCATAAAAACCTGTCTGCTGCAGACGCATCTTGGAGCGTCGGATCAGCGCACCATCATAAAGCGCGCCTTCCATCTGCCGGAATTGACGCCGTACCACATAGTCCCGGCTTTTGTCATTACCGGTGATTTCAATGCGGCGAATATAAACCTTACGACCTGGGTCCACCGCAAAGTTTAGCACCACTTCGCGAGTTTTTTCATCCACTTTAGGCACCGGTGTGGTATTGGCAAAAGCGTAGCCCAAGTCTCCCAGCTTATCCGCAATAGCACTATTGGTGTCGTTGATCTTGGCTCGGGAAAACACTTCGCCGGGCTTGATCTCCACCAGTTTTTCCAGTTCCGGCTTCGGCACGACTAAATCACCACTCAGACCCACCGATTGGATATGATAGAGATCCCCTTCGTTCACATTGACGGTGATATACACAAAGCGTCGGTCTGGAGACACCTGTACCTGGGTGGACTCGACATCAAAATTCAGATAACCCCGGTCCAGATAATAGTTATGGAGTTTCTCCAGGCCCTGCATAAGCTTTTCACGCGAGTAACGATCATTCTTGGTAAAAAAGGAAAAAGCATCCGGTGCGCCGATACTGAAAAGGCCGCGCAGACGGCTTTCACTGAAGGCATGATTACCAACAATGGTCACCTGCTTGATGGTCGCTTGCTCGCCCTCCTTCACGTCAATATGGACGGCAACCCGGTTGCGCGGCAACTTTTCTACCCGCACATGAATCTTGGCATTGTAATAGCCCATGCCTTCGTACTGCTCCTGCAGGCCATGCACCACCTGATCAAGGACCGAACGATTAAAGATGTGCCTGTCCACCAGGCCGACACCCTTGAGCGTGCCATTCACCTCACTTTTGGAAAAAGCCTTGATGCCCGTCATCTTGATACCGGAGATGATGGGCCGCTCCTGCACGATGACCAGCAGATTGTCGTCAGAGCGGGCAATGGTCACATCCTTGAAGAATCCCGTAGAATAGAGATCCTTGATGGCCTGCTGCGCCTTCTGGTCATCCACCTGCTCGCCAATATGGATGGGCAGGTAGTTGTAGACTGTGCCGGGTGCAATGTGCTCCAGGCCACGAATTTCTATATTCTTGACCGTAAAGGGCGTAAATGCCCAAGCTGGCGCCGCCCAAGCGGCGGCAACACAAGCCACACCGGCAGCGAAAAGGATGGGAGAGGCCGAACTGAGGCTGAATTTTTTCACGGTGTCAGCAATCTCATAATATCATTGTAGAAGGCGAAGGACATGAGCATCAGAAGCAGCACTATACCGATCTGCTGCGCTTTTTGCACCACCGCCGCAGGGAGTGGTTTACCACGCACCATCTCCACGGCATAAAACACCAGGTGGCCCCCATCCAGAATCGGAATGGGCAGAAGATTCAGCACCCCCAGACTGATACTGATCAGCCCGAGAAAAGACAAAAATGGCGCCAGACCAGCTTGTGCAGACTGCCCGGCAAATTCCGCGATGGCAATCGGACCGCTGATATTATCCGGGGATACAAAACCCTGCACCATCCGCACGATCATCTCGACGGTCATGAACGACATCTGCCAAGTCGTTCGCACCCCGTAGATCAGGCCCTCCAGAGAGCCTCGCTCGCGCAGTACGATCAAATTTTTGGGCAACGGTGCCATGATGACGCCGATACGGCCTACCGGCTTTCCGGCCTTGTCGAGAAACATCTGCGGGGTGAGACTTACGGCTTTTGCAAGCCCTTGCGCCGTCAGATAGCGTAGTTGGATGACTTTATCGGGGTGCGACTCGACATGCCGGGCCAGACTCTCCCAACTGGGAATCGGTTGACCATTCATGGCGACAATGCGGTCTCCTGCCCGCAACCCGGCCAGTTGTGCAGGGCTACGCGGCTCTACGGCACCGATGACGGCGGGCAGGTAAGGCTCCATCCCAATAACTTTACTGATAAAGTCTGGCCCCACCGTGTCAGCGGTAAGCGTCTGCAGAGACAGCACGTGGGTCACCTGAACACCATCACTGCGCATCGTCTGCAGGGTCACCGGGGTGCGTGCAACCGCTGCTGAGAGGAGCCCCATACGCATATCCTCCCAAGTATAGACAGGCCGCCCGTCGAGCATCGTGATGCGTTCCCCCGGACGCAATTGCGCCTGAGCCGCAAGGGAATGATCCTGTACCAGACCGACGATGGGCGCTAATCCCGGGATGCCAAGCCATGCCACTCCCGCATAAGCCACGATGGCAAACAGGAGGTTGGCCATCGGGCCCGCCAAGGCAATCAAAAAGCGTTTACCAGGCGCAAGGTTATCAAAGGCCCGTTTACTGTCTTCGGCCGGGACTGGCTCACCACCCTGTTCACCGAGCATTTTGACGTAGCCGCCCAGGGGTAGTGCGGCAATCACATATTCCGTCTGATCCCGCCCCCAACGGCGGCTGATCAAGGTCGGCCCAAAGCCTACACTAAACTTAAGCACTTTGACGCCCATCAATTTGGCGACCGCGAAATGACCAGATTCGTGGATCAGCACGAGGATGCCGATAGCCAGAATAAAGGCCCCTATGGTCTCAAGAATCTGCATTTGCTCTCAGGAAGGTCACTGCATACCCAATCTATGGCGACTAAGATGGCGGACTGCCGTTTCCCGCGCACGCTGATCGACGGCCAGCACAGCATCCAGATGATCCGGGGCAGCAGGCTGTAATTCGCTGAGTGTGTCTTCAACAACGGCCGCAATACGCGAGAATGGCAGGGCGCCATCCAGGAAGGCCTGTACCGCCACCTCATTAGCCGCATTCAGCACAGTCGCTGCGGCACCACCCGCCCGCAGGGCATTAAAGGCCAGCGCCAGACAGGGGAAACGCTGCAAATCGGGTTCTTCAAACTGCAAGTCCGGCCCACGCGCCAGATCCAGCGAAGAAACCCCACTTTCCATGCGCTCCGGATAGGCCAGGGCATGGGCAATGGGGGTGCGCATATCGGGGTTACCCAATTGCGCCAGCACGGAGCCATCCACATATTCCACCATGGAATGGATGATGCTCTGCGGGTGGATCAGTACATCAATCTGGGATGCGGGGAGATTAAAGAGCCAATGCGCTTCGATGACCTCCAGACCCTTATTCATCATGGTCGCGGAGTCTACGGAGATTTTCCGGCCCATGACCCAGTTGGGATGGGCGCAGGCCTGATCCGGCGTTACGGCCGCCATGCGCTCCACGGGCCAGGTCCGGAAAGGTCCCCCGGAAGCCGTCAGCAGAATGCGGCGCACGCCTTTGCCTTCGGCAAAGCACTGGAATACGGCATTGTGCTCACTGTCGATGGGGAGCAGTATCACCTGATGATGCCGCACCCGCTCCATGAACAGACTACCCGCCATCACCAGACATTCTTTGTTGGCCAGATAGACTTTTTTGCCAGACTCCACCGCCGCCAGGGTCGGTAACAAACCGGCGGCACCCACAATGGCCGCCATCACTTCATCGACACCTGGCATACGCGCTGCCTCTGCCAGTGCCTCCCGGCCGCTTTCCACACGAATATTCTTCAGGCCCACATCACCCAGGGCAACGCGCAACTGCTGCGCGGCCTCTGGAGCGGCCATCACCACCAACTCAGGATGATGCTGCTCGCACAGCACCTGCATCTCTGCGACACGATGATTACCGGTGAGCGCAACGATCCGGAATTGATCGGGGTGGCGCGATACCACATCCAGGGTGCTCTTGCCGATGGAGCCTGTAGCCCCGAGTATGCAGATGCCTCGTGTCATTTCCACCAACCCAGATAATAAAGCCCGGCTACAAACACCGGGATGCCCGCACTCATGCTGTCCAAGCGATCCAGCAGGCCTCCATGCCCCGGCAACAACTGGCCACTATCCTTGCAATCGGCGCGGCGTTTCAGAAAGCTCTCGGAAATATCTCCCAAGACCGCGAAGGTGCCCGTAACCAAGCCCAAAACGGCGCCGGAACGAAGGCTCGAGCCTGCTGCACCTATCCACATCCAGGCGCCCAGTGTGCCCATAATGGCGCTGGCAAGCAAGCCGCCCAGCAAGCCCTCCCAGGTCTTGCCAGGACTGATGCGTGGTACTAATCGATGACGCCCCCAGATTTTACCAGATGTCATCGCCCCCACATCATCCGCGCTGATGACCAGAATCACCCATAACAAAAACTGTGGGGCACGCTGCTGCAAGGACAGACTGAACAGCAAAGCAGGTAAAAGCACAGGAAAGACCGCCATAGCGCTCACCGGGCGCTGCCAGGCCGCGGCCCCGCGTAACAGAGAGGGCGGCATCAGCATCAGCAACACCGCGAGCAACGCCCACCAGATCGCGCTGCCCTGTGCCAGCGCGGACCAGGGAAGATGCTGCGAGAAGATGAGCATCGGAAGCAGCCCTGCCAATACCAGGGCCAACCCGTTTGGCCAGGCTATCAGACTGAGATGACCCCACTCCTGTCCTGCCAGGAACGCCAACAACATGAGGAAAACGAGGAAAACCCAGAAAGGTGCCCAAAAGATCAGCACAAGAACCAGCAGGAATAACAAGGAAGCGGTAATCAGTCGCTGACGGAGCAATCGTCCTCCAGCACCTGATCGCCCGTCCGTCCGAAGCGCCGTTGCCGATGCGCGAAAGATTGCAGGGCGTACTCCAAAGCCGTACGGTCAAAATCCGGCCAAAGCGTATCACTGAAATAAAACTCGGTGTAAGCCAACTGCCAAACTAGGAAATTACTGATGCGCTCCTCGCCACCGGTACGAATCAACAGGTCGGGCTCGGGGATGTCTGCCAGGCTGAGATGCCGGGCAATGTGTGCCGCAGAGAAGTCTTCAAGGGCGAGTTCTCCCGCCTGCACTGCCGCCATGGCGGCGCGTGCTGCCTGCGCAATATCCCAACGTCCGCCGTAATTCACTGCAAGATTGAGCTGGAGCCGCTTATTGTTACAAGTGAGCGCCTCAGCCTCTTCGACGAGCTGGCGTATATCACGATCCAATGCGCTGCGATCGCCGATGATGCACAGGCGAACGCCATTCTCATGGAGTTTACGGGCTTCGCGCCGCAACAAAAGGCGGAAGAGATTCATCAACAAACGCACTTCGAGGACCGGACGCCGCCAATTTTCGGTGCTGAAGGCAAAAAGCGTCAGGTAGGGAATGCCGAGATCCACGCAGGATTGCACCATTTCCCGTACCACCTCCGCACCGCGCCGATGGCCAGCCACCCGCGGCAAGTGCTGACGGTAAGCCCAGCGGCCATTGCCATCCATAATGACGGCAATGTGGCGTGGCATAGCAGGCAGGCTTTCGGCAGCGGAAGACATGAGATCAGACCTCCATGAGGTCAGCTTCCTTCGCCTCCACCACCGCGTCCACTTCGTCGATAAAGCGGTCCGTCAGCTTCTGAAATTCTTCCTCGGCGCGCCGCCCTTCATCTTCCGAGATAGTTTTCTGCTTGTGCAGTTCTTTAACCTGAGAAATGCTGTCGCGACGGATGTTGCGAATAGCTACACGCGCACCCTCGCCCTCCTGCCGGACCACTTTGACCATTTCCTTGCGGCGTTCTTCGGAGAGCGCTGGCAACGGAACCCGCACATTATCCGAACCCGCCACTGGGTTCAGGCCCAGGCCGGCATCGCGGATCGCTTTATCAATCTTGGGAATCAGATTCTTTTCCCACGGCGTGACGAGCAGCGACCGGGCATCGGCGACCGAAACAGAAGCGACCTGCGCCAGGGGCGTCGGCGCCCCATAATAGTCCAGTTGCACATGGTCGAGCAGCCCGGCACTGGCCCGGCCCGTCCGCAGCCGGGTGAGCTCTCCCTTTAGAGACTCAATGCTCTTCTTCATCCGGGTTTCGGAGTCCTTTTTAATCTCTTGAATACTCATGCAATCTCTCTGCGCACCGAAGTGCCTTCCTCTTCACCCAGCATCACCCGCATCAACGCGCCGGATTTATTGATGGAAAAAACGATGATCGGCATGTCGTTATCACGGCAAAGGGTGATGGCCGTTGCATCCATGACCTGCAGATTCTGCTCTAGCACCTGACTATAGGACAGTTCCCGGTAGCGCATGGCCTCAGGGTGGGTAACCGGATCATCGGTGTAAACACCATCGACCTTGGTTCCCTTAAGCACTACCTCGGCATTGATCTCCACAGCGCGCAGACTGGCCGCCGTGTCGGTAGTGAAAAAGGGATTACCGGTACCAGCACCAAAAATCACGACCCGCCCCTTCTCCAGATGACGGATAGCCCGCCGCCGGATATAGGGCTCCGCCACTTGCTCAATATGCAGCGCCGACAGCACCCGGGTCGGCAAACCCAGATGTTCCAGGGCATCCTGCACTGCGAGCGCATTCATGACCGTCGCCAGCATGCCCATGTAGTCAGCGGTAGCGCGATCCATACCTTCGGCCGCCTTGGCCATACCCCGGAAGATATTGCCGCCACCAATCACGATAGCGACCTGTACTCCGGCATCAGAAACGTCCTTGATTTCCCGGGCCATACGCTGCACGACCTCACGGTCCACACCATACTGGCCATCGCCCATGAGCGCCTCCCCGCTGAGTTTGAGGAGGATGCGGGAATACACGGGCGCAGTCATTCAGGACCCCCGGACTTGTGCCATAACCTCGGTGGCAAAATCCGCGGTGGGGGCCTTCTCAATCCCCTCACCCACCTCGAAACGTACAAACTCCAGCACCTCAACATCCGGGAAGCCCTGCATCAGTTGACCGACACTGCGATCAGGATCCTTGACGAAGGGCTGCCCGGTGAGCGCGATTTCGTTGAGCAATTTGTTCAGGCGTCCGGAGATCATCTTCTCAATGATGTCTGCGGGCTTACCACTGTCTGCCGCCTGCGCAATGAGAATTTCTTTCTCACGGGCCAGACGCTCAGGAGAAACTTGACTGGGGTGGATCACCTCGGGACGTGCCGCCGCCACATGCATGGCCACATCGCGACCGAGTTCATTGGTAGCCGCCTGGCCTTCCAGAGCCACGAGCACACCGATGCGACTGCCATGGATATAGGCGCCGACCACACCCTCTTTGACCTGCAGATGCTGCAGACGGCGCAGGCTGATGTTCTCGCCGAGTTTGCTGACCAGCCCCTTGCGGCGTTCTTCCACTTCCGCATCGGCCAGTAAGGCCTCCGCTGCCTTGAACCCCTGCGCCAGAGCCTGCTCAGCACAATCTTTCGCCAGGGCCAGGAAATCTTCATTTTTGGCGACAAAATCGGTTTCACAGTTTACTTCGAGCACTACGCCCCGCTTCTGGTCGCCACTGAGGGCGGTGACAATGACCCCTTCTGCGGCTACCCGACTTGCCTTTTTGTCGGCCTTGGCCAGACCACGCGCGCGCAGGAGGTCGATAGCGGCCTCCATATCACCATCCGCTTCGGTCAGTACCGTTTTACATTCCATCATGCCCGCGCCGGTGCGCTCGCGCAGTTCTTTGACCTGTTGTGCACTGATAGCCATGAATGCTCCTTGGTTCTGATGAATGCTTTAGTCGGCGTCGATTTCGATCGTTTCTTCGTCGACCTCGACAAATTCGTCGAGCAGCGCTGATTCCCCACCCTGACGGCCGTCGAGAATGGCATCAGCCACCAGCGCGGCATACAGACGAATAGCGCGGGTGGCGTCATCATTACCGGGGATGGGATAGTCGATGAGCAGTGGATCACAGTTACTGTCCACCACGCCGATCACCGGGATACCCAACTTGCGGGCTTCCAGCACGGCAATGTTTTCATGGCCGACGTCGATCACGAAGATGGCGTCCGGCAGACCGTTCATGTCTTTGATACCGCCGAGGCTGCGCTCCAGCTTGTCGCGCTCGCGGGTCAGGGTAAGCACTTCTTTCTTCGTCAGCTTTTCCATGGTGCCGTCGGCCGCCATCTGATCTAATTCATCGAGACGACGAATGGATTGACGGATGGTCTTGAAATTGGTCAGGGTACCACCCAACCAGCGCTGATTAACAAAGAAGGCGCTGCTGCGGCGGGCTTCCTGCTCGACCGCCTCGCGTGCCTGGCGCTTGGTGCCGACAAAAAGGACACGGCCATGCTTGCGGGAAATCTGCTCGATAAAGCTCAGCGCGGTGCGCAGCATCGGCAGGGTATGTTCAAGGTTGATGATGTGAATGCGGTTACGCTCACCAAAGAGATATGGCGCCATCTTCGGATGCCAGTAACGGGATTGATGACCAAAGTGGACGCCAGCTTCTAGCAGGGCGCGCATGGTTACATTGCTGCTCATAGGGTTTCTCCAGTTTTCAAGGGTTATGATCCGCCACGCGCCCCAGGCAGCCATCCTTGCGGACACCCGGCTGACCTGTATCGGTACGTGTGAGTATTAGGCCGAAGCCCAGCGCTTTTTAGCATAAAACCGGGCCCTCTGGCAAATCGTCGTAAAGTTCAGATAGCCTGAAGTGCCTGTCTTGCCCACCATGATGTGGCCACAGTGCGCTATTCACCATGCCCATGCCACCACCAATACACCCCTGCCCCCACGATCAACAGCAGCAGGAGCACGATCTGCACATGCTGAACGCCTTGCAACAAGCTCTGTAGCGAGGCACCGAGGACATAACCAATCCCGGCGATGGCTGCCGCCCACACCGCTGCGGCAGCTGGGTTCATCCACAGATAACGCCGCGCTGGATAGCGATGTACCCCCAGCAGAATAGGAGTAATGGTGCGGGTGCCATAGATAAAACGGAAGAGCAGCGTCACCCAGTCACCAAAACGGTGGATCAAGCCCTCGGCCTGATTTACATGGCGGCGCAGAAAGCGCGGCAGAATATTCAGCAGGCGTTCGCCATAACGATAACCGAGTTGGTAAAGCACCTGGTCGTTGAGGGTACTGCCCAGCCAGGCAATAAATATCACCATGGGAAGATCCAGGACGCCGGCATGCGCCAAGGCACCGGCAACAATCACCACAGCTTCCCCTTCCAGCAGGGTGCCAATAAAGAGGATCCAGTAACCATACTGGCGCAGGAAGGCGATAATCACCGCCAACGTAATGGGTTGAAGATGCAACCAGCTCAGCACCTCGTTGATCACATCAATGGTTGCATCCTCCCCTTTCTGCCAGGAGCATCTCCGGCATGCGCAACAATAGCAAAGGTGCTGGTGGACGCAAATTGGTTTTGAGGCGGGTTAAGAAACGCTATCCAGGCTATTCCGATACTCCTCGAGGAGCGCATCGATAATATGCGTCCAGGTTTGACCTTCTGCGCGTTGCCGGGCACGCTGGCCCATTTCCCGCAAACGCGCACGATCCATAAGCAGCTTACTTATGGCACTGGCGAAATCACCCTCCAGGGGAAGCAGGACGCCTTCATCTGGCGAAGGGAAATGTTCATTGACGCCGGAGGCGTCATAGGCCAGTACCGGCAAGGCGCTGGCCATGGCCTCCAGCACGACATTACCAAAAGTCTCGCTACAGGAGGGAAAACAGAACAGATCCGCACTCGCATACCATCGCGCCAAATCCTCACCCTTTTGTATGCCCTCCAGGGAAAAACCGGCGAGGCGCTGCCGGGTGAGACCAGCCGCCAGGGGGCCGTCGCCGATCAGGGCGAGATGCAACTTGCCCGGCCCCTGCCAAGTTTTCCGCAGGCGTTCGTAAGCGTTCACCAGAACAGGTAGATTTTTTTCATGAGCCAGACGCCCAACATAAATCAAGAGCGCATCGTCCCTATCCAGCCCAAGTTGCGCGCGTAGCGCTACGCTGCGTCGGCAGGGATTGAAGAGCGCCGTATCCACCCCGCGTCTCCACATGGCGAGGTTAAGAAAGCCTTGCGCCTGCAGGTGGGCGAAAGTCCCCAGACTAGGTACCAGGGTTTTGCGGGTGGCGTTGTGGAAACTATGCAGATAGCGCAACACCAGCCCTTGCAGGAATTGCAGACGATAATGCCGGGCATAGCCGTCAAAATTCGTGTGAAAACTGCTCACCACGGGGATTTTAAGGTGACGGGCTGCCCGAAGTCCGGCGAGGCCCAGCGGGCCTTCCGTAGCAATATGTACCAGATCCGGACGCAAGGCCCGCAATCGCTGACCGATGTGGCCAGACAGGCTGTACCCCACCCGAACCTGCGGATAGAAAGGTAAAGACAGGGCACGAAACAGGTCGCCCCCTGCCCTTTCACCCGTCTGCCGCGGGCGTAACACGGTGACCCGATAACCGCGCTCGCGGAGTTGCACTACCATACGCTGCAGCGTATGGGCTACGCCGTTCACTTCTGGCGGATAGGTTTCCGTGATGAGGGCCAGGTGAGCAAAACCTTCTGACATGCGTGACCCACGCCTCGCGTCGATAAAACAAATGGTTTAGAGGATTACCATTGCAGGCAAAAATCTGGCGTGATCCACTCCTGCTCCTGCTCCAGATCAGCAGCCATCAGCGGCATTTCTGTCAGCCATTTCGGTGGTAATGCCAGCACCAGCTTTTTACCGGACACGGTCAAACCCGGAGGTGCCGTCAGTGGGGTCGCGCCACGATGAAACAGGATAGCCAAGCGTAGCAGGATCGCCAACTGCTGCAACGCCACTACATCTTCAGCCGCGATACCCAGAGCACGTAACTGAGCAAGGCCCGGCAGGCGTTTACGCTGGGCGCGCACGAGCGCGGCAACAACGCCCTGCTCACGACGGGAGAATCCCGCAATATCGGCATTCCGCCAGACGTATTCACCATGCTTGTGAAATCCCGAATGGGCGATGTCAAGGCCGATATCATGGGTCAGAGCGGCCCAATGCAGCCATTGCTGATGCCCGCCGTGGAGCGGCCAGGATACGGCTGCCCTCTTGAAAAAGTGCTCCGCCCACTGCGCTATGCCTTGGTTACGCTGCACCTGGCTGTGAAAGCGTTCCTGCAGGCTGCGGATACTCATCTCCCGGGTATCTTCCTGATGGATGCGCCCGAGCAGGTCATAAATAGCCCCCTCGCGCAAAGCGCCCTCAGAAAAACGCATTTCCTGCAGACGCAAGGACTCGAAGAGCGCGAAGAGAATGATGAATCCACCCGGAAAAACGGCGGCACGATCCGCCTTCAGGCCTTTAAGTTGGGTCAGCGCACGTACTGAACCGAGACGCATCATTTGCTCGCGCAGCCAGTGCATGCCAGCGTGAGTGATGCGCGAACCCTGACCGTTCTCCGCGAGGACACGGGCAATCGCCTTGATGGTACCCGAAGAACCCACCGCCTGATCCCAGCCATGGCGGAGAAAATCATCAAGCATGGGTTCTACCGCCATACGCACCCGTTTTTCAAGATGCTCACAGGTGGCCGCCGTAATCAGCTCATCGGGAAAGTAGGCACGGGTAGAGGCCACACAGCCAAAATGCAGGCTTTCCCGCAAATCGGGGGTAAAACCCTGGCCCGCAATCAACTCCGTACTACCCCCCCCGATATCCGCAACCAAACGCCGTTCACGCGCGTCTACCGCCAAGCTGTGCGCCACGCCGAGGTAAACCAGACGCGCTTCTTCCCGGCCAGCCACTATTTCCACCGGGTAACCGAGCGTTTCTTCAATGGCACGCACAAAGCCTTCTCCAGCACTCGCATGCCGCAAGGTATTCGTGCCGATCACCCGCACCCGCTCCGGGCGGATACCGCGGAGACGCTGTCCGAAGCGCGCCAGGCAGTCCAGTGCGCGCTGTTCTACCGCAGGATCAAGGCTACCGTCATCGCGTAGACCTTCAGCCAGACGAACGCCTTCACGCAAACGATCATGCAGACGGATATCAGAGCCAATTTCTTCTGCAACCACCATATGAAAGGAGTTGGAACCCAGGTCCACGGCCGCCAGAAAGTTTTTGAGTTCTGCTGTGGCTGTGGATTCCACCATGGCTATTTCCTCTGGATACTTTGTTCTACCTCGTCTAATGGAAGATGCCGGACACTTTTCCCTTTAGCAAGATAAATGACGTATTCGCAGATATTCCGGGCATGATCGCCAATACGCTCAATGGCCTTGGCGATAAAAAGCGCATCAATGGCCGGGGTGATGGTGCGCGGATCTTCCATCATATAGGTAATCAGACGGCGCAGGGCAGAACGGTATTCCTGGTTGAGCACCTCATCGCCTTTGGCAACGGCAATGGCTTCCTCCGCATCCGCACGGGCCAGGGCATCCATGGCGCGGCGCAACATATTCAGGGCATAGTCGGCCATGACGCCCACGTCTCTGAGAAAGGCCGGATTGTCGTTACGCGCGCCATGTCCCATGGCCAAGGCCATATCGGCAATTTTGCTGGCCTTGTCGCCCATCCGCTCCAGATCCGCGATGGTCTTGATCAGGGTCATCACCAAACGCAGATCACTGGCGGCGGGCTGACGCGTCGCCAGAATATTGATGCACTCCTCTTCAATGCGCACCTCGTAACCATTCACCTCGTGGTCACGGCCAATCACCTCACGGGCCAGTTCGGCATCTGACTCCTGCAGTGCCTTGACGGCATTCGTGATCTGCTCCTCCACCACACCGCCCATGGCGAGCACCAGGGCGTGGACCTCATGGAGTTCTTCATCAAAACGCTGGGAAATATGTGGTTCTTTGTCCATAGCTGCGCTCCTTAACCGTAGCGACCCGTGATGTAGTCTTCTGTCTGTTTTTTACTGGGATTGGTGAATAGCTGATTGGTAGGCCCAAATTCCACCATCTCGCCGATATACATAAATGCAGTGTAATCAGAGACGCGCGCCGCCTGCTGCATGTTGTGGGTGACGATCAGAATCGTGAACTGATTGCGCAATTCACTCACCAGTTCCTCAATTTTGAGGGTGGCGATAGGGTCCAACGCAGAAGTCGGCTCATCCAGCAGGATCACCTCTGGTTGCACTGCCACTGCGCGCGCAATGCACAGGCGTTGCTGTTGCCCGCCGGACAACCCCAGCCCGCTCGTCTTGAGCTTATCCTTCACCTCTTCCCAAAGTGCTGCCTGGCGCAACGCCTGCTCCACCCGCTCGTCCATCTCCACCTTGCGTAATTTTTCATAGAGCTTGATGCCAAAGGCAATGTTGTCGTAGATGGACATAGGAAAAGGCGTTGGCTTCTGAAATACCATACCGATTTTAGCGCGCAGCATATTCACATCCATGCCGGGAGCGAGAATATTCTCGCCATCCAGCAGTACCTCGCCGGTCGCCCGTTGCCCAGGGTACAGAGAATACATGCGATTAAACACCCGCAGGAGCGTCGACTTGCCGCAACCCGATGGCCCGATGAACGCTGTCACCTGATTCTCGGGCATTTCCAGGTTGATATCTATGAGGGCCTTGTTGTTCCCGTAAAAAAAATCCAGGTGGCGGACGGATATTTTGGTTTTCTGGGGTTCCGACATTAACGCGGGCTCCTGTCTTTGATGAGGAAGCGGGAAACAAGGCTCAAGACTAGCACAGCCATGGCAGCTATCAACGCGCCAGCCCAGGCCAGATGCTGCCATTCCGGATAAGGACTCATGGCAAATTGAAAAATGACTACGGGGACATTGGCGATCGGCTTGTCCAGATTCGTGCTGAAGAACTGATTACTGAGTGCCGTGAACAACAGCGGTGCGGTCTCGCCGCTGATTCTCGCCACCGCCAGCAGAACCCCGGTGAGTATACCAGAACGTGCGGCACGATAACTCACCTGAACGATCATCTTCCAGTGGGGCGCCCCCAGGGCCAATGCCGCCTCGCGCATGGTACCGGGGACCATGCCCAGCATCTCATCCGTAGTGCGCAGAACGACGGGCAAAAGCAAAATAGCCAGTGACAAGGCCCCGGCAAGCCCCGAAAAGTTCCCCATGGGCACCACCACGACTGCGTAAACAAACAGGCCGATCACGATGGAAGGCGCGCTGAGCAGAATATCATTAAAAAAACGGATGACCCCCGCCAGGCGGCTGCCTTGCGCAAACTCGGCGAGATAGGTGCCGGCCAGGATTCCCACAGGGGTGCCGATCAGCACCGCCATGCCAATCATCAACAGGCTGCCCACGAAAGCATTGCGCAACCCCCCGATACTACCGGGCGCCGGCGTGTCGCCTGTAAACAGTTCCAGGTTGAGGGCGGTAGCGCCATAAGAGAGGGTGGTCCAGAGAATCCAGACCAGCCAGAAGAGGCCAAACAGGGTCATGGCTACCGCCATGCCCAGATTGAAGATATTCCAGAAGCGGCGGCGCAGATAACGGACGTTCATGGTCGCACTCATAGGCCCGCCTTCCCTTGCCCCTGACCGAGACGCCAGAGCATCAGTTTGGCCAACACCAGCACCACGAAGGTAATGATGAAGAGAATGAAACCCAAGGCCATGAGCGCCGACTTGTACATAGGTGAGAAGGCCTCGGCAAACTCGTTCGCCAGCGCTGCGGCGATGGAGTTTCCGGCGTCGAGCAAAGAGATATGGAGGTCGTGGGCATTACCGATCACAAAGGTTACCGCCATGGTTTCACCAAGCGCACGGCCCAGACCGAGGAACACCCCGCCGACTACTGCCGTACGGGTATAAGGGAGAACCACATGGCGTGCCACTTCCCAAGTCGTGGCACCCAGGCCATACGCCGACTCTTTGAGCATCGCTGGCACAACCAGAAAAACATCGCGCATGATCGCGGAAATAAAGGGGATCACCATGATGGCCAGAATAATACCGGCAGTCAGCATACCAATACCCATTGGCGGGCCGCGAAACAGCGCACCGATACCGGGCAGAGCACCCAGATGGTCATTGAGCCAAGGCTCCGTGCTGCCCAAAACCGGCGCAAAGACGAAAAGACCCCACATGCCGAAGATGATACTGGGGATACCCGCCAGCAGTTCAATGGCGCTGCCGACCGGTTGGCGTAACCATTCGGGTGCGAGTTCACTGATAAATAACGCGATGCCGAAACTGATGGGCACGGCGATCAACAGGGCGATCAGGGAGCTGACCAAAGTCCCGTAAATCGGTACCAGAGCGCCGAAGTTCTCCGTAACCGGGTCCCAGGCATCACTCCAAAAAAAGGCGAAGCCAAAATGATGAAAAGCTTCCCAGCCGCGCAAAAAAAGGGACAACGCCACCCCGACCAGCAGGAGCAGGACCAAAAAGGCGAGCCCACCCGTCAGCCAGCGGAAGCCGCGGTCCATGGCATGCAGGTGTCGTGATCGCGCGGGGCTGATGCGATATGGAACAGCGGGGGACGGCACCGCCGCCTTCCACATTCCCAACTCTGCGTCGCGGGTATCGTCCATATCTTAGTTCACTGGCCCAGATTCCTTTTCCAGTACGCCTCAATCTGCGTCACCGTAGTTTTTGGTAATGGCACATAATCCAAGCTCCTGGCTTCTGCTTGCGCCTGCTGGGCTGTCAGGAACCAGCGCGCAAACTTCAGGACTCCGGCATTAGCCGTCTTATCGGCGTTCTTGCGCATAAGGATGTAAGTCGCAGCGGCAATGGGCCAACTCTGGGCACCCGGCTGGTTGGTGAGAATCATGTAGAAATCCTTTACCTTGGTAAAGTCCGCATTCGCCGCGGCGGCCTGGAAAGTGGCCAGATCAGGGGCCACCACTTTGCCCGCGGCATTGACCATTTTGCCGTAAGCCATGTGATTTTCCTTGGCATAGGCATATTCCACGTAGCCGATGGCACCAGGAATCCGCTGTACATAAGCAGCGACGCCCGCATTACCCTTGCCACCCACACCGACAGGCCAGGAAACGGCGGTGTTATCGCCCACCCGTTGCTTCCATTCCGGGCTGACCTTGGCCAGATAATTGGTAAAGTTGAAGGTAGTGCCAGAGCCGTCAGAACGATGGACCACGGTGATATTCATATTCGGTAGCTTAACGCCCTTATTGAGGTCGGCAATGGCCGCGTCGTTCCATTTCTTGATCTTACCCAGGTAAATACCGGTGAGCACGGTGCCGTTGAAGATCAGCTCACCGGGCTTTATACCGGGGACATTCACGACGGGGGTAATGCCAATAATCACTGCCGGAAACTGGACGAGCTGGTCTTTGCTGAGATATTCAGGCTTGATGGGCATGTCGCTGTTGGCGAAAGCGACGGTCTTGGCCTTGATTTGGGCAATGCCACCACCAGAACCGATGGCCTGATAGTTTACCATGGTGCCCGTTTTCTGTTTGTAGGTTTCTGCCCATTTGGACAGGACGGGATAAATGGCCGTGCCGCCTGCGGCGGAAATGGTTTCCGCCTGCGCCAGCCCTGCTATGGCCAGGCTCATCACGCCCAACATAAAAGCCACGCCATTGGTCTTCATAATATCACGCCCCTTATACAAGTTTAGTTCAAAGCTGCACAGAGACTATAGCAAGATTTTATTACAATTTTATGACATCGCGGAATCGGGGAGGAAACTGCGGGCGAGATGAAGCGGAAAATGCACAGTAAATGTGGTTCCCTTACCCACTTCACTGGCTACTTCCAGATGCCCCTGATAACGCTCGACGGCGTGACGGACAATGGCCAGTCCCAACCCCGTGCCCCCCATACGCCGGGAGCGACCTTTATCCACCCGGTAAAAACGCTCGGTGATACGCTGCAAATGCTCGGCAGCGATACCATCGCCAGTATCCTGCACCACCAAAAGCAGTTCGCCGGGGCGACGCTCCCAGCGTACGCTGACAGTGCGGTCTGCCGGGGTGTATTTGATGGCATTTTCCAATAAATTGCGAATGATACTGGTCAGATCGATGGTTTCTGCGAAGAAGCCTAAATCGCTATCCAGCGCTGTGTCGATCTGCAAACGTTTTTGCGCTATCGCTGGCGCCAGGGTATCCAGCGTGTTGTGTACCATATCCGCGAGCATCAGCGTTTCGCAGTGTTCCGGATTCGCTTCGGCGGCTTCCATGCGCGCCAGGGACAACAGGTCTTCGACCAAAGACTGCATGCGCAGCGTCTGCTGTTCCATGAGACGGAGTTGACTGCTCACCTCATCATCGGCGGCGATGGGACTATCCAACATGTTTTCGAGGAAACCGCGCACCACCGTCAGCGGGCTGCGCAACTCGTGGGAGACATTAGCCACGAAATCCTGACGGACCTGTTCGAGCTGACGGATACGGGTCACGTCCCGGAAGATGACCAATGCGCCGGCATCGGCGAGGGGATAGCGCATACCCTCCAAAATCTGTTGTGCATCTGCCGGGGCGGGGAGTTGCAAGCTGGGTGGCCCTTCGCCGGCGAGAAAGGCCCGCAGATGCGGAGTACGCAGCCAGAAGGTCAGTGGCTTGCCAGCGTCCTCCGGCCATTGCAGTTGCAGCAAGCGGATACCGGAAGGATTCACCCAAAGTAGCTGGCCGCGCTCATCCATGAGCACCACGACGTCCGGCATGGCCTGCAAGGCGTCGCGCAATTGTACAATCTGGGCACTGAGCAGGCGGTGCTGTGCCTCCTGATCACGCCGCCAGTGGTAGCCCTCGGCAAAAGTCTCCTCCCACATTCCCCCCGCCAACGGTGGCAGCAAGGTGTCCGGGTTGCGGAACCAAGCGCTGAAGCTCTGGGATTGCTGACGATGCCAGCCGACCCAGAGCGCCAGCAAGAGAGCGATAACCACCGGTGGGAGGTAGGACCAGGCGCGCAGATCATCGGCGGCCAGAAAAATCGGAATCAGCGCCCAGAGCGCTATGGGATAAAACCAGGCACGGAGGTATTTCACACCGGAAAAGGGTAGCGACGTGCGCGGCGGCGTGCTGAATGCCCAAAAACCGCCGTACCAGTCATCGCCCGTCCACCGTGTCTCGCTGGGGACCCAAGGCACTACAGCGATAGCCTTCGCCCCTTACTGTTTCGATGATATGCGCGTAACCATGATGGTCCAACTCCCGCCGTAAGCGACGAATGTGAACATCGACCGTCCGCTCTTCGATAAAGCTCTGCCGCCCCCAGATCTGATCGAGCAGCATATCCCGCGAAAAGACTCGTTCTGGATTGGTCACAAAGAGACGCAAAAGACGAAACTCGGTAGGGCCGAGATGGATCTGTACCTTACCGGCATACACCCGATGCGCGCGCAGGTCCACATGCAGATCACCGAGCCGTACCCGGCTGGCCGCCGTACCGCCATAACTACGCCGTAGCAGGGCATTGACCCGTGCCACCAACTCCCGCGGAGAAAAAGGTTTGGCCAGATAATCGTCCGCGCCCGACTCAAGACCATGCACCCGGTCGCCCTCCTCACCGCGCGCGGTGAGCAAAATGATGGGCAGCTTCTGGGTCTCTTCACGGCGGCGCAGGGTACGGCACCATGCCAAGCCATTCTCGCCGGGAAGCATCCAGTCAAGAACGAGCAACTGCGGCCCCCAGGTCAGGAGTACCGTTTCCGCAGATTCGACACTCCCTTCACAACGCACCTCAAAGCCCTGACGCTGCAGGGTGACGCGCAGGAGTTCCTGAATACCTTCCTCATCCTCCACCACCAGGACGCGGGAGGATGCCTTGTCTTCGTCCATATCGGCCTTTCGCTCGGACACGCTCATCACCCGCTTATTGTGGCGCAAGCCCTGGCGGGATGCCAAGGCATTGCGGACAAAGATAACCCGGTCAGTGCTGGATGGGAAGAACGCTGCCCGCCAAGTCCGACCCTGGATTGCGGCCCAGGCGGTTGGCAAAGCAACCCATCTGGCTCAGGCGCGACGCAGACTGCGCATGACCATCTCCGTCTGCTCGACAAAACTCTTGAAGCCCTCGAAGGCATCCGCGTCGAGGGCGCGGCCCGAAGGCTCCCGATCCGCATAGAGAATTCCGATAGGGCGGTTGTCCACCGAAAAGGTCGCCAGCAAAGCATCACCCGGCAGGGTATCAAACAAGAAGCTGAGTGTGCTCTCCATCGGATTTTTCGGATGGTTTGAGTGCTTCGTGCGCTCCTGCCGCCAACAACGCAGATCGGGTTGCAGCGCCCCGAGCGATTGCGCGGTCAGCGGCCAGTTTAGCAGTGCGTGTAGCGCGTTCGCCTGATGGCCAACGACGATGCGTGCGGACAGCAGGGTCCGATCCGGGTTGATCAGGCAAATAGCCGCGCGATCCAGCCCCACAGCGCGATAAATACCTTCCAGACAGGTTTCCAGCAGCAGCGGGAGATCCTTGCGCGATTGCGCAACCTTCCCCAGTTCAGTCAGCGCCCGCATCTGCAATTTGAAATCGGGTTCGGGGTATTGAGTGCCCTGGCCTTCTTCCGCAATATCCTCAATAGTCTCTGCAACCGCATGATCAGGGAGCAACTCTTGGATACCTTCAATACCCAGCATAATGGTCATCTGATTTGCCGCCTCAGCATTCCGTTGCAGACGTTCACAGGTATCCTTGCCGGACAAACGGTATAGCTGGCTGATTTCGGTGACGATATTTTGCAGGGTCGGGTGCCCCCAGCCCTGCGCGGCAGCACTGGTCAGACGATTGGCCAACCCCACTTCCGGGCTGTTCTGCAACACAAAATCGAGCTTCCATATCTGCAAAAGATCCCGACCGAATTGCTGAAAAGAACGTCCCAGCACCTCACGCGCGGCCTCCGCAGTTGACGTTCCTGCCCGCAATACCGCATCCATCTGCACCGCGAACTCCTCGCCATAGCACCAGAACGCAGTCTCACCGATATGGGAAAGCAGTGACTCAATAAAAAGTCGCTCCACAGCCTCAGGACCAAGACCTTCGCTAACGCCAATGTCCCGAGCCTGAAAAGCGGAATGCAGTGCCCGTGCCAGCGCATCGCGCACGCGATCCCGGAACCGTCGAGGGCCAGACATGGACTCTACCACCGCCGCCGAAACGCATAAGCTGCGCAATGCATTGACGCCCAATACCACTACGGCACGGCTGACCGTCGCAATTTTAGTATGTGCGCCGTAACCCAGATTGGCCGCATTGGCCGCGCACAATACCCGTGAGGTCAGGGCAGAGTCCCGCAATATGATCTGCGCGATCTGCTGCCCAGTTGTCGAATCGCTGTCGGTAGCTCTGAAGACGTTTTTGAGGGTGCTTGCAAAAGCCGGTAAGTGCTTGTCCGTAATGATCCGAATCAACTGAGAAATAGTATTTACGGCAGGCTCTGATGCGGCATCGGGCATAACACTTTCCTTCTAACCAAAAACAGACTGCGAATCGTCCAGAATACGCGGAGGTTCTGAGAGTATTGGTAATGCTGTACGAGATTCTATATAGGCGGTCCCCAGAGAAAAGCAACAAATCTGGGCGTGTATTCGTTCAATCTGACCGCACTTCCTCATGACGTCAGACGCGGGAGGCCAGCCTGTTCCAAGACCCACAAAGTAAGCTCTTGGTGATGCAGGCTGACGGGCCTATCGGGTTTGAACGCAGTTCCCGCGTGCTTATACCTCTTATCGGCATGAACTACTAGGAAGAGGCTAGATCATGCGCGGCGGGCACGGCCCGAAGGCGCCGCCCCTGAACCGGGCCGACCCCGCCCTGCAGCTTGAGCCGGACGGCGCCGAGCCGATGACGGCGCATGGCTGGAGAAAGACTGTCGCGGTTCGAAACCGACGACGATCTCCCGGTCAAAGGAGCGACGCAGCAGCTTCTCCACATCCTGCAACTGCTTACGCTCTTCGCTGCTCACCAGTGATACGGCCTGGCCGTTATTGCCAGCGCGCCCGGTCCGTCCGATGCGATGGACATAGTCCTCCGGCACATGGGGGAGTTCAAAATTGACTACGTGGGGCAACTCGCTGATATCAATACCGCGGGCAGCGATGTCCGTCGCGACCAAGACCCTGACTTTACCTTCCTTGAACTCGGCCAGAGCGCGGGTACGGGCGCCCTGACTCTTGTCGCCGTGGATGGCCATGGCCTGCATACCATCCTGGGACAGGTGCTTGGCAAGTCGATCGGCGCCATGCTTGGTGCGGGTGAAGACCAGCACCTGCCCCCATTGATGTTCTTCAATCAGGTGCGCAAGGAGTTCGCGCTTGCGATCCTGATCGACGGCGAAAACCCGCTGGGCGACATTGTCGGCAGTGGCATTGCGCGCTGCGACTTCGACGCTGGTCGGGTTGTTCAGCAGGCCATCGGCCAGACCGCGGATTTCCGGTGAAAACGTCGCCGAGAACAACAGGTTCTGGCGTTTTTTCGGCAATACCGCAAGGATACGCCGGATGTCACGGATAAAGCCCATGTCGAGCATGCGATCGGCTTCGTCGAGCACCAGAATTTCGACATGAGAGAGGTCGACGCTGCGCTGCTGGATGTGATCCAGCAGGCGACCAGGGGTAGCGACCAATACGTCTACACTGCGACGCAATTTTTGCATCTGAGGATTGATCTTGACACCACCGATGAGCACCAACGAACGCAGGGAAAGATAGCGCCCGTACAACTGCACGCTCTCCTCTACCTGCGCCGCCAGTTCACGGGTGGGGACCAGAATCAGCGCACGCACACTGGAAGGACCACGCGCCGCGGTATCTGCGGTGGCGGACAATTTGTGCAGAATAGGCATGGCAAACGCAGCGGTCTTGCCGGTACCCGTCTGCGCGCCGGCCAACAGATCGACGCCGGACATGACCACCGGGATGGCCTGTTCCTGAATGGGGGTGGGGGTGGTGTAACCGCGCTCGGCAGCTGCACGCCAAATGGGCTCAGAAAGTCCAAGGGATTCAAAAGATGACATAAATTTTTACTCCGAAAACACCGGCCTCGCCACAGGGGCGCCAGTCTATGGCAGACGCTTCATCAAGGTGGGGACCAGTGCGACGCGCATCATGCAGACTGAGGCATGACGGCGAGTGCACCTTAACAGAACATACTAATTATTGCGAGTAATAAATGATGACAGGACCGGCAGTCGCTAAAGGAGCGACATCATCCGCCCCTTCCCTATCGCGAACTTCGCGGGCGCGCTACAGTGCAGTCCGGGCCTCGTGACATCAAAAACGCAGGGGAGGTGAGATCACCATGACTATTGGTTTAGCTCTTGGCAGTGGCGCCGCCCGCGGATGGGCACATATAGGGGTGATAACCGCGCTGAGTGATCATGGAATCATACCGGATATTATTTGTGGTACCTCCATAGGCGCATTAGTTGGCGCATCCTATGTTTCCAACAACCTTGAGAAACTGGAAGAATGGGTGCGCTCACTGACAAAGCTTGAAATCGCCAAATTTTTTGCCATCAACATGTCACTGAATGGTTTTGTCAACAAAGAACGGCTACATCATTTTCTCAAAAAATATGTGGCGAGTGATGATTCAGAAATAGAGGATATTGTTGCTAAAAAATATGCCTCTGTAGCAACATATTTGCAAACTGGCAGAGAAATTTGGTTGACGAAAGGTTCTATCCTAGAGGCAGTTTTTGCTTCCATATCAGTGCCTGGCCTCCTTCCAGCGGTTAAAAACAATGGTAAATGGCTTATAGATGGCGGACTGGTAAATCCCGTTCCCATTTCTGCCTGTCGGGCGCTTGGTGCGAATATTGTTATAGCAGTAACGCTAAATGATGACATTATTGGAAAACGCCTACAAAAACAAAAAACAATAGAAAAACAAGATACTGGCGTTGCGGGGAAAATATCAGACTTAGTCACGGCATATACCGCCTCGATATTTCCAGCGACCAGCGATGAGGAGCAACCACCCAGCCTGTTTGATGCCATCGCCGGCTCGGTCAATATTATGCAGGACAGGATCACCAAAAGTCGCATGGCCGGAGATCCTCCGGATATCCTGCTTTCGCCAAAGCTGTCCCATATTGGCTTGCTGGAGTTTTATCGTGCCGGTGAAGCCATAATGGAGGGGAAAAAATGCGTACAGAGAATGTTACCGGAAATACAGCATATATTGGAAATGCCCTAACCAATACGCGCACGCAGACTATTCCGCGTTACGAATCCAGCCCCCGCCCAGCAGGCGCTCGCCCTGATAGCAAACCGCGGCCTGACCGGGGGTGACGGCGCGTTGCGGCTCGGGGAAGCGGAGTTCGGCCTTGGCATCAGGGAGCAGGTGCAGCATGGCTGGCTCGGCGTGGGAGCGGTAACGCAACTTTACGGTCACGGCATGGCTTTCGCCGGGCGATAAATCCGCCAGCCAGTTGCACTCGGCCAAGCTGGCCGCACGGCGATAGAGTTCATCCTCACTGCCGACAATCACCCGGTTCTGCACCGGGTCCAGCGCCAGGACATAGCGCGGCTGACCGCTGCCACCGCCCAGACCGCGCCGCTGCCCGACGGTGAAGTGCAGGGTACCCGGATGATGGCCGATAACCTGCCCGCTGCTGTCGATCATCTCCCCTTCCTGCGCTATATCCAATCCGGCGTAATCCTCCAGAAAGCTGCGGTAGTCGCCGTCCGGGACAAAGCAGATATCCTGAGAATCCTGCTTGGCGGCCACGGGCAGGCCATGCTTGCGGGCCATGGCACGCACCTCGTCCTTGTTCATGCCCCCCACGGGAAAGCGCAGGCGGGGCAAAAGCGCCGCGCCAATGGCGAAAAGAAAATAGGATTGGTCTTTGGCATCGTCACGGCCACGCAGCAGAGCGGTACCCGAGGAGGTTTCCGCCAGACGCGCATAATGACCCGTCGCCAGCAACGAGGCACCCAACTTTTCGCCTTCGGCCAGCAGGGCATCAAACTTCAGAAATTGATTGCAGCGGGCGCAGGGATTGGGCGTACGTCCCGCCTGATATTCGGCAACAAAAACATCGACCACCTGACGCCGGAACGCCTCGCGATAGTCCAGCACCGTGTAGGGAATCCCCAGACGGACGCAGACCTCGGCGGCATCTTCGATATCTTTTTCATCGCAGCAGCGGCTCCTGGGCCACAGGCGCATGGTCACTCCGGTGAGTTCGTAGCCCTGCTCCTGCATGAGCAGGGCCGCTACGGCGGAATCCACCCCTCCCGAGAGGGCGATGAGGGCTTTTTTATCGGCCATGGCGCGGCCCGACTCAGTCCTTCTCCGCCAACCAGGCCATCTGGACGGCTTCGAGGATGCCTTCGCTGGACTTTTCGGGTTCGCCTTCAAAATCGGGCAGTTCCAATATCCAGCGGTGCAGGTCGGTGAAACGCAGATGGGCCACATCGGCGTCCGGGTGGGCCTCATCCAGGGCGATGGCGAGTTCCACGGTGTCAGCCCAGCGCATCAGTGCCGCTCCTTTTCCAGATTGATGGTGTATTTGGGGATTTCGATGACCAGTTCGGTATCCGTCACCCTCGCCTGGCAACTGAGGCGGGAGGTCTGCTCCAGGCCCCAGGCCTTATCGAGCAGATCCTCTTCTTTTTCTTCCGCCGGGACGAGGCTGTCGAAACCGGCACGCAGAATCACATGACAGGTAGTGCAGGCGCAGGACATCTCGCAGGCATGCTCAATGTGAATATCATTACGCATGGCTGCGGCGATGATGGTCTCCCCCGGTTCAGCGTCGAACTCCGCCCCCTCGGGACAGATTTCCGGGTTCGGCAGGACGCGTATTTTAGTCATTCAATCTCCCAGATCGTCAATGGAACGGCCGGCGATAGCGCGGCGCAGGGCACTGTCCATGCGCCGCTGCACCAGCGGTTCTGCGGCGGTTTCTACCGCTTCGGCGGCGGCAGTGATGACGTCGGTGTCGTCACCCGACAAGGCGTTGATCAACGCGGCACCGACCTTGTCCAGGGTTTCCCGCTCCGCAGTATCCAGCAGGTCGGCATCAGCGGCCAATGCCGTACGCAAGGCTTCGCGCACCCGCTCGCCCTCCACTCTCGCTTCCGACAGACGTCGCCTGGCCACATCTTCGGCGCCATGGGTGAACGAGTCCTGCAGCATCCTAGCAATTTCCTCATCATTCAGACCGTAAGACGGCTTGACAACGACTTCCGAACGCACCCCCGTACCGGTTTCCTCTGCACGCACCGCCAGCAGGCCATCGGCATCCACCTGAAAAGTCACGCGAATCCTTGCGGCACCGGCCACCATAGGGGGAATACCGCGCAGACTGAAGCGCGCCAGCGAACGACAGTCCTGCACCAGGTCGCGCTCACCCTGCAAGACATGGATGCTCATGGCCGTCTGACCATCCTTGAAGGTGGTGAATTCCTGCGCCCGTGCCACCGGAATGGGGGTATTGCGGGGAATAATCTTCTCCACCAGCCCGCCCATGGTCTCCAGACCGAGGGACAGCGGCAGCACGTCCATGAGCAGCAAATCTTCGCGCTGATTGCCCACCAGGGCATCGGCCTGAATGGCGGCACCCATGGCCACCACCTGATCGGGATCAATATCCGTCAGCGGCACCCGCTGAAAGAATGCCTCCACCATCGCGCGCACGGCGGGGACACGGGTGGCGCCGCCCACCAGCACCACGCCGTCAATGTCAGTCAGTTTTAACCCGGCATCCCGCAGCGCCCGCCGACAAGCCGGGAGGGACCGCTGGATAACCGGCTGAATCAGCGACTCCAACCGGCCACGCGACAGTTTCACCGCATGGGGCGCCCGACCGGAAGGCGTCAGCATTATCATCGTTTCGTCAACGGCACTGAGCGCCTCTTTGGCGGTACGCGCCTGCTGCAGCACTTGCCGCCGCCAGAAGGGATCGGACGCATCACCGCCCTCCCCCTGCATCAACCATTCGGCCAGCGCATGATCCATATCGTCGCCGCCCAGAGCGGAATCACCGGCGGTCGCCAGCACCTCAAAAACCCCCGCCTGCAGCCGCAATATGGAAATATCAAAGGTTCCACCGCCCAGATCGTAGATGGCGAAAATGCCCTCACTGCCCTTGTCCAGGCCATAGGCCACCGCCGCCGCCGTCGGCTCCGCCAGCAGGCGCAGCACATTCAGCCCCGCCAGACGTGCCGCATCTTTGGTGGCCTGACGCTGGGCCTCGTCGAAATAGGCGGGTACCGTGATCACCACACCCTCCGGTTCGCCACCCAGGGTTTCCACCGCCCGCTCTTTGAGCACCCGCAATATTTCGGCAGACACCTCTACGGGGGATTTTTCGCCCGCCACCGTGCGCAGGCGCACCATACCTTCTCCAGGAACAAGGTCGTAAGGCAGGTGCCCGGCGAGGGTCTGCACATCGCCATGGCCGCGCCCCATCAGGCGTTTCACCGAGGCAATGGTATTGTGCGGGTCCTGCCCGGCAGCAGCGGCTGCAGGATAGCCAACATGAATATCGCCGCCACCGAGGTAGCGCACCACCGAAGGCAGCAGGTATTTACCCTCATGATCGCGCATGACGGTGGGCACCGCCGACAATACGGAGGCCACCAGCGAGTGGGTGGTTCCCAGGTCAATGCCGATAGCCAGCCGCCGCTGATGCGGTTCGGCGGCCATGCCCGGTTCTGCAATTTGCATTAACGCCATGATATATCGCTCTGATTGTAAAGGTTCTGCCGCTCAGACATTCTGCGAAGACTCTTCGCTGCGGCCTATCTCGCCGAGAAGTTTATCGAGAAACTGTAACTCGCGCAGCGCCGCACCCGCCGCTTCCGGCTCAACGCAGGGTAACCCGCCCAATAAGCCCTTGAGACGTTGCACCACCCCGGTCATTGCCGTATCCACCTCCTGACGCAAAACCTCCATGCCCGATAAGTTGCGTGCCGCCACCAGGTCTTCCAGGCGTTCGCGATACATCATCTGGGTCATCAGCAGTTCCGGGTCAGCGACCTTCACCTGTTCACCCAGTGCGTCCACACCTTGCCGCTGCAAAAGATAATCAGCACGTCGCAGGGGGTCCCGCAATATGGCCAGGGCCTCATTGAGGCGGGTACTCCACTCCAGGGAATAGCGTCTTGCCGCCGGCGCTGCGTTGGCGAAGCGGTCCGGATGCAGGCCTTTTTGCAGCGCCAACACTTGCGTGCGCAGTGCCTGCACGTCCAGATCATAGGTTTCGGGCAGGCCCGCCACCGCAAACAGGGACAGGTCCGCACGGAAGGGCTGCACCGCCCCGCAGGAAGCACAAAGTGCGGGCGGGGTACCCAACTCCGCCCCGCACCGGAAACAGGAATCCACCATCAGGTCGTAAAGCTCTCACCGCAACCGCAGGCATCTTTCACGTTGGGATTATTAAAACGGAATCCCTCGTTCAGGCCTTCGCGGGTAAAGTCCAGTTCGGTGCCATCCAGATAAACGAGACTTTTGGGGTCCACGAAAAGACGCACATCATCATGGGGAAATACCAGATCTTCCGGGTTGGGGACATCCACAAACTCCATAACGTAAGACAAGCCGGAGCAGCCGCTGGTTTTCACACCGATGCGGATACCCAGACCCTTGCCACGTCTGGCAATACTCTTGCGCACCTGCTGTGCCGCACTTTCCGATAGGGTCAAAGCCATGACGTATCCTAGTGTGTCGCCTGGACACTGGCCACTTCCGGTTGCACCGCCACTGGCGCGCCGCCCTGCTTTTTCCGGTAATCCTCCACCGCCGCCTTGATGGCGTCTTCGGCCAGCACGGAGCAGTGGATCTTTACCGGAGGCAGTTCCAGCTCTTCGGCGATCTGGCTGTTCTTGATGGTCATCGCTTCATCGAGGGTTTTGCCCTTGACCCACTCCGTCACCAGCGAGCTGGACGCAATGGCCGAACCGCAGCCGTAGGTCTTGAACTTGGCATCTTCAATAATGCCATGCCCGTTCACCCTGATCTGTAAACGCATCACATCGCCACAGGCCGGTGCACCCACCATACCGGTGCCGACACCGCTGTCATCCTTGTCCATCGCCCCTACGTTGCGGGGATTTTCATAATGATCAATCACTTTTTCACTATATGCCATGACGATTCTCCTCTTGAAAGGGCCTTAATGCGCGGCCCACCGAATGCTGTTGAGATCAATACCATCCTGGTGCATCTCCCAGAGGGGAGACAACTCCCGTAACTTATCCACCTTCGCGGCGATGAGCTCGATAGTAGCGTCAATTTCCTCTTCCGTCGTGTAGCGACCGATACCGAAGCGAATGGAACTGTGCGCCAGCTCATCGGACTTACCCAAGGCACGGAGCACATAAGAAGGCTCCAGGCTCGCCGAGGTACAGGCCGATCCGCTGGATACGGCAATTTCCTTCAGCGCCATGATCAGCGACTCGCCTTCCACAAAGGCAAAGCTGATATTGAGGTTGTGCGGCACCCGGTGTTGCATATTGCCATTGATATAGGTTTCTTCCACCCGTTCCTGAATACCCTTGAGCAGACGGTCGCGCAACTGGCGGATACGCCTGGCATCGCTCTCCATCGACTGCACGGCCAGTTCGGCTGCCGCACCCATGCCGACAATCTGGTGCGTAGGCAAAGTCCCGGAACGCATGCCGCGCTCGTGGCCGCCACCATGCACCTGTGCCTCGACCCGCACCCGGGGCTTACGCCGCACGTAGAGGGCACCGATGCCCTTAGGTCCGTAAATTTTGTGCCCGGACAGGCTCATCATGTCCGCCTGGATGGCTTCCACATCCACCGAAATCTTGCCCAGGGCCTGCACCGCATCCACATGGAACAATACCTTGTGAGCACGCAGTATCTTGCCGATGGCTTCTATGGGCTGGACGACGCCGATTTCGTTGTTCACATAGAGCACGGAAGCGATAATGGTGTCTGGACGAATCGCTGCTTCAAAAGCTTGGAGATCGATCAGGCCGTCTTCCTGCACTTCCAGGTAGGTGACTTCAAAACCTTCGCGCTCCAACTGGCGACAGGTGTCCAGAGTCGCCTTATGCTCGGTGCGCAGGGTGATGAGATGCCTGCCCTTGCCGGAGTAGAAATGCGCCGCACCCTTGAGGGCCAGATTGGTCGCTTCCGTCGCGCCTGAAGTCCAGACGATCTCGCGGGGATCGGCATGGATGGCATCGGCCACCTGCTGGCGCGCCTTCTCCACCGCTTTTTCCGCCGTCCAGCCGTAGGGATGGGAACGGCTGGCCGCATTACCAAAATCATGGGTCAGAAAAGGCAGCATCTGTTCCAGGACCAGCGGGTCCACGGGGGTCGTCGCCTGATAGTCCAGATAAATAGGACGATCCGGATTGACCAGCCAGGGCTGCCCGACATCCAGTTCAATGATTTTGGGTTGATTCATTTCCTGTACCTCACGGTCTTAAGCGGTTTTATGCGTCGGGCACAGCGGTGTCCTGTCCGTCATCCGGATCTGTGCCGCCTGCATCGACTCCTTGTGCAACTGCTTCTGTACCAGTTGCCCGAGGGTGATTCCCCCGAGAAACTCGGCGATACGATCTCCCAATTCTTCCCACAGGTCGTGGGTAAGGCACTGCTGCCCGTCCCCCTTACAACCCTGCTCCGGATCACCACCGCACTGGGTCGTACTGATGGACTCATTGACGGCCTCCACAATCCGCGTCAACGGAATCTCCGAGTCCGGCATGGCCAGCCGGTAACCACCGCCCGGGCCACGTACACTTTCCACCAGACCATAACGACGCAGGCGGCCAAGGAGCTGCTCCAAATAGGCCACGGAAATCTGCTGACGCTGCGAAATATCGGCCACGGTCACTACGCCACCACGCTGATTCAATGCCAGATCCAGCATGGCGGTCACTGCGTAGCGTCCTTTTGTCGTCAGTTTCATGTCCGGTGCTCCTCTGTACGGCATCCTACTATCTCTACTAAATTAGTCAAGTATTACCCGCACGAGTTCCCTCGCTTTCAGGTGCATCATCATCCAGCACACAGACGATCTCCTCCACGGGCATCATGGTCTCCAGCGGCTGCAGGCGCTGCACCCCATCCCGCAGTTGCGCAATCTCCGCATCCTGGCGATGCATGTGTTCCAGCATGCACTCCACGGCCCGCGCCACAGGATCGGGCATCTGCCCGGTCAGGCCGTAGGCCTCGAAGTTGTCCGTATGCTCACCCTTATTGACGACCCGCCCGGGGATGCCCACCACGGTGGCGCCCTCTGGCACCGACTTGACCACCACCGCATTGGAGCCGATCCGCGCATTATTCCCGATAACGACCGGTCCCAGCACCTTGGCACCGGCGCCGACAATGACGCCACGCCCCAAAGTCGGATGGCGTTTGCCCGGCTTCCAGGAAGTCCCGCCCAGGGTCACGCCGTGATAGAGGGTACAATCGTCGCCGATCTCCGCCGTCTCACCGATCACCACCCCCATCCCATGATCAATGAAGAAGCCCTTACCGATCTGCGCCCCCGGATGAATCTCGATACCTGTCCAGAAACGCGAAAAGGCCGCCAGACTGCGCGCCAACAGGCGCCAGCGGTGGCGCCATAAGGCATGAGCGATCCGATGCAGGAACAGGGCGTGAACGCCGGGATAGGTGAGCAACACTTCCAGACGGGTACGCGCTGCGGGATCGCGCGCAAAAACTGCGTCGAGGTCACTCCGCCAGTATCCGCCCATAGCCACACTCCCCTGTATTTGCCCCGGTCACTACCAAGCCCCGCATTAAAGACTATCCTGATCCTTTCTGTCCACTTTAGACGCCCAGCGCTCGATTTCGGTAAGGATACCGCGCAGGATGTTCACCTCGTTCCGGCTCGGCCTGGCGCGGTCAAAGAGACGACGCAGGCGACGCATCATGCGGGTAGCGCGAATTTCCTGAAGAAAACCACTACGGCGCAGCACATGCTGCAAGTGACCATAAAAGCCTTCCATATCCTCGATGGGAGCGGGCGGCTCCGGCACATCCTCCACGGGTACATCCTGCGCTGGCAGGACCGCCAAGGCGGCCATGTGGAGCTCATAGGCGAGCACCTGCACCGCCTGCCCCAGATTCAGGGAGTGGTATTCATCCGCCGTGGGGATATGCACCAGCACCTGACAACGATCCATCTCCGCATTGGTTAGCCCCGTCCGCTCCCGGCCGAAGAGCAGTGCACAATCCCCCGTGTCCAGATCCGTGAGAATCTCTCCCGCCGCCTCCCGCGCATCGCTGACGGGCCACTGGATACGACGGTCGCGGGCGCTGGTGCCATAGACCTTGTGGCAACCCTGCAAGGCTGCATCCATATCCGCACAAACACGAGCGGAATCCAGAATATCTTCGGCGCCGGAAGCGAGAGCCGTGGCCTCCGGATCGGGGAAAAAACGCGGATTAACCAGTACCAGATGGCGCAATCCCATCACCTTCATGGCCCGTGCCGCCGCCCCGATATTGCCGGGGTGACTGGGTTCAACGAGGACAATACGCAAGCCCCGCAAAGACGTCCCGATCATGCCCGCAGCCCTCGCCCGTGCGGCCACCGCCATTCTCCTTTATACTGCCCCAATTCCGACTCCTCCTCGCACAAGGTTCTCATGCAGCATCCTATTCTCGTTACCGCCATTCGTGCGGCCCGCAAAGCTGGCGATATCATCAACCGCAGCTTCGACCGGGTCAATGAAATCAGCATCACCAGCAAGGCACACAATGACTTTGTCACGGACGTCGATCAGCGCGCCGAAGCCGCCATTGTGGAGATTATCCGCCGCGCTTACCCCGATCACGGGATTCTCGCCGAGGAAGGCAGCCGCATCTCCGACAAAGACTTCGAGTGGATCATCGACCCCCTCGATGGCACCACCAACTTCATCCACGGCATGCCGCAAGTGTGTGTTTCCATTGCCGTCCGCCATTTCGACCGCCTTGAGCACGCGGTAGTCTATGATCCCGTGCATAACGAGTTGTTTACCGCCAGCCGGGGCAGCGGGGCGCACCTCAACGATCGCCGCCTGCGCATTGCCCAGCGCAAGGACCTGGATGGGGCACTTCTTGGGACCGGTTTCCCCTTCGGGGATTTTTCCTACCTCGACCCCTACCTCGCCACCCTCAAAGCCTTCATGCTGAAAACCGCGGGTGTCCGGCGGCCCGGCTCCGCGGCGCTGGACCTCGCCTATGTCGCGGCAGGGCGCTATGACGGCTTCTGGGAGTTCAACCTCAAGCCCTGGGATCTCGCCGCCGGTGCGCTACTGGTGCAGGAGGCAGGCGGTGTCGTTACCGACTTCAAGGGTGATCAGGGTTACCTGCAAAACGGCAACATCGTCGCCGGTAATCTGCGGGTTCATGCCCAGATGCTGCATATCATCAGCCAGGAGATCAACCAGCCGCAATCAACCCGTTGAAACAGCGATTTCCGCTATGGCCTGGCCGCATGGATTGCATTATGATTTTCACATCACCCATGCCAGCAGGAGGCATGACCATGGCAACGGCACGCTCATACATCTCATCAACTGGCGCTGGCAACTGGAGAAAAGACCAACAAGCTGCCAGTTCACCATCAAGGAGCAGCGGTCCTCGTTGCGGGATTTATTCAAGATGTCCCTCAGCCTGAAGTCGGCACTGCCTGTGGCCTTGTCAAAAGCATGGCAGGACACAGTCAGCAGCGCGGCTTTAGAAACCGAGCGGACGGCGTCACTGTTCCCGGAGACATGCCCTTGGTCGATTGAAGACGTACCTACTGGATGGCTGGTTGCTGAAATGAGGACGCTCATCGTTTTATCAAAAAATAGCAGCCCACCTGCAGGCGATGAAGTGCGTAAAATCAGTCTATTACGTACTGTCCTGTTGCAGGCCATCAGACACAATGATGCAAAATGTCTCATCCAACGAGGATTTGCGGTTATGGTCGCTGCACTTCGTCCTAGAGCGCGCCCACTAAAAAATGTGATTTATACGGCTTGGCATTAAAGATGGAGGTTAATGTCCCAGTAGCTATCTCGCTTGATGGCGTGGGTCGTATATCCAGATTATTATTTATCCAGTTCATGGGAATGTTCACGATAAAATCAAACATGTTGTCGGAAGGCGCATGGTAACGCGGCGCTTCTGTGGAGACCAGTCCGTGGTTATCGTTATAATCCGACAGGTGCACAGATGTTATGATTAATTAATTAGTGTTTGACCGAAAACTCTATTGCCCAATGCAAACCGTATGTTATGATTACATTCGTATTTGAAGCTGGGGTTTTCAGGCACCAATTTTTCCTCTTTTATGCCTTTCCC
>JBBIUH010000003.1:0-47846 GCA_037440305.1 Acidithiobacillus sp.
GGGACTTAAAATCCCTCGGCTTATGCCGTGCCGGTTCGAGTCCGGCCCTGGGCACCAACAAGACCTCTCAAGAGCATTCCTATTTGATCCTTTAGCCTCCTCCCTAATCCGGGGACAGGCTTCAATCAAGGACTCCATATCATGTCAACTCAACAAGCTATATCTCCCGCACCCACAAGCCTTGCCCGGAACATCATCGATGTGCGTGGCATGTCCTATGCGGTGGCCCAACCTCTGGTCTACGCCGCCACGACCCGGCTGGCGGTCGGTCAGCATGTGCAGGTGTTGGCGGACACCGATCCCAGTGCCATGATGCGGGCGGTGGCCTTTCAGTTGCGCGATGCCATCTCCTGGCGTTTTGAGACCGACGGCAAACTCTGGCAGATAGACGTACAACCCCGCGCCGAAGCAGAAGCCAAGGACGTGGTGGACCTGCTGACTTGGGACCACTACCGCCTGGATCGCCAGTTTGCGGACGTGTTAGCCGCCGCCAACGAAAATCGAATCGCGGATGCCGAAGCCATCTTCAATGATTACTGGATCGGTCTCCGCCGCCACGCCCATTTGGAGAACAACGTCCTCGGCCCGACCTTGGGTGGCGGCGCGGAAAAAGGCCCTCTTGCTGACATGCTCTTTGAGCACGATAGCATCATCGTCCAATCTCGATTGGTGGAAGAAACGCTGCTGGAGAAGGACTATGGCATCTTGCCTGCCATCTGCGCGGTACTCTCTGGCTCACTCGCCAAGCACGAAAACCGCGAAGAAACCACCCTCTTTCCCATTTGGCAAACCACCGACAACAGCGATCGCGGCCGCGCTGCCGAGTTCCTGGCCCGCGCCAAAGAGTTGCTGGCGGGCGCCGAGGACCAGCAGGTTGATAAGGCTTTCCCCTAAAGCAAATAGATAGGGACTGACACTGCTGACTAGACGGTCGGAGATGCCAGGCTCCAAAAGAGAAAGTCTCGGGTCGGATTAACACAGACACCGCGCGGGGTTTATCCCTGATAAGCGCCCATACGGCGCTGTCCGCGTATCAGTAACCAGCGACCGATCAGGATCAGGATCAACACGCCTGCGGTAATCAGGAAAGCCGCCGCAAATGCGAGCATATGGGATTCCGCAAAAGGTTCGTTGATGAAGGTCCAGACGACGTAAGTCAGATAGCCGATAGGTTCTTTGGTAAACTGGCCATTCCACATGTAATTGGACCAACCTGCTGTATATAACAAAGGGGCAGTCTCTCCCATGGACAGGGCAACTGCGTAGAAAAGTCCCGTCATAATCGCCGGTGCTGCACCAGGCAACAGAATGCGCAGCACGACGCGCCCCTCCCCTGCACCCAGCCCATAACCGGCTTCGCGCACAGCCAGAGGAATATTGGCCAGCGCCAACTCCGTGGAGCGGGCAATGTAGGGTAGCAGCATGACGGTCAGGGTGATGATGCCCGCCGCCACAGAGAACTGCCAACCCAGATAAATAACCATGGTGATATAGCCGACATAGCCCAGGACGATGGACGGTATACCAACCAACACGTCCGAAAGAAAGCGCAGCATTTTTCCGGCGCCGCCACGGCCATGCTCACTCAAGTATATGCCGGAGGCAATGCCGATCGGTGCCGCCAGGAGCAACGCCCCGACAGACATGACCATGGTTCCTTCGATAGCATTTTTGAGACCACCACCAATACCGTTGGTAATGTCCGTTAGCAATTTGGGGGTCAGCGCCGGCCATGCGTGAATGAGCACGTCTCCGATAATGGAAACAAACATCGCCGCGACAAAAAGAAATGAAAATACGACGAACATCCAGGCGAATGCCGTCATCACGCGCCGTGATAAAGACACTTTGAAGCCTTTCGCGCTTGCTTTGAGGCTGACATTGCGCTCAATCGCCCTGGTTGCCATCAGCGCACCCTCGCCATCCATAACAATAAACGCGCCGCAAAATTCACTACCACTGTAATGAGCAGCAGCACGAGAGCGATTTCAGAAAGGGCCTCCACGGCCATATTCGTCGGATCCTGTAGCGCGCTGTCCAGTTGCGAGGCAATAAATGCAGCCATGGTGGAGATCGGCGCATAAATGTTATTAGGCAGATAATTCAGCGCGTTGCCACTGACCATGAGGACAGCCATAGTTTCTCCCAGGGCCCGACCCAAGGCGAGAATACCCACGCCGATCAACACCGTCTTCAGTTTAGGCAAGGTAATATGCCAGAAAACCTCCAGGCGATTTAAGCCCAGGCTCAGGCCCGCCTCTTTCAACTCGGGCTCGGTCATCCGGATGGATTCGCGCAGGGTGGCGGAAATCAAAGGAATGATCATCACCGCCAGCACAAAAGCCGAGGTGAGCAGCCCATAACCACTGCCTGGGTCACCATTCAGGAAAGGAATAAAAGAAAACGTCTTAGCCATGAAGGGAAAAATAGTTTGGCCAAACAGTGGTACCAGCAGCGCATATCCCCACAACCCGTAAACGACGCTGGGAATGGCCGCCAGCAAATCCACGAAAAGAGATAAAGGACCGGCCCAGGATTTGCGCACCCCTTCACTCAAGAAGTATGCTGCGCCAATGGCAATGGGCATCGCCATCAACATGGCCAGCGCCGAACTGACAACAGTACCTACAACAAGAAACCAGATACCATACTTAGCCCCTGGCATGATCTGCGCGCCGTGTACTGTCACCGGGTTACCATAAAGATTACCCAAATTCCAGTCGTTGGTCCACAGGAATTGAAATTGATTAAATTGAATAGCGGGCCAGGAATAAACCGCCAAAAATGCGATCAGTGCAATTAATGAAAGTGGTAAAAAACTGGCTGTGGCGATCAATCCTGCCCTGAACACAGGAACTTTCATTCCAAGAATCTCCCAGCGTCTACAGCATCTGAATGGTCAGCATCAATAATCATAAAAATATACAGAGGGATCCTGCATTGGGTATGGAAGAGCCGGGGACGAGCCCCGGCTCCGGCACAACCTTTACTTAATTTCCGCGATCTGCTTGCGGGAAAGCTCCGCAGCGCTACCGGGTAGCGGCACAAAGTTCACCGCAGTGATGAAGTGTGGCGCATTACCACCCTTCGGATCAATAGCCCAGCTCAGGAACTTACGCATGGCCGCAGCCACTTCAGCATTGGGCTGGGCCTTGCTGACGATCGCATATTCGTAGTTGATGATAGGGTAGGAATTGGCACCCGGCGCATAGACCAGACTGATCCGCTCGTCGGCCGGGGTCTTGTTGACCATTTCACCCGCCGCGGCCTTGGCATTCGCCACCGTCGGCAGCACGAACTTGCCGGCGCGATTCTCCAGCATGGCCATCCCCAGATGGGCCTCTTCCACCGGCTTCTTCCAACTGATGCCGATATAGGCGATACCGTAAGGTGTCGTCTTCAGGGCCTGCACCATACCGGGGTTGCCTTCCGCACCAATGCCACCGGGAACCGCCGGCCAGCTCACCGTCGTGCTGTAACCCACGCTATTGCTCCATGAAGGGGTCGTATCAGACAGGTAGGTGGTGAAAATGAAGGTATCGCCGGAACCATCGGTACGATGCACCGGAATAATCTTGTGGTTGGGCAGCTTCACGCCGGGATTCAGCTTGGCAATGGCCGCGTCGTTCCAGTTAGTGATTTTGCCGGAATAGATGCCCGCGAGCACCGGACCGGACAGCTTCAGATGCACATTGTTCAGGCCGGGAACGTTGTAGTTGATCATCTGAATGGAGATGGCCAGCGGGATGTTCAGGATATTGGGATGCTGCTTGATCTGCGCATCGCTCATGTAAGCATCAGAAGCGCCGATCTGGGCCACACCAGAGATCGCCTCAGCGATGCCGGTGCCGCTTCCCGTGCCCTGGGTAGTAATCTGAACGCCGGGGTTCATCTTGGTGTATACAGGGACCCACAGATTGAAGAGCGGATACAGCAGGGTGGAACCGGTTTCCAGTAGCGAGATGGTCGGAGCCGCCGAAGCAGGCAGGGCATACAGGGCGGAAAGGCCCAGCGCGGATAGGATTACAGCACCTTTGACACTACGCGACACTTCTTTCTTCAAGCGATATAGCATATAAGGCCTCCAAAGATGGCAAATACGTTGATTTACGGCTTACCCATTGAACATTCCGCATCCAGATAGCACAAAAATACTATCGCCAGCGAAACTCGAAGAGTAATCTAACACAGCAATATGACACTTTAATGAAGTATTTATGACATTTTTATGACAATCAGGATACCGATGTCATAATATTGCTCTCAGCATGCGATGGATATAAGCAAAGCCCGTCAACAGAACGGGCTCCAAGGTGCTTAAATGTAACGATTGATCCCGGTTACCAAGTCAAAATCCGTCCGGCGGCGGCCAGAGACGGTAAAGCAGCGCTCGGATTCATCATGGGAATGGGCTTGGCCAGGTCATCTTTGGTCATGCCATTGAGTTCCAAGGATTGCAGGCAACCGATGATCTGCACACTATTGTCCTCAGCCAATTTCATGAAGTCAGCGACACTCTTGCCACCGGCCATGGGAAATATAGTCTCGGCCTTGCCCTTAGCCAGCAATTCCGTGGCTGGGCCAGTGAAATACATCACCACTTTTTGCTCCGCTGCGGCAGCCGTAGCAGCGAGAAAAAAAGCCGAAGGCAGACGCTTGGGATTTTCCGGACCGGTAATAAGGATAATAACGAGATCAGCTGCTTCGGACATTTTATACCTCCTGACGAACGGCGAGCGGATAACAGGGCGGGTGCAAGAACCCATTGCCTGTAACTCTGTGCATTATAGCGCAGGTCACCCCTGATGCCGAATCTGTCTCAGACGCGCTCGCATGGCCGTGCGCAGTCAACTGACGATCAAAGTCAGACCACCACTACCTGCATCTTCCGCCTCAGTGTGGCGGACGAGCAATAGGTCCACGACGAACTACCTCTTGACCAAACCATAAACGCGTGATGGCGGCGGGTAAAACACGGGCAAGAATGGTGGCCACAGCGATGCCGATGAGTGCCGTCATCCATTCGTCCACTCGCACCTTTGTGCCCGGCCCAGCCCCAATAAAGATTTCCAGCCCTGAGAGTATCGCACCCAGGAAGATGGTGATCGGCCGCCAGCCGTAGGGCGTCAGTGCCGGAAAGAAGCGGGCAATGGCACCCAGCGTTATGGCGGCCCAGAGGGCATACTCGCCGGCCCGCACCCAGATCGTCTGCGGATTAACGGGTAGATAACGATTACTTACCAATATCGCCATATAAATGCACACGGCCGCTACTGCCCAGCGCCACCAGCCCGAGATGCGCTCCGTCATTCAGTGTTTCCCTTTTTTCGGCTGCGGATCATAGGGATTTTCTCCCTGCCGGAAGACCAGACGCAAGGGTACGGCTTCCAAATGGAGCGCCCGCCGAAAGGCACTCTCCAAATAACGCTTGTAAGTACCGGGCAGACGCATCAGTTGGTTACCGTGAAACACCAGGGTGATGGGGTTTTCTCCCCCCTGATGACAATAACGCAGTTTGATGCGGCGCCCGCCGACCATGGGTGGCTGATGCGTCGCGATCACATCGGCCAGCGCGCGATTCAGCTCGCCTGTGGAGAAATGACGGCGAGAATCAATCCATAGCTGATCAATACTCTTATAGAGATCACCCACACCCGTGCCATGCAGGGCGGAAATGGTGTAGATCGGCGCGTATTTAATAAAGTCCAGCCGTCTTTCCAGTTCTTGTTTTACCGCCTTGCGCTGTTCAGGATTCATCCCGTCCCACTTGTTGACCACCACCACAATGGGACGCCCCAGCTCGACCGCCACACCTACCAGGTGGGCGTCCTGCTCGGCGATACCCAGACGCGCATCGAGCACCAGCAGGACCACATCGGCTTCACGCAGAGCACTCAGGGTCTTCAACACGCTGAGCTTTTCGAGCCCCTCGCCCACCCTGGCGCGGCGCCGCATACCTGCGGTATCAATCATGACGTAGGGCTTGCCCTGGCGCTCGTAAGGAATGCGGATACTATCCCGGGTGGTTCCAGGCTCGTCAAAAACGAGGACACGCTTTTCACCCAGCATCGCGTTGACCAGCGTCGACTTACCCACGTTGGGCCGACCAAGCATGGCAATGCGCGGCCCCTTCCCCGCCGCCTCGGCTGCTTCTTCTTCTGGTGTAGGCAAGTCCGAAAAAATCGCCTCCAGCAGCGGTTCAACGCCGTGCCCATGGGCCGCAGAGATGGTGTAGGGCATACCCAGACCAAGACGATGAAATTCAGGCAACTCGCTCACAGCGCCTTTCGCATCCATCTTATTAACGACCAGATAGATGGGCTTACCACTGCGGCGCAGCTCCTCGGCGATTTCTGCATCCTGAGCCGAGAGACCTTCTTTAGCATCTACCAGAAAGCAAATGGCATCGGCCTCAGTGATAGCGAGGCGAGTCTGCACGGCCATGGCCGCTACCAGGCCCTCCCGCTCTTCCGGCTCAAAACCGCCGGTATCCACCACCAGATACTGACGCCCTTCAAATTGCGCGGTACCATAGTGGCGATCCCGGGTGAGCCCTGGGAAGTCCGCCACCAGTGCCTCACGGGTGCGCGTCAGGCGATTAAAAAAGGTGGATTTACCCACATTGGGGCGCCCCACCAGGGCGATAACTGCAGTCATGAATGGAGCCTTAGCGCTTTGCCAGCTTGATTCGATACAAGGTGCCCGCATCGCTGAGGGCAAGAATCTGGCCATTTCCCAGACAGACGGGCGTACTTTGAATACCGCTGTCGGACAGCCGCGTCTGGCCGATCCGGTGCCCCGTCAGCGGATCAATGACATAGAGATATCCCGCATTATCCGTCGCCAGCAAGTCACTGCCACACCGACCAAAACCCGTCATGTAGTGCCCACTCAAGTGGTCATTGCGCCAAAGCACATTACCGGAGCTGGGGTCTACAGAGGATATCCGCCCATCCGCATCGGCGACAAAGAGATGACCATCGTCCAGCACGGGGGTCTGGTAGACGGACATCGGCACACTCCAGTTCTGGGTACCACCCTGCAACGCATAAGCGGCCAGATTCCCTTGATAGGCAGCAGCAATGACCTGATCCTTCGAGATCATCGGGCTTGCGGCCACACCTACCATGCGTGCCAATTCATTGCTGCCATGCGCCAAGGCGACCTGCGCCCGCCAGAGTTCTGCACCAGACGACAAGCTGAGCGCCACCACCGTTCCATCGGCAAAACCGGCATACACCACCCCGTCATACACCGTAGGCGTAGCCACGGCGCGCAGGATGAGGGACGGCTCATTCACGGAGAACGTCCATTGCACCTTGCCATCTTTAGGGTCGAGTGCCCAAAGATGACCATCTACCGTCTGTACCAAAAGATGTCCATCCACAGCGACCACCGGTGTGAGCACCTCAGAACTCAGCTGTACAGCCCAGAGCTTGTGTCCGTCTTTGGCGGTAAACGCATAGACTTTTCCCGCATCAGTACCCGCATAAACCACACCATCCACCAGCGTTGGACCACGCGCTGTTCTGCCATCCAGGCTACGCATCCACATCTGGTGGCCACTCTCCGTCATACTGACCAGGTGACCAGAAGCATCGGCAACTACGATCTGCCCTTTGCCATGCGCAATCAGCGTTCCCTGATACGGATTGACTTGCCAAATGCCATACAGACGGGACTGCCATTCCGTGGAAAAAGACACCTTATCCTGCCCCGTAGCAAGCGGTGGGGGTGCCTTGGGGGCTGGCGTGGAATGGAACCAGGACATGATGCCACAGCCGTTTAGCAGGATCGCCAAGGAACCCAACAACATCAGACGCCAGGACGACGGGAGGGAAATTCGCAAGGTCATGGCGCTACTCCGATATTAGCCATCTTCATCTGTAGGTAGCTGCGGTAAGGGTCAGCGACTGGAAGCGCGGCAATAGCCGACTGATAAGCCTGCATAGCTTTACCGTCCTGATGGAGTGCCACATAGGCGTCCCCCTGGATTTCATCCTGCAGGGTGGCGAAGGCCACATCCGGCGCCTTCAGCAAAACCAGTGCCTTTTGTGCCTGTTTTTGCTCCAGATAGAGCCGAGCCAGACTGAGCCTCGCCATACTCTTCAGGCCCCTTGGGGCGCTTTCGCTTTGGATGATTATATTCAGCTCCGTTTCCGCCGCAGGGATCTGGTCGCTTTCGCTATCCATACGCGCCAAAAAGAAGTGGGCAAAAGTGGCGTAGGGCGTGCGCCCATACTGATGCACCAGGGTATCCGCACTGGCGCGCGCCGTACTGGTCTGCCCGGCGACGAGAGTATCTACCAGTTCATTATAAAGTACGGCAGCACGCTGCACTTGATGGCGTTGGTATTTTTCGTAGCCAAAAAAACCCATTGCCGCGAGCAGTATAATAATAGTGCCCACGATGAGGGGGATTCGATGGCGATAAAGGAATTCGGAGAGTTCTGGACCGGTCACGATGGGGTTCTGGCTGTGGCAAAATTGCGTACAGTATGGGGGGCAGACTGCGGGAAATCAACGCCAAGGCCGCGCAGACCCGCGTACAAGGCGTCAAGATTACCCTGCCAGCGGCCCTCCCCTGCCTGTTCCTTAAGGATCAGCGCCTCACCAGCGAGTTGTCCCGCACCGATAATGGCCTGGAATCTGGCGCGGGAACGTTCTGCCTGTTTCATGAGGGTCTTGAAGTTGGCGGGGCCACCAGTCACGACGGAGATACCCCCGTCGCGCAACTTTTCGGCGATTTGCCAAGTGCGCGCTACCGCGGCATTCTCCAAAGCGCCGAGGAAAAGCAGGGGGATCGGTGCTTCCACCGCTTTCCCCTGCAGCGCCTGCAAAGCGAGCAATCTTTCGAGCCCCACTGCAAACCCGATCGCCGCCGTCTCAGCGCCACCCAACTGCGCGACCAAGCCGTCATAACGACCACCGGCCAGTACCGTGCCTTGCGCGCCAAGCGCATCCGTCACCCATTCGAAGACCGTGCGGTTGTAGTAGTCCAAGCCGCGTACGAGGCTATGATTGACTTGGTAAGGGATGTCGAGCGCTGTCAGCAGCGACTGCAACATGGCGAAATGTGCTGCGGAGTCTTCGTCCAAATGGTCCGCCAGATGCGGGGCCGCGTGTGCGATGTCCTGACAAGTGGGTACTTTGCAGTCAAGTACGCGGAGTGGGTTGCGCTCCATACGCTCCTGACAGTCGGCACAGAGTTCCGCACGTCTCGGGCGCAGATAGTCCAGAAGCAAGGCTCTGTAGCTGGCACGCGCAGCCAGGCTTCCCAGAGAATTGATCTGCAACGAAGCGGTAACACCGGCCGTCCGCAAAATCCGCGCCGATAGGGCAATAACCTCCGCATCGGTACTCGCCGCCGGCAGCCCGAAGACCTCCACGCCGAGTTGGTAAAACTGCCGGTAGCGGCCCTTTTGCGGGCGCTCATGACGAAACATCGGCCCTATATAATAATAACGCGGGGTCTGACCGCGCATGCTCTGGGCCTGAATTGCGGCACGCACGCACCCCGCCGTACCCTCCGGTCGCAGGGTGAGACTATCCCCATTGCGGTCGGCAAAGGTATACATCTCTTTCTGGACGATATCGGTCACATCGCCAATGGCGCGGGCAAACAGTTCCGTCGATTCCACGAGCGGCAAACGCACTTCACCGTAGTCGTAGAGCGCCAGCAGCGTCCGCAGGTCCCTTTCCAGCGCCTGCCATCCCGCGCTCTCTTCCGGAAAAATATCATTCATACCACGTACAGCCTGCAGCGCTTTAACCGCCATGCATACTCCCCGATTTCAGCATACGGAAGCCTCAGGCCTCATGCCGCGCTGCCTGCCGCTCGGCGATTTCCGCGCGAATACGCTTTTCCAGCACATCGACAATGTCGTTGTTCTCCACACGGTCGACCTGTTTACCGCGATAGTAGAGGATGCTGCGTTTATCACCACCCGCCAGACCGATATCGGCCTCTTTCGCTTCACCGATACCGTTCACCACGCAGCCGATCACCGAGACATCCATGGGTTCGAGAATGTCTTCCAGACGCGCTTCCAGGGCATTGATGGTGGTGATTACGTCAAACTCCTGACGGGAGCAGGACGGGCAGGCGATCAGATTGATACCTTTCTGACGCAGGTGCAGGCTTTTCAGGATATCGAAGCCGACGCGAATCTCCTCGACAGGATCCGCCGCGAGGGAAATCCGGATGGTATCGCCGATACCATCCCGCAGGAGCAGACCCAGTCCGATAGCGGATTTGACGGTGCCGGAGCGCAGGCCCCCTGCTTCGGTAATACCCAGGTGCAGCGGGTAATCCACCCTTTCCGAGAGCAATCGGTAAGCGCTCACTGCGAGAAAAACATCGGAGGCCTTGACGCTGATCTTCACGTCGTGAAAATTCAACTCGTCGAGAATACTCACGTGGCGCAAGGCGGACTCCACCAGTGCTTCCGGCGTCGGCTCCCCGTACTTCTCCTGGATATCCTTTTCCAGCGACCCGGCGTTGACACCGATACGGATGGGGATGCCCTTGTCTCTGGCCATTTCCACCACCAGCCGCGTTTTATCCAGAGAGCCAATATTTCCGGGGTTGATGCGCAGACCATCGACACCATCTGCCATCACCTGCAACGCTATGCGGTGGTCGAAATGGATGTCGGCAACCAGGGGGGTTTCCACCTGTGCGCGGATCGCTTTGAAGGCTTCGGCGGCGTCCATGCTGGGTACGGACACCCGGACGATATCGGCACCGACTGCCTCCAGGCGCCGGATTTGCGCGACCGTGGCCGCCACATCGCAGGTCTCCGTATTGGTCATGCTTTGCACGCTGATCGGTGCATCGCCGCCAATCGCTACCTTGCCAACGTGAATTTGCCGGGTCTTACGACGCCGAATGGGAGATTCATGGTGCATGGGAAGCCTCGCTGGAAACGGCTGCGGTACCGGATACCGCAACGGGTGATGAAACCACACTGGCTACTAGCCGTGCGGGGGATGACGCCTGACTGTGGGTGGCGGCTATAACGTGGGCGCTACTGAAGGCTGGTGCGGTGCCGACCTGCAATCTGGCCACACCCAGCGCATTGGCTGGCAGTGGCACTGGCTTATCGTTATAACTGATGGCAACAGCGCTGGCCTTTCCTACCAGGACGTGATAAGGCGGCGTGCCGGAAGCGACGCGTAAGACATCGCCACGACGTCCCAGGACAGCCAGCAGGGTTTTCCCGGAAGCGTCTTTGACCTGCACCCAACAGTCCGCGCTGAACTGAAACGCCAGCCCATGATTCATTGCTACGGCTACAGATTGGGTTGCTGTGACCGGTGCGGCGGACTGGCTGAGCGCCACCGCCGGGATCTGCTTCACGGCACTCGGCGCCAGGGTGGCAGTTGATGCGCTGGGCGCGACTGCCACCATCGACGCAGAAGCCACCGGTTGATTCTCCACCGTCGGTGATGCTTTCGTGGTAGGTAAGCTCTGCGCCTGCTGCTGATTCCAGAACCACCAGGCTGCCACAATAATGGCTATCACAAGCAACACGGAAAAAAGCAACATGCGTCGACTATAATCCAGCAGCGGGCCTTCATTGCTAGGCAGCACGTTTTCCGATGGGTGCAGTCCTGAACCCTCGTTGGAGGCGTCATACGTCTTCAGAAGAGGTTCCGGATTCAGGTCCAGCAAACGCGCATAATTCTTCAGAAAACCGCGTGCGAAGGCCGCGCCGGGCAGTGCGGTGTAGTCACCTTCTTCCAAACCTTTCACCTGTGCTTCGGTGATATGTAATCGCTCCGCGACCTGGCGAAGGCTCCAACCACGCGCCTCCCGCGCTGCCCGTAAGTCCTGAGAAGTCCCGCTTTCTGTTGTCGGATCCATGGCTTCGCCGCCTCAACCGTTTTGTAGCAATAATTGCTGCGCCCGCTTACCCGCCGCAGAATAGGGCGAAGCAGTCACGCAACGCTGCCAAAGAGACTGCGCCTGCGTTGTTCGCCCCTGTTGGGCGGCGATCTGCCCCGCCAGCAAGAGAGCATTGGCGTTATCGGGTTCTTGCGCCAGGACCACCTGCAGGTGAGCGAAGGCAGCATCTGCTTTACCGTCCTTAAAATCCAGCTCGGCAAGCATTTGCAGGGCGGGCGGATAGTTGGGTACCAGATAAAGTGCCCGGTTCAGGGCATCGCGTGCCGCCGACAACTCCTTGAGCCCCGCGTAGGCTTGTGCAAGGTTGGTCCAGGCAAACTGCGGTGTACTATACAAAGGGTCAGCCGTGGCCCGCTTTAACTCGACGAGTGCTTCTGCATAGCTACCGGAGTTGACGAGAAAAGCACCATAATTATTGAGGTACTCGGGATTTTTCGCATCTATAGAGAGCGCCTTGCGAAAGGCACTGCGTGCCGTTTCATTCTGTTGCAACTGCGCATACGCCAGACCCATGACATTATATGCATCAGCGTAATTGCTGTTATCGGCGATCGCCAACTGTAATTCACGGATCGCCTGCCGGGGATGACCATCCTGCAAATAAGCGCTACCAAGAGAGGTATAGATGCCTGCCTTGGCCTTATCGGTGTTGGCGGGTGCCGGCTTAAAGTCCGAGGATGAGGCATTGGCCTTATGCTCATGCGCAATATACGCGGCCATTTGCTGGTCAGGCGTCAGCCCCGCTCCTTTACCGCCAAAGAGCTCGCACCCGCTCAGTAGAAGCACGCCAACGCCCAATCCCAAAAGCCTTCTCATGAATGTACCGCCAGGGGGATACTGCGCCGGCCATCGTGTACCTGCCCGGCCAACTGACCGCAGGCGGCGGCGATGTCATCGCCACGCGGCCGACGCGTAACCGTCATCACGTCACCCCGCAGGATAATGTCGCGGAAAGCATTGATGCGCGCCTGTGTCGACCTTTTATAATCTGAACTGGGAAAGGGATTGAAGGGAATCAAATTTACCATGGCAGGGATATCTCGCAGTAAGCGGAGGAGTTCCCGGGCATGGGCATCGGCATCGTTGATACCATCCAGCATCACATATTCAAAGGTGATACGGCGTCGGGGCGGCAAGGGATAGCGGCGGCAGGCAGCAAGCAACTCCGCCAGCGGGTAGTGGCGGTTTACTGGCACAAGAATGTCGCGGATATCATCACGGCTGGCGTGCAAACTGATGGCCAGATTAACCGGGCTTTCCGCACCCAGCCGACTCATGCCGGGCACCACACCTGCCGTGCTGACAGTAATGCGCCGCGCACCAAAGCCGTAGGCATAATCGTCGCGCAACAAATCCAGCGCCGGCAACACCTGGCGCAAATTGAGCAGCGGTTCGCCCATACCCATGAAGACGATATTGGTGATTGCGTCCAAGCCCAAAAAACGGCACGCCACCCGCACCTGCGCGATGATTTCATGGGTTTCGAGGTTGCGACTGAGCCCCTGCGCGCCGGTAGCGCAGAAACTGCAAGCCAGAGAACAGCCAACCTGCGAGGAGATGCACAGCGTGCCGCGATCGTCTTCAGGAATAAAAACAGTTTCTATGGCATTACCATCGGGCAGCCCGAGCAGCCATTTACGCGTGCGGTCTGCCGCCAGTTGGTCAGCAATAATTTCCGGTTCGTCGATGCGGGTTTCTGCGGCGAGGCGCGCGCGGAGGGATTTACTGATGTTGCTCATGGCCGCGAAATCCGTCACCTGACGGGTATGCAGCCATTGCAAAACCTGGTTGGCACGAAAGGGGGACTCTCCCCAGGTGCGCAACAATTCAGCGAGGGACTGGCGATCCAGTCCCAGCAGATGTGGCCTTTCGGCCGGAGCAACTACCGAAAAATCGCCCATCATTCAGCGCGGAAAAATCTCCCGTTGACCAAAAAAGTAACTAATTTCCCATGCTGCGGTCTCAGCACTGTCGGAGCCATGCACAGCATTGGCATCAATGCTATCAGCAAAATCAGCACGAATCGTCCCTGCAGCGGCATCTTTGGGGTTGGTGGCACCCATCAGATCACGGTTTTTGGCGATGGCACCCTCGCCTTCCAGTACCGTAACCACTACTGGGCCACTGCTCATGAAGTCGCACAGCTCGCCATAAAACGGTCGGGCTTTGTGTACCGCATAAAAGCCACCTGCCTCATCACGGCTGAGGTGCATCATCTTCGTGGCAGCGACACGCAGGCCTGCCTTCTCGAAGCGACCAAGAATGGCACCAATGGCATTTTTCTGAACGGCATCGGGTTTGATGATGGAAAGAGTGCGCTCAACAGCCATAATATCCTCAATGGGGGTAAAAGTCAGAGTGGCCATAGGCTAGCATTCTGCGTATTCGCTGGCAATCCGGCGCGCTGGCGTTGAGTGTCAGGACTGTGCAGTATCCTGCTGTCCGGGTCGGGTGACCATCTGCAATAGCAGAGAGGATGCGTCGTCGCTGGATGGATCAAGATAATAATGCGCTGATTCCCTCTTAAACCACGTATCCTGGCGCTTGGCCAGTTGGCGGGTCGCCGCCAGTGCCGCCTGGTAAGCCTCCTCGGCGCTGCAGATACCGTCATACCACGCAAAGTATTGGCGATAGCCCACGGCGCGCATGGCGGGTAACTCCGGCGCGTAGTGACGCGCGCGCAGGTCGGCAATTTCGTCCAGAAAGCCTGCGTTCAGCATGACGTTAAAGCGCTGCGTGATACGCTGATGTAACCAGCTTCTTGGCGGACGCAGGATGATTTTGCAGAGCGGGTCGGGGAATGTACCCTGCCAGTGGCGCGACCCGCTGATCGCCTCCCCCGAACCGAGGATGATTTCCAAGGCGCGTTGAATGCGTTGCCGATCATGGGGGGCGATACCCGCAGCGGTTTCCGGATCCAGGGTCGTGAGGCGCTGGTGTAGTGCGGGCCATCCCGCCGTTTCTGCTGCCGCCATCAGACTCTGACGCAAGGCGGGATCGGCGGGGGGTAACGCATCAATACCGCGCTCCAGCGCGCGAAAATACAGGCCCGTGCCGCCGACCAACAGCGGGATGCGACCGCGTTCCCGCGCCAGCGCAATGCAGCGCAGGGCATCCTCCCGAAACAGGCCCGCCGAATAAGGCTCGTCGGGCTCCCGGATATCGACCAAAGCGTGGGGATATTGCTGGCGCAGGGCGATGCTGGGTTTGGCACTGCCGATATCGAAATGACGATATACCAGCAACGAATCGGCGCTGATAACGTCCACGGGCAGGGCATCCGCGAGACGCAGGGCCAGTTCGGTCTTGCCGCTGGCCGTCGGACCCATCAGAAAAATGGCGGGAATCATCGCCCGCGCAGAAAAAGCCGGTCGAGATCGGCCAGGGAAAAATGCACTACTGTCGGCCGACCGTGGTTGCACTGCCCGAAACGCGGGGTGGCTTCCAGTTGGCGCAGTAGGCTGTTCATTTCTTCGAGGCTGAGGCGGCGGCGCGTTTTAATGGCGGCACGGCACGCCATGTTGGCGAGGACAGCATCGCCATCTCCTTTGGCCCAGGCGGGATCTTCAGCGAGGAGATCAGCGACGATCTGCCCGTAGGTGGCAGCGGCGACAGCTTTGGGGGCCGCATGAATGGCCAGTGTGCCAGGTCCGGCGACGCTAATTTCCAGCCCGGCGGCTTGCAGATCGGCCTGTCGTTCGTCGAAGCGCGCCATTTGCGCAGCCGTTAGATGCACATATTCTGGAATAATAAATGACTGTTTATCATATTCTTGCGACGCATTCTTCATCTTCTCATAGAGGATGCGCTCGTGGGCAGCGTGTTGGTCGACGAGGATCATGCCCTCACTATTCTGGGCGAGGATGAAACGTGCGTGAATCTGCGCCACAGCTTGGCCAAGGGGGTAATCGGGCGCCAACTCCTCAAACCCAGCAACCTGTACCTCTGCTGTGCGCACAGGGGACGTGGCGTTAGCCACCAGACGTTCCCAGTAAGCGCCTGCCCCATCCCGTACGGCGCTCAGCGGCCGCTGGGTTGGATAGGTGGCGGGTGCCGAACTTTGGTCCGGTGGCGACGGCCTGGACAAAGGCTGAACCGGTATGGTGACGTGCGGACGCTCTCCGCCCTGCTCCGCAATCACCCGCCGCAGGGTATGGAAGAGAAAATCGTGTATCTCGCGGCTGTCGCGAAAACGCACCTCCGCCTTGGCGGGATGTACGTTGACGTCCACCCGCTCTGGCGGCAAGCTCAGATAGAGCACATAGAGGGGGTGGCGGTCCTGAAACAGCACGTCATGATAAGCCGCACGCAGGGCGTGGGTAATCACCGGGTCACGAACCGGACGATCATTAACATAAAAATACTGTTCATCCCCCCGTGCACGGTTATAAGTAGGCAGGCCGAGCCAGCCGCTCAGGGATAAGCCTTGGTCCTTCTGCTCGATATACAAGGCATTGGCCAGGAATCCTTCCCCCATGATGCTGGAGACACGAGCAGCACGGCTGTCGGCCTCCAAAGCCGCGGGAAATTGCGCGAGGGAGCGGCCATTCTGAAAAAGCTGAAAGGCCACCGGAAAATTGGCCAGAGCAATCTGGCGCAATACCTTTTGATTGCGCGCCAGTTCAGCAGCAGCGGTGCGCAAAAATTTGCGCCGTGCCGGTACGTTAAAAAACAAATCGGCTACACGGACCGTAGTGCCCGGTGCCCTGGCAGATGACTCGGTCACGCTGGCGGCACCGCCCGTCACCCGCAGACGGGCGGCCTGATTCTGGCCGTGCGCCCGCGAAAGTATTTCCAGGCGCGCAACCGAAGCAATGGCGGGCAGGGCTTCGCCACGGAAACCCATGGTGTGAATCGCCTGCAGATCCTCCCAGGTGGCCACTTTGCTGGTCGCGTGGCGCTCCAAGGCCAGCGGCAGATCCTCAGCCAGGATGCCAACGCCGTCATCTTCCACGCTGAGCAGATCCATCCCGCCACTCTCCAGATGAATGGCAATCCGCGTCGCGCCGGCATCCAGACTGTTTTCCAGAAGTTCTTTCAGGATGGAGGCAGGGCGTTCCACCACCTCGCCAGCCGCAATCTGGTTGGCGAGGGTACTATCCAGACGATGAACGCGGGGCACCTGCTCATTCCCCATGGCAGATTTTCCGGGTGGACGCGGGCGTTATGAAAGAAGTCCAGTCCTGAACACGGGGCTGATGCCCCTGCCACTCCAGACGGTGACTGCCGTTGTCCAGAATACGGAGGGTGAGTGACAAATCGGCAGAGGGCAGGAAACCCGCACCCCGCTCCGGCCACTCCACCAGCCACAGGGCCGGTTCTGTCAGATAATCGCGGATACCGATAAATTCCAGCTCCTCCGGCTCTTGCAGACGATACAAATCAAGATGCAGAGCGGGGCCGATGCGGGTCGGATACTGTTCCATCAGGGTATAGGTCGGGCTTTTAATGTTCTGGGTAACGCCCAGCGCCTTTAAGATAGCCTGGGCCAAAGTGGTTTTACCGACCCCCAAGTCACCCTCAAGATAAATAACCGCAGGGATATGAATGCGCAGGGCAAACTGTCGCCCCCAGTCCCGGCAGGCTTCAGCATCTGCGAAATCCCAGTGCATCAGATCCCCGGTTCAGGGCTTCAGCAGATGCTGGAGAATGTCCGAACGGCTGACGATACCCAAGAGCTGGCCCTGGCTGTCGACCACCGGCACCGCATGCACGTCTTTCCGCAGAAGTTTCTCGGCGACCGCGTCCGTATCCTCATCGGGGGCTGCGGTAACGACGTGGGAGCTAGCCAACTGACTGGCGGTCACCGCCGTGACTTTGCGCAGTTCTTCCTCGTATTCATGCATACCGCCCAGAGGAATCAGACCATCAAGAATAGTGAGCATGGTCGGCAGATGCACCTTGCGGTGGGCGTCAATCAGATCCCGTTCACCGATCATCCCGACCAGATGACCATCACCATTTACCACCGGCAGACTATGATGCCCGGAACTGAGGAGCACATCCCCCACTTTATCGACCGGGTCGTCGGCCAGCACCGTAACGACCTCGCTGGTCATGATATCTTGGGCCGTTTTCATCAGGATCGTCCTTCCGCCATGGCGTCATATAATACGTTGAGGATAGTGTCTATTTCCGCTACTGTCACCGACAGCGGCGGAACTATGGTGAGGAGATCGCCGAGAGGGCGGCTGTAAACGCCCATTTCCCGTGCCCGCCGGCACACCGCGTATTCGACGCGATCTCCGTAGGGATAAGGCGCATTCGTCCTGGGGTCGCGCAAGGCGATGGCGGCCATCAAACCGAACTGACGGACCTCTCCTGCCCACGACTGGCCGTGAAAACGCTGCAATCCGGCTTGTAACTGGTTTATTTTCCTGGGCAAAGCGGCCAGCACACTGCCTTCCGCAAAGAGGGCCAGGTTCTCCAGCGCTACCGCACAGGCCAGAGGATTGGCAGTGTAGGTATGCCCGTAGTAAAACTGCCGGGCTTCCCCAAAAGGCGCAAGAAAGGCGGCATAAACGTGTTCTGCGGCGAGGGTCGCGGCCACCGGCAAGTAACCACCGCTCAGTCCCTTGCCCAAGGCCAGCAGGTCTGGTTCGACAGACTCCCACTCACAGGAAAAAAGCTTGCCGCTGCGGCCAAAGCCGGTCGCGACCTCATCAATGATCAGCAAGACCTCATAGGCCTGACACAGACGTTGCGCACCCGCCAGAATGCCGGGAGGAAAAGGTAATATGCCTGCGGCACCTTGCACCCCGCCCTCCAGGATCAGGGCCGCAATCTCGCCGCTCTGATCCTGGAGTGTCGATTCCAGCGCCACCAGCCATGCGACTGTTGCCTGCTCCGGCTCCCCCTCGCAGTCTTCCCATTGCAATACATAGGGGCTCGGCAAGCGCAAAGTCGGGAACAAGAGATGGCCGTATACCTCATGAAACAACGGGAAACCGCCCACCGAAACAGCACCCACAGTGTCACCATGATAGGCATTGTCCAGAGTCAGGAAGAGGTGTTTTTCGGAGCGACCCAGATTGCACCAGTATTGAGCCGCCATTTTGATGGCAACCTCAACCGCTTCCGACCCATCCTCCGAAAAGAAACAGTGCTGTAGAGAGGCCGGAGTAATTTCCACCAGTGCCCTGGCGAGGCGAATAGCCGGGGGACTGCTCGCGCCAAGCGCCGTGCTGTGCGCGACTTTACCGATCTGCTCGACCAGAGCGGCGTCCAGTCGGGGATGGCGATGGCCATGGATATTGCACCATAGGCTGGCAATGGCGTCCAGACAGCGATGGCCTTCCGTATCGTACACGTAATTGCCTTCGGCACGCTCAATGATCCACGGATCATCGTCGCCATAACACTGCATCTGGGTGAAGGGATGCCAGAAATAACGGCGATCCCATTCCCGCAATACATCAGTTTCCGTCATGATTTTGCGTTAACTCCTGTAATGCGCGGGGCACTGCCGCCAGGATATCCCTGGCCAGCAGGCTGGCCTCGCCCATCTGTGCGGCAGCGAGGTCGCCCGCGCGGGCATGCAAACACACGCCGAGGGACAAGGCCTTGTCTGCTTCCAAATCCTGGGCGAGCAGACCCGCGAGTATACCGGTGAGGACATCCCCGCTGCCGCCCGTCGCCATACCGGGATTGCCTATTGGACAAAGCCAATGACCGCCACTACCCAGTAACAAACTATGGTGGCCCTTGAGCACCCAATGTCCGCCATAGCGGGCCTGCAATCGGCAGATGGCCGCGGCACGATCGGCCTGGACGGCGGTGGCCGTCACCCCTAACAGGCGCGCAGCCTCCCCGGAATGTGGGGTAAACAGACGAACAGCATCGGCGGCCAGCAGTTCCGGACCAAAACGCGCCAGAATGTTCAGGGCATCGGCGTCCCAGACCTGGGGACAGGACAGCGTACCAATCTCCAGCAAAAGATCATGGGCGGCCAGACCCTGACCCAAGCCCGGGCCAACGGCCAGGACAGTTTGATCCGGCAAATCTCCGAAACGCGCAGGCCAGTCCCGCCAAGTAGCTTCGGGCAGATGTGCTGCCAGATAAGGGATGGCCGAGGGATGCCCGACGGCCGTCACCAGTCCGGCACCCACCCGATAGGCGGCGGCACTGGCCAGCGCCAGCGCCCCGCCCATGCCCGGCCCTCCGCCTACCACGAAAACGTGCCCGAAGCTCCCCTTGTGCGCCTGCGGGCTGCGCGCCGGCAAGGCCGGGACTGTCCGCCAGTTTAGGGCAACAAAGGCTTCATTCATGGTCACGCCCTCTCAATATCCTCTTCAGGATACGCGCTGACATGATGCAAGCTCAAATCCGCCCCCGCATACTCCGCCTCGGAATCCAGACGAATCCCGATAAAATACTTGATGCTGCCGTAAACGATGGCGCTGCCCGCCAGGGCGATCAGCACGCCCAGCGAGGTGCCCAGCAACTGGGACCAGAAACTGACTCCGCCGGCGCCGCCGAGGAACTGATGTCCAAAAATACCGACGGCCAATCCACCCCACACACCGCAAACACCATGGAGCGGCCAGACGCCCAGCACATCATCCAGACGCAGGCGATGCTGCACAAAAGTGAAGAGGTAGACAAAAATAATGCCGGCAACAGCACCGATGGCCAAGGCACCAATGGGTTGCACCACATCGGAACCGGCGCAGATCGCGACCAGACCCGCGAGAGCGCCATTGTGTACGAAGCCCGGATCACCCTTCCCTACCGCCAGTGCCGCCAGCATACCGCCCACCAGCGCCATAAGCGAATTGAGCGCCACCAGACCTTGCACAGCCGCAAGTTGCTGCGCACTCATCACATTAAAGCCAAACCAGCCGATAATCAGAATCCAGGAACCGAGCGCCAGAAAGGGAATATTGGACGGCGGCATGGCATGTACCGCACCATCTTTCCCATAACGCCCCTTGCGTGAACCCAGCAGCCAGACCGCCATCAGCGCCATCCATCCACCCATGGCGTGCACCACCACCGAGCCCGCGAAATCGTGAAAAGGCGCGCCGAAAGCGCTGGTAAACCAGGCCTGAATGCCATAATGGTTATTCCAGACGATGCCTTCGTAAAGGGGATAAACCAGCCCCACCAGAAAGGCCGTCGCCAGTAACTGGGGATAAAAACGCGCCCGTTCGGCGATACCACCGGAAATAATAGCCGGCACCGCGGCGGCGAAGGTGAGCAGGAAAAAAAAGCGCACCATCTCGAAGCCATGATTGCCTGCGGTCAGGGTCTTCACATCACCGAAAAAGCTGATGCCATAGGCGATGTGATAACCCACAAAAAAATAAACGATGGTGGATATACCAAAATCACTGAGAATTTTGACCAGTGCATTCACCTGGCTGCGACGGCGTACCGTACCCAGTTCCAGAAAGGCGAATCCGCCGTGCATGGCAAACACCAGAATGGCGCCCATCAGCAAAAAAAACACATTTCCGCCTGGAGGCGTGACTCCTGTGGCTGTCATGATCGCTGCTTCCTCTCAAAATTCAATTGCTTTATATATTTACGAAATAATGGGTAAGTGCTTAGTCATCAAGCAAGCGGCGACCATGCAATGCACGCCCGAGGGTGCTACGGTCAACATATTCCAACTCGCCACCCACCGGTACGCCGCGTGCAATACGGCTGATTGTGATACCGCCAGGAACCAGCCCCGCGAGAAACTGCGCCGTGGCCTCCCCTTCCAGGGTGGGATTGGTCGCAAAAATCACTTCCCGCAAGTCTGCTTCACCCAAACGCGCGTTGAAGCGATCAATATGCAGGGCTTCGGGGCCGATGCCGTCCAATGGCGACAAATGCCCCATCAACACAAAGAACTCGCCGACGAAGGCACCCGTATCTTCGATAGCGCGCAGATCAGCAGGCGATTCCACGACACACAAAATGGAACGGTCCCGGTGTTCGGAACGACAGACCGCACACAATGTCGCTTCGCTCAGATTATTGCAGCGCTTGCAAAAACGGACCACGGCATGGGCCTGCTGTAAGGCTGCAGCCAGCTGCGGCATGAGATCGCGCTTGCGCACCAGCAATTCATAGCTGATCCGTTGCGCCGAACGCGGGCCAATACCCGGCAGGCGACGGAGCAGCGCCACCAGGGCATCCATACTCGGAACATCCGCCATAAGTGCCTAGAAAGGCAGGTTCATGCCCGGAATATTCATGCCGCCAGTCACTTCCGACATCCGCTCTGCGCTGACCTTCTCGGCATTGCGCACTGCGTCGTTAATGGCTGCAGCCAAGAGATCCTCGAGCATTTCCTGATCGCCATCGGCAAGCAGAGAGGGATCAATGCGAACCCGCCGTACGTCATGTCGGCAGGTCATAGTGACCTCCACCAGATTACCACCCGCATGGCCCTGCACCGCTACCTGGGCAAGCTCTTCCTGTGTCTTTTGCAAACGCTCCTGGAGCTGCTGCGCCTGCTTCATGATATTCCCCAGTCCACCCTTCATCTTCCATTACCTCTCTGTTTACCCTTCACTGTGAGCTGGCGGCACCGCCCTTTGCGGCGGATGCCATAATTTCAATGGATTCTACACGGGCATCCAAAACTTCCAGGAATGCGCCTATGTGTGGATCCGCGGCGACGCGTGCCTCCGCCTCCGCCTGCCGGGATGCCGCGCGCGCTTTCTCTTCCTGCACCAAGCTCCCTACTCCGGCCTCTTTGGTAAGGGGTACGATGCTCAGACGCGGCTCCCGGCCAAAATACGCAGTAAGCGCCTGATGTAATGCCCTGCGGGCCTCGACCTTGACGAGGAATGGCAAATAATTGAGCTCCACGGCCAATTCCACAGCCTCTGAATCACAGCGCAAGGCCTGTCCATAGCGCAGGTACTCAGCAATTATGGGCGACACTGCCAGCGCCTCCACGACATCGCGCCAGTCCGTCGAAAGTGCGGCCTCGACTGGCCTCTCCGATAGGGCAGCGGTCACCTTCAACGGCGGTTCCCGGACTTCGTCCCGCGAACGGGTGGATGACAGGGGCGCTGAACGGTGCGATACCGGCGAAGTCACCTCGCGCGTCGAGGCTGATAACTCGACAGGATACCGCTTGTCCTCACTCGGGAGGGCCACAGGCGGCGAGTCTGGCGATGCCGGTCCGGAAAAACTCAACACCCGCAGAAAAGCCATTTCCAGTGCCATACGATGGTCCGGATAAAGCGCAAAGTCACGCCGTGCCGAGAGGAGCAAAAAATACCAGGACTGTAAGGTAAGCGGGCCAATCCGCTCGCGCAGGCGCACGATCACCTCCGCGCCATCGCCCTCCGGATCAGCCGGAAGAAATTGTGCCAAACTGAGACGGTGCACGCCCTCTATGACCAAATCGAGCAGGCCGGCGCCATCCATGCCCCGCGCCAGATGATCATCCAGTATGGCAAATACCCGCGTAGCATCCCGGTCCACCAACGCTTCGACCAGACCCAGCACTGCGTCGTCACTGCTGCGCCCCAGCATCGCGAGCACTCCGTCACGCTGGACCGCGCCACCCCCATGAACAATCGCCTGATCCAGCAAACTCAGGGCGTCGCGCAGGCTCCCATCCGCAGCGCGGGACAATAGCTGCAGTGCGGCATCCTCGGCAGGTAGCTGCTCGGCCGCCATAATCTGCTGCAATCGTCCCTGAATTTGCGGAATATCCAGCCTCCGCAAATTAAACTGCAGACAGCGGGAGAGTACGGTTACCGGCAGTTTCTGCGGATCCGTGGTCGCCAACAGAAACTTGACATGCTCCGGCGGTTCTTCAAGGGTTTTCAGCAGCGCGTTGAAGCTGTGCGTGGACAACATGTGTACCTCGTCGATAAGGTACACTTTGTATCGACCCACCGTAGGCGCGTACTGCACGTTGTCCAGCAGGTCACGGGTTTCATCCACCCGGGTGCGGCTCGCCGCATCCACTTCCAGCAGATCAACAAAATTTCCCGCGGCGATGCCGCGACAGGCACAGCACTCTCCGCAAGGATTGCTGCTAACGCCACGTTCACAGTTCAGGCATTTGGCCAGTAGCCGCGCCAAGGTTGTTTTACCGACGCCCCGTGTCCCGGTGAACAGAAAAGCATGATGAATGCGACCGGAATCGAGGGCGTGGCGCAAGGCAGCGACCACAGCCCCTTGCCCTACAAAATCGTCAAAGTGTTGTGGCCGCCAGCGGCGAGCAAGCGCGAGGTAGGCGCTCATACGGGCCTGAAATATAGGGTGGCGACGCCAATCAGCCGCACCCCGGCACCTGGATCACCGGCTGCCGCTGCTCCCTTCCGGGCCTGACGGGGTTCACCAGCTACCACTGCGAGGGGACCGATCTTTGTCGCCATAGAAAAACCTGAGACTGTCCGCTGATGGACGGTGATTGGCGGAGAGGGTGGGATTCGAACCCACGGTACCCTTTTGGAGTACACAGCATTTCCAGTGCTGCACCTTCGGCCGCTCGGTCACCTCTCCTGAGGGAACGAAGTGTAACCCAGACGCCGGTGATAGAGCAATGACCCTGCACGGAGCAAGCCAAAACGGCGCATCTTAAAAACTCAGCACCTCACCATCGTTCCTGGGCAGACCCGACAGCGCGTTTTGAATACGAATCAGGACACCAGAGCGATCATTTACGAACTGAACGCCAATGGCTGGCGGTCGGCCGTCGCGATTATCCGGTGGTGTCACCCACACCACCTTCCCCATAATGGGCGCACGTGGCTGACTGTCGGGAAGACTGATCATGAGCAGCACCTCCGTGCCTATGGGCAGAAGATTCGGTGTCTCCACCAGCACACCACCGCCCTTGATGCTTGGCATGTAGTAGCGCTGCACCGCCGTAGCGTCCAGCAGCACTACGGACAACGCTTTTGCCGCGCCTCCTGTCTCAGCTTGTAATTCCATGCGCCCTCTCCCCGGACCAAATGCCTACCCAGCTCAACAATAACGTCTCCAACATCATGCCCACATTGCGATTCTGCCCGAGAGACTCAGGCAACCGGATCCAACCCTCCAGCATCTCCCAGAGGGATGTCGCCTGAGCCGTCTGCGCCATGACCTCTAATGACTGCAAATAGTCCAAATGCACAATGCTGTCCAGGCAACGATTACGGAGACGTAGCAAATCCGCCAACAAGCTCAACATCAACTCGCGCAGCAGAAGCAAGTCAGTGTCTTTAGCCCAATTATCGGCCAAACGCAAAGCCGCAACAGGACCTTGCCGGGGGAGGTTCAATAACGTGTCGATCCAGGTTTGGCGCAGCGTCACCCAGCCGGATTCCCAGAGCTGCCAGGCACGCAGCGGCCGATTCGCAAACTGTCGGCTTAACAGGAGCGCCTCCGCAGGAGGTATGCCCTGCCCTTCCAGCCAGACCACGCACTGCCCGAGTCGCAGCGCTGGGAAAGGCAACTTTTGCAGACGCGATCGGATGGTAGCCAGAAGCTGCGACGGACGCTCGCTGAGCAAAAGAATGTGTGCGCGCGCGGCAGGCTCCTCCAGGGTTTTGAGCAGGGCATTAGCGGCGGCCGCGGTCATCGCTTCAGCCGGTTCAACGCGCAGCCAGCGACGCGCGCTGACCTGAGGGGTGAAGGCGAGAAAGTCATTGGCATGGCGCACCGACTCAATCGCAATACGCTTTCCCGTTTCTGCTGTAATAACGAGCAGATCCGGATGATTACCTTCTGCCAGCAAACGACAGGAACGGCAGGTTCCACAGGACAGCCCCTGCGCCGATGGCGCGAAACACAAGGCCGCCTGCTGCAAATCATCGCAGTACTGTCCGATCAGCGTCCCCGATTCGCCGACAGCGAGCATCGCCTGGGGCAACCCGGCCTGCAGCAAGCTTTGTATCGGCTGCCATTCGGCGGGCGGCGGACGGTGCGCACTCATGAACAATGGGCCGCCAGGCGCAGCGCCATCTGTGCCCGCAAAGTATCATGCACCACCGGCAGAGCTTGGGCCGCATCCACGCGCAAGATTCTTTGTGGTTCGGCCGCGCAGCGTTCCGCAAAAACCGCTCTCGCCCGGCTAAAGAAGGCTTGATCTTCTTGCTCCAGACGATCCGGTCGACGTGCGCGAATGCGTGCCGCGCCCAGTTCCGGTGGCACATCAAACCACAAGGTCAGGTCTGGACGACGCGTAATCCCCGCCCAGCGTGCCAATTCTGCAATATGTTCGGGGGGGACACCCCGCCCGCCGCTCTGATAGGCATAGGTGGAATCCTCATAGCGGTCACTGATGACCACTTTCCCGGCAGCCAGCGCGGGGGCAATACGGGTCTGCCAATGATCCAGACGCCCGGCGTAGAGCAGAAGCAGTTCCTCATCCGCGTCCAGGTGCAGGCGGTCGTCCAGAAAAATGGCGCGCAAAGCCTCACCGAGAGGCCCTCCGCCTGGTTCTCGGGTGACTTCCACCGCGTAACCCTGATGACGACAATATTCCGCCAACATCGGCACCGCTGAACTCTTTCCTGCGCCCTCAATACCCTCTAAGGTGAGGAAAAATCCATTCTTCAGCGATGCCGCCTTCGCGTTCATAAACCGGCTCCTCCGGCATGCTGGAGATAACGCTGTATCTGCTCAAGGTGTTGCGTGTAACTCTTTGAATAATGATATGCATCACCTTGCGCGATAAAATAGAGGTCGGCACTATCCGCAGGATGCAGCACGGCCATCAAACTACTGAGTCCCGGCATGGCAATGGGGGTAGGCGGCAATCCGGTGTGCAAGTAGGTGTTATAAGGACTCTCCACATGCATCTCCTGAGACGTCAAAAATCCAGTATAGCGCTCGCCCAAAGCGTAAATCACGGTGGGATCAGATTGCAAAGGCATCCCCTGCCGCAAGCGATTGAGAAACACGGCGGCAATATGCGCCTGCTCTGCGGGCGGTGCGCCCTCCTTTTGTACGATAGAAGCCAGAATCAGGGCCTGGTAGGGATCACCCAGCGGCAATCCAGGAGCACGTCCGGCCCACAAGGACTGTAATTCCCGCTGCATGCGCACATAGGCACGCCGCAGCACACTCAGCGCGGTGGTACCCGGAACGTAACGGTAGCTATCGGGGAAAAGCCAGCCCTCTGCACTTCCTTGCGCGCCGATACCCTGCTGTGCGAGGCGACGTGCCGCTGCCTCGCCCTGTGGCAGGTTCTGCTGGCCCAGATAAGGAGCCTTATCGCGTATTTCCTGATAGATATGCTGCAAACGCCAGCCGGGCACAATCAGCAGGTTAAGTGGCGTGGATTGCCCGGCAATTAACCGGCGGAGTACCTGCGCCTGGTTAATACGTCCCTGAAACTCATACAGCCCGGCCTGTATGGGCGGATGCCCGGCCAAAGCCCAAGCCAGATGAAACAGTCGCGGATGCTGCAATACCCCGGAACGCGCCAGACTAGCGATACTTTGCGCATTACTGGCGCCCAGAGGAATGGGGACCGTCACCCCCTTCGCCGGCAAAGTTTCCGGCCAATACATGCTGATGCCGTAAAATCCAAAAGGGAATAACGCAATCAAAAGAATTAACAGGGCGGCACGGCGTTTGCGGGTCATGATTGCGGCCCCAACCCCATGTCCCTGCACCATGCGAGCAAAGCGGATGCTATCGGTCCATCATGTCCTGGTAACGAGCGTTCCACAAAGTAGCGCACTGGCCAGATGCCAATCAGGCTATTGCTGAAAAATATTTCATCAGCCTCCTGAAGTGCCGCGGCCCGATAGCGACCCAGCATGGTCGGCACGCCACGCGCGCGCAACCACTCCAGAATAGCGCCCCGCTGAATGCCGGCGATGCCCCCGTCTTCCAGCTCGGGGGTATAGACAATACCGGCTTTTACCCAAAACAGATTGGACGTGATTCCCTCGCGCAGCACCCCTGACTGGTCCAACATGACCCCTTCTGCATATTCCGAAGTCAGGGCATCGCGGGCTACCACCTGATTCAGGCGATTGAGCGATTTAACCCCGAGATAAGGCGCACCGGTTAACAAGGCGACCGGACAGATCGTGGCGGAGATACCGGGTTCCCAATAGTGAGGATCACGCTCCGGCCATTGGGATAACCACAGATAGCGTCGCGCGGGACCGGCACCGGAACTGCCATAACCCCAACCCGCGCCCCGACTGAGGAGCAGCTTGACGAAGAGGCGTGGGTATGCCGGGACGTCATTCAATACATGCCGTAAATCATCGTACCAGAGGCTTGGGGGAGGCATCGGGATATTCAGAATGGTCGCGCCACGCCTGAGACGCGCCAGATGGGCATCCCAAAACAGGGGGACGCCCTTTATTACCGCGATGGTTTCAAAAAGCCCATCCCCGTAATGTAATGCGCGGTCTAAGGCAGCACCGCACTCCCCTGCCACGAAGTGATTTCCATCCACCGTGGCGGTAATCACTCCCACGGAGCGAATCAGTCGCTAAAGCGGCGGAAGACCAGAGAACTGTTGGTACCGCCAAACCCGAAGGAATTGCTTAACGCAACGTCTACAACTGCTTTTCGCGCCTTAAGGGGCACATAATCCAAGTCACAGCCTTCGTCAGCCTGATCCAGATTGATGGTGGGTGGCAGAATGCCATGATAGAGCGCCAGCACCGTAAAAATGGCTTCGACCCCCCCTGCGGCACCCAGAAGATGGCCCGTCATGGACTTGGTGGAGCTCATGGCCAATCGCCATGCATGGTCGCCGAAGACCGTATGCACGGCGTCGGTTTCTGAACGGTCTCCAAGCGGGGTCGACGTTCCATGCGCGTTGATGTACCCCACCATTTCCGGAGTCATCGCAGCGTTACGCAAAGCGGCTTGCATACAGCGGGCGGCACCTTCCCCTGCGGGAGCAGGCTGTGTCATATGGTAAGCATCGGAGCTCATGCCGTAGCCGGACAACTCCGCATAGATACGTGCACCACGGCGCCGCGCAAATTCATATTCCTCCAGAACGAGGATACCCGCACCTTCACCCAGCACGAAACCGTCCCGGTCTTTATCCCAGGGACGACTGGCCTTCTCGGGATCATCATTACGGGTGGAAAGCGCCCGCGCTGCGGAGAATCCACCCAGCCCCAAGGGACTGATAGCCGCCTCGGCACCACCGGCAATCATGACATCGGCGTCACCATACTCGATAAGTCGAGCCGCATCGCCGATGGAGTGCGTACCTGTAGAACAGGCCGTCGCCATGGCGATATTCGGTCCCTTGGCGCCATACATGATAGAAACATGGCCGGACACCATGTTGACGATACAACGCGGAATAAAAAAGGGTGAGATCCGGCGCGGGCCGCTCTCGGTGAAAATCTGATGCTCGGATTCAATACCCGGCAAGCCGCCAATGCCACTGCCAATGGATACTCCCACCCGATCCGCAATGTCTGCACTGATCTGCAACCCGGAATCCGCAATCGCTTCCATCGCTGCAACAAGGCCGTAATGGATGAATAAATCCATCTTGCGGGCTTCCTTGGCTGGGATGTACTGACTAATATCAAAGCCACGTACCTCTCCCGCAATCTGGGAGCTATATAAGGCAGGATCAATGCGGGTTACCCGACCGATACCGCTACGTCCCTGGCTGATAGATTCCCACGCCGCCGGAATACCCACACCGACGGGCGACACAATTCCCAGCCCTGTAATCACTACACGTCTTTTCAAACGCCTGCTCTCCTCATTACTCTGTTAGGAAATGCTCAGGCATCCTTGGCTGGCATGTGCGCAGACACATAGTCAATGGCCTGTTGCACGGTCGCAATCTTCTCCGCTTCTTCGTCGGGGATTTCGCAATCAAATTCTTCTTCCAGCGCCATCACCAGTTCCACAGTATCCAGCGAGTCAGCACCCAGGTCGTCGACAAAAGAGGCTTCATTGGTCACTTCATCTTCGTTGACGCCCAACTGCTCCACTACGACCTTCTTTACACGTTCTGCCACATTGTCCATTAGGAGAAGCTCCTCTGTTGGTAAAAAAATTATTGCCGGCGAGATTGGACCACAGGGCATACAGTCCTGTAAAGCCACGAATGCGTTACCCCATCCACATGCCACCATTGACATGCAGAATCTGTCCGGTTACATAACCCGCATCCGGACTCGCCAAATAAGCGACTGCAGCGGCCACATCAGCCACCACACCCAGCCTTCCCGCGGGAATCTGCTGCATAAGGGCATCACGGTGCGCATCATTCAGCCCTTCAGTCATGTCCGTGCTGATGAAACCAGGGGCCACACAATTGACGGTCACCTGCCGCGCTGCCACTTCCCGGGCCATGGCGCGAGTAAAACCTGCCACACCCGCCTTGGCCGCCGCATAATTGGTTTGTCCGGCATTGCCCATGACGCCCACGACAGACGTAATGTTAATAATACGGCCGAAATGCGCTTTGAGCATATCGCGCACGCACAGCTTGCTCAAGCGATATACCGCGCGCAAATTGGTCGCCATGACGGCATCCCAATCGTCATCCTTCATCCGCAGCAGCAATTGGTCGCGGGTGATGCCCGCGTTGTTTACCAAGATGGTCGGCGCACCGTGGGATGCCTGTATCTGCGCGAGCACGGCGGACATGGCCGCATCATCGGTGACATCCAGTGCCACCCCGGCGCCGCGAATACCATGCGCTGCCAGATCTGCACTGATCCGTTCCGCACCGGCAGACGTGGTTGCCGTGGCGACGACCTGTGCGCCCTGCCTGCCGAGCACGCGGGTGATCTCCTGTCCGATGCCGCGACTGCCGCCGGTGATCAGGGCCAACTGGCCCTCTAAATATCCCGCCATTAGATCACCTCCAGGGTGGCCTTGAGGCTTTTGCCATCTTCGATGTGGAGCATGGTCAGATCAGGCTCAATACGCTTCCCCAACCCCGACAGCACGCGACCTGGCCCCATTTCCACGAAGGTCATAGCCCCCTGTCGGGCGAGATGACGAATCGTGTCGGTCCAGCGTACCGGCGAATACAACTGCTTAGCAAGGGCGGCACGAATGGAATCAGGCGTGTTGTGGCTTTGCACATCGGCGTTATGCACCACCATCGCCTTGGGGCTGCGGAACTGCACAGATTCCAGAGTGGTCTGGAAACGTTCGGCAGCCGGTATCATCAGGCTGCAATGACTGGGCACACTGACCGGAAGCACGACAACGCGCTTCGCGCCTGCTGCACGCGCCGACTCTACCAAGCGCTCAATGGCGGCCCGATTACCTGCGGCCACCACCTGTCCGGGCGCGTTGAAATTAACCGCTGCGAGCACTTCACCTCGTGCTTCCTGAGCACAAAGTTGTTTCACCTCATCATCGCCGAGACCAATGATGGCAGCCATGGCACCCACACCTTCCGGCACTGCTTCCTGCATCAGACGACCGCGCTCAGCGACCAGACGTACTGCATCCGGGAAGTCCACCGCATCTGCGACCACCAAGGCCGTGTATTCACCCAGAGAGTGACCGGCGACAAAGTCGGGGAAGACACCGCCCTCTTCTTCCCAGACCCGATAAACGGCGTACCCGGCAGCCAGCATCACTGGCTGCGTCCAGCGCGTCTGGTTGAGTTTTTCGACGGGGCCATCCTGAGTAAGCGACCACAGGTCCTCGCCCAACTGCGCAGAAGCTTCTGCAAAAACCGCCTTGACCGACGGATGACTGGTGGCCAAGTCAGCCAGCATGTTCAAAGACTGCGAACCCTGACCGGGAAAAACAAAGGCGATAGAGCCGTGCAAGCGAACCTCCTCTCAGTACAAATTGGTATGCAGGGCGTTCAGCCCCAACGCAGGAGCGCTGATCCCCAAGTGAACCCACCCCCGAACGCCTCCAGCAGGAGACGCTGCCCCGGCTGGAAACAACGACGTCGAGCTGCTTCATCCAGCGCTAAAGGTACCGAAGCTGCGGAAGTATTACCATGATGCTCTACAGTCGTCACCACCCGCTCCATAGGCAGGCCTAACTTATCGGCCGTCGCCTGGATAATTCGGATATTGGCCTGGTGCGGCACCAGCCAGTCGATGTCCTCTGGTGTCAGGGCATTTGCTGCGAGCGTTTCCTGCACAATCTCACCCAGGGTACGCACGGCCATGCGGAACACCGCGTTGCCCTGCATGGTCATCCGCGTCTCGCCACCAGGCACCTGTAGTAAGTCGGCATAGGCACCGTCAGCATGAATGTGCGTGGAGATAATACCGGGCTCGTCGCTGGCGCTGAGGATTACAGCACCGGCACCGTCACCAAAAAGAATACAGGTGCCGCGATCTGTCCAGTCGACGATGCGGGACATACTCTCTACGCCGACAACTAACGCGTGCCGCGCCCCGCCGCTACGGATAAAGCGATCGGCGGTCGCCAGCGCATAGATAAAGCCGGTACAAACCGCCTGAATATCAAAGGCTGGCGCACCATGGTTTCCCAAGCGGGCCTGCAGCAGACAGGCGGTACTGGGAAATATCTGGTCCGGGGTGGTCGTCGCGACAATAATGAGGTCTAAATCCTCCGCCCGAAGATCGGCATCCGCCAGCGCCTGGCGCGCTGCCGCTTCCGCCATGTCTGCTGTTTTTTCGTCGGGAGCGGCGATATGCCGGGAGCGGATGCCGGTGCGCGCAAATATCCAGGCATCACTGGTATCCACCATCTGCTCCAGGTCATGGTTGCTGAGGATACGTTCCGGCAGATAGCCACCAGTGGCGACAATGCGGCTAAAAATGGGTTTCACGCGCTGTTTCGCACCGCTGAAGCGAGATTTTTCTGAATCACCTCGGCAATATGCAGGGTCAGGCGATGCTTGGCTTCGGCGATAGCCACCTCCACGGCACAGGCAAAGGCAAAGCGGTCGGCATTCCCGTGACTTTTGATGACAATGCCATTCAGCCCCAATAGGGTGGCACCATTGTACTGACGAGAGTCGAGGCGGCGCCGCAAACGTTGCAAGATCGGACGATTGACCAAATACGCAATGCGCCCATACCAACCATGGGTATAGCTGGCACGCAGTTCCTGGCTGATCATCCCCGCCAGTCCCTCAGAGGTCTTGAGCGCTACATTACCCACAAAGCCATCACAAACCACCACATCAGCAACGCCCTGATAAATATCGGAACCTTCCACATTGCCAACAAAATTCAGCTTGGCAGCACGCAGGAGCAGCGCGGCTTCTTTGACCTGCTCGTTGCCCTTGATATCTTCAGAGCCGATATTGAGCAAGCCAACCCGCGGTTTGGCAAGGCCCATGACGCGCTCTGCGAGTATCGAGCCCATGACGGCGAACTGCAGGAGATGTTCCGGATGACAATCGACATTGGCGCCCAAATCCAGGGCGAGGAAACGTCCTGTCGTTGTCGGCAGAAACGCGGCAATAGCCGGTCGGTCTATGCCGGGAATGGTGCGAAGAAACACCTTACCGAGCGCCATCAGCGCACCAGTATTACCCGCACTGACCACCGCATCGACATGCCCTTCCCGCAACAGGCCGATGGCGACATGCATGGACGAGTCCCGTTTGCCGCGTAAGGCCTGTGACGGTGCCTCATCCATCGCCACCACCTGACTGGCGTGATGTACCACGATCTGCGCCGAGCCTTGCAGGTGTGATCGCGCGAGCTCCGCCTGGAGGATATCCGTATTGCCGACCATGTGAAAAATGACATCAGGGTACTCCCTGAGCAGATCACGGATGGCAAGAACCACCGTCGACGGCCCGGAATCACCGCTCATGGCATCTACCGCAATATGCGGCATCGCGAAGTCCCCAGGACGCTCTGATGCAATGGCGTGGTCAGGCTTCGACCGCCTTCTTCACAATCTCGCGACCTTTATAGAAACCACATTCCGGGCACACATGATGGGGCAGCTTTGCTGCACCGCAATGGGCACATACGGAACGGTTCACTGTTACCAAAAAATCGTGGGCGCGTCGCATGTCACGACGTGAACGGGAAGTTTTACTTTGTGGAACGGCCATGACTCACTTTCTCCCAATCTGTATCAAGATGTACTGCACTTCATTTGCCAACCGTTAACGGCTCAAGCCCCGAAACCGGACATACGCCTGACTTCCACTCCGCACAGCGAGGAATCATGGGCAGGGCCAGTAGTACTTCATCCTCTAGCCAACTTTGCTGAGCGACAACGCCATTTTCGGCAAGAACCACCTCCAACTCAGAATCCAGCGCGGTCACTGCGGACTCCCGTTCTGCCAACCCGCTGTGCACGGTTACAAAAAGCTGTAACGGCATAGCACCCATGCAGCGTTCGCAGCGAATCTCACCAAGCACCTCTATACGGCCATCGGCGGCAATCACCTGCCCCCTGCGGATCAGATCAAGGTATACACTCACCGCCTGTACGCTGACCAGCGCCTCGCCTAAGCGCGACCATAAACGCGAATCAATGTCACCCTCCAGCCTGTCACCATGGACAGACACCCGGGCAAGTGGCAGGCTGGACGCTTTGGCGGAAAACATAAGCGCGGCATATTAGCGATCGCGGCGCTGCAAGTAAAGCGTTTGCCGGCGACTTTTCCTCTCCGTTCGGCATATTAATGCGCAGGGTGAAATATCCCTAATGATTATCACGGACTATCGCAGCCACTGCCATCTCCGCACCGAACAAAACAATCGCCCAGGCCATATATAACCAGAGGAGAAAAATAGGAAAGGCACCCAAAGCGCCATATATGGTTTCGAAGGTTGAAAATCGCAGATAACCCGCCAGCGCAATCTTGGCGGCTTCAAACAAGATCGCGGCGGATACCCCGCCAACAAAGACATCCCGCCAGCGCGTAACCGCCGAGGGCAGTATTTTGTAGAGCACTGCCATCATCACGGTGACCACCAGAAGGGTAAGCAGATGACTCAAAACGGGGGGCAAGACCGGGATATATGCCAAGTAGGCGAGTAGGGGTTGCAGGGGACCCAGCAGAGGCAGGATGAATGCAAAGCTGAGCGGGCCTAGCACAAGCATGGCCACGTAGCGTAAAACGCGACACCACAGGCAAGTCGGAGTGACGCCCCAGATGGCGTTGAAATGTCGCTCTATCTCATGAAGCAGAAAAATCGCGGTAACGCCTAATCCTGACACGCCAAACAGACCCAATTGCGCTCCGCGCGCTGCGAGGCTGTTTATCTGACGCAGAATCGCATCCCCCGTTCGCGGGACAAAACTGTGCAAAATCAGATGATCAACCTGGGCACGGTGGAGTAGGCTGAACCCCACCAGATTCCACAGACTGAAGACCAGTACAGCCAGCGGTATCAAACCAAAAAGCGTGGTATAAGCGAGCAATCCCGCACGGTCGGTACAGTCGTCAAGCCAAAAACCATGCCACGCACGGTATACTCGGTGGACTACGCGTTGCCAGCCGTTGGCATGTTCTTTGGGAGCGGGTTCTAGCACCTTGTCTTTCTGACGAAAGCATTGCCGCGGCGGTATTTTTACGGTCATCACGAGTTCTCCGCAGCCAGACAAAGGCGTATGAAAGGGATGGTCACTTCTCGTTGCTGCTCCCAACTCCGGGCATCCAGCACACCCAACAAGTGATCCAGTGCACCGAGATCGCGCGGATAGTGCCGTAACAGATAATGAGCGGCGTCCACGCCAATCTGTAGGCCGCGGCGCTGCGCCATTTCCTGCAAAATGACACTTCTCTCCGCATCACTGGGGAAACGCAGAGCATATTGCAAACCCGCACTCACCCGGCTTGCCCAGTCCGGGAGCACCCAGTCAGTGAGCTGCGGTGACCGTCGACTGGCAAGGAGCATCGGTTGCCCGCGACCCATGCGTTCATTATAGAGATCGAAGAAAAAAGTTTCCTTATCGCGCTGACCCGACCAGCTTTCAACATTGTCCAGACACAACAGAGGAGCCTCTGCCAGACTGGAGAACGTCCCTGGAGCCGTTATTGCATTGAACGGATTGGTGACATCGCCGCAGTCTATATAAGGTACCCATCCGGCAACCGCGGCGGCTGCCCCCAGCAGTACATGACTTTTACCCACTCCACCCGGCCCATAAAGGTAAAGACAGATGCTCTGCGGTTCAGCCACCAGGTTCAGCACCGCACGCAGCGCCTCCGCGTTCGGATGGGGATAATATCCTTCCAGCGTTGCTTGTGACTTCACCCCCAAGGGGAGAATAAGTTGTCGCGTCCCCCTCATGATTCGCTCGCGTCCCCCTCCTGAGCAATCGCCTTGCGGCTCCAGATCCAGACATACTGCCCCCCGGACACAACGGCCATCAGGAACGCCAGAGCGAAGGCTGGCAACAGCGGTATACGCCAATGGCATGCTGCCTGTAATAGCACCAGCACAATGACAATAAATTGTAGCGCAGTGTTCCATTTTGATAGCAGCGTCGGGCGGACACTGAATTTTCCGATCAGCAGCAGGTAAAGCAGGCCGCCACCGACGATCAGCAGGTCCCGGGAAAGAACGGCAACAGTCATCCACAAAGGAATACGCTGCAACCAGGTCAGCGTGATGACCGTCGTCACAACCAGTAATTTATCTGCTACCGGATCAAGAACGGCCCCCAAACGGGTCTGAAGATGATAATGGCGGGCTATCCAACCATCCAGTGCGTCGGTAATCGCCGCCGCCAAAAAAATGATCAGGGCCACGGCAAAAAGCCCCTTCGCCAGTGCGTAGAAGATCACTGGCACCAGAAAGAGTCGTAACAAGGTCAACAGATTCGGCAGATTCATCGCAGTGAAGCTAGGCAAGGGTGCGATGACTGTCAAGAAAAATCGAGGGCACAGTCAGCACTCAAACGATAGGGAGGTCGTTTGCAGGTAGCTCTGCCACTGACTACAATCTACCGAAGTTGGTTCAGTTCTAAACTTGAAATCAGGAGAATAGCGAATGTCCGAATACAGCGTGCGCGAAGAATTAAGGCCCAGCGGGCTGGATGGCATTTCCGATGCCCAGATTAATGATCACTGGGGGCTTTATGTTGGTTATGTCAATCAAAGCAATGCATTGCGCAAAGAGCTTGCGGAAATGCGTGCCGCCGGCAAAACCGGCTCACTTACCTATGCAGACCGTCGCCGACGCTTTGGCTTCGAATATAATGGCATGGTTTTACACGAGTACTACTTTGCCCAGTTGAAGCCCGGCAGCAGCATCGATCAGGCACCTGGCTTTAAGGCAGCGGTCACTGAGCAGTTTGGCAGCACCGAGGTATGGCATGAGGATCTGATGTCTGCCGCCAAGAGCCGTAGCGTGGGCTGGGCTATCGCCTACTACGATGGCACCACCGGTCAGATGAATAATCACTTTGTCCAGCTTCATGAAGACGGTAATGTGGGCGGTTTTGTGCCGCTGGTGATCGTCGATGTCTTCGAGCATGCCTACATGGTAGACTGGAAGGCGCTCGGTCGCGCCGATTACCTGACCGCCATTCACAAGAACATGAACTGGGGCGTGGTAGAGGCGCGCTTCCAGGCGGCCAAAAGTGGTCAGATTTTCAAGCGGTTCTGATCATCTGTAGGGATTTGGCGCATAACTAGAGCGGTTCGCCGCTCTTTTTTATTGGACGCCGTTCACCGCACGACTCTGCTGGTTGCCCCTTTGACAGGCGCCAGAGGCCCTCATACCATGACCCAAACCCTATTGAGGAAGTCGCCGTGGATACCCCGAAACCTTTGACCTATCGCAGTGCCGGAGTGAACATCGATGCTGGCAATGCGCTGGTGGACCGTATCAAACCCCTTGCCGAAAGTACCCACCGCCCCGGCGTGCTCGGCGGCATTGGCGGTTTCGGCGGACTGTTCGCCCTACCCGGTGGTTATCACGAGCCAGTACTGGTGTCAGGCACCGATGGGGTGGGCACCAAGCTGTTGCTCGCCTTGGAAGCCAATCAACATGACAGCATCGGCATTGATCTGGTCGCTATGTGTGTCAACGACATTCTTGTCCCCGGCGCAGAGCCCCTGTGGTTCCTCGACTATTATGCCTGCGGGCAGTTGGATAATGCCGTCGCCGAAGCGGTTATCACCGGGGTGGCCGAGGGTTGCCGACAGGCTGGTTGTGCTTTGCTGGGAGGGGAAACTGCAGAAATGCCCGGCATGTACGCGGCTGGGCATTATGATCTTGCGGGCTTTGCGGTGGGTATCGTCGAGAAGTCTAATATCCTGACGGGTGTGGCCTGCCGGGAGGGAGATGCGGTGATTGGCATTGCCTCGTCCGGGCCGCACAGTAACGGCTACTCTCTGATTCGGGAAATTCTCGTACGCAGCGGTGCCCACGCCCATGTCCAGATCAACGGTGAGCCGCTAGTGGATCTGCTGCTGCAACCGACCCGGATTTATGTGAATGCCATTCAGGCCCTGCGCAAGGCGGTTACGGTACACGCCCTCTCTCACATTACCGGCGGCGGATTGGTAGAAAACTTGCCCCGTTCACTGCCCGCAACGCTTGCCGCTCGCATTGATCCCCAAACCTGGCAAATGCCGGCTATTTTCCAATGGTTACAGGAGCAGGGACAGGTCTCCGTGGAGGAAATGCGGCGGGTTTTCAACATGGGTATCGGCATGGTCGCAATGGTTCCCTGGGAATCCAGGCAGGCCGCCGTGCAATCTATAACAGAGAACGGTGAGCAGGCCTTCGTTGTCGGGCAGCTGGTGCCACGTCAGGATGGTGAGGGAGTATGTTTTCTTGACTAAAAGGCTGGTGATTCTGGTTTCCGGCCGGGGAAGCAACCTGCAAAGCATCCTTGCAGCTTGCCATAGCGGGCAGATACCGGACACGCAAGTCGTTGCCGTCATCAGTAACCGCCCAGCCGCCAGCGCACTGGAACTGGCGATGACGGCAGGCATTCCTGCCCTTACTGTCGATCATCGGGACTATGGGACCAGGGCAGACTTCGATGCCGCACTGCAAAAGCAGATTGACGACTACGCCCCGGATGTCGTGGTGCTGGCTGGGTTCATGCGTCAACTCACCCCCGCTTTCGTTCAGCACTATGAGGGCAGAATGCTGAATGTTCATCCTTCCCTGCTTCCCGCCTTTCCCGGCTTGCATACCCATGCCCAGGCGCTGGAGCAGGGGGTGTGCTGGCATGGTGCCAGCGTCCATTTTGTTACGGCGGAGTTGGATGCCGGCCCTATTATCATCCAGGCGGCCGTGGCAGTCCTGCCAGCAGATGATGAACAGTCTCTTGCCGCGCGCGTGCTCGACGCAGAACATCGTATTTATCCGCAGGCGCTGGCGTGGCTGCTGGGTGGCCGGGTGGCTCTCGCCGCAGGGCGCGCCCAGTGGCGAGAGCCACCACAGACGGCCACGCGCGAGGCCATTGCCCCTTCTCTGGAGAGTTCCCCATGAGCAAAGATGTTGGCCTGGTGATCGTCGGCACCGAGATACTTTCCGGTAAACGGGAAGACCGCCATTTTCTCCGCAGCCGCCAGCAACTGGCGCGACGCGGTTATGGCGTCGCCTGGTGCCTGATCGTGCCCGATAGCCGGGATATTCTGCTGACCCAGTTGCGCTGGGCCATGGCGCAATCCGTGCCGTTTTTCTCCTTTGGCGGTTTAGGCGCAACGCCCGACGACCTGACCCGCGATTGCGCCGCAGCGGCTGCCGGCGTTACCTTGTCCCGGCACACTGAGGCAGAGGCATTGATTCGCCAACAGTTCGGTGACGAGGCGGAACCGGTGCGGGTACGGATGGCCGATCTGCCCGCCGGGGCAAGACTGATCCCTAACCCGGTCAATAATGTGCCTGGATTTTCCATAGGTAATGGATACTTCTTCCCGGGATTTCCGCAAATGGCGGAGCCCATGAGTGACTGGGTGCTGGAGCAGTATTTTCCTCCCCTGGTGGCTGACATAGAGGCACGGGTTCTTTTACCCAGTGCGCGGGAGGGCAATCTAGTCCCTCTCATGGAAAGCTTTTGTGCTGCCCATCCAGATATACGCTTCTCCAGCCTGCCCAGCTTCACGGCGACTGGTCCGCAAATCGAGTTGGGTGTGGCGGGGCAAGAGGCGCACGTTCAGGTCGCCATTCGCGACCTGAAGGCCCGCCTGAACCTGATGGGGCTCGAAGTTCAGGATCTGAGCCTCCTCGAATCGTAATCAGGCCAGCGATGGCCTTCAGGCGAGTTTACCCGGCAAGTAACCGCAAGCCGGGAATATTTGCTGTCATAACGAACTAGACTTGCCCATACGGAGGTGTGCAGTGGCCATTCAACACGTTGACTTGTTGACCATCGGCGCTGGAGGGGGCGCTTATCCCGCCGCTTTTCGACTGGCCAAAGCGGGACGTTCTGTGGTCATGGTGGATTCCAAAGGGGTGATGAGCGGAAACTGCCTTTATGAGGGGTGCGTACCCTCCAAAGCCGTTCGGGAAACCGCCGAAATCTACCAGTCCCAACAGCGCTTTGCCGAGCGTGGCCTGCCGGGCAGCGTTCGTGTCGATTTCGCGGAAGTCGTCATACATAAGGATGCCGTCCAGGCACGCCGCTATGAACAACACGCGGCCGAACTGGCCGCTATGCCGAATATTAAGCTCATTCAGGGAGATGCGCGACTTCTCAGCCCCCACGAGGTGGCTGTCAGCACGACAGGCGGCGAACAACGATTCCATTGTGCGCAAATTATTATTGCCAGCGGCTCTGATGTATTCATTCCCCCGATTCCCGGGTCCGAACTCTGCCTTACCAGCCATGATCTGTATAAACCTGACCCCGCCCTCAAAACCCTCCCAGGGCGGATGATTGTCATCGGTGGCGGTTATATCGGTCTGGAAACCGCCACCTTCTTCGCTGCCTTTGGTACCAAGGTCACCCTACTCCAGAAAGGTGAGCAACTCCTCAACGGCATGGATCCGGGCATGGTGGCACGGCTAACGCCGTTGCTGGATCCGGCTATTCGCATCCTCACCGGTGTAGACGTGACGGCAGTGGAAGTAACCCCTGAGGGAGGACGGCGCGTACATTACATCCGCGCGGAAGAGGCCGACATACTGGATGGCGACGTTGTTCTGATGGCCGTGGGCAGACGCCCCATTATTCCCGCAGGTACCACAGAGATTGGCATTGCAGTGACGAGAAAAGGCATAGACGTGGGGCCGAGTTTACAAACGGTCCATCCACATATTTATGCCTGTGGTGATGTGAATGGCCGTGTGCCTTTATTCCACGCCGCCGTGCGTCAGTCGATGGTGGCGGCACACAATATTCTCGGCGGTAATATTCCCCTGGATTATGCGGATTTCAGCCACGTCCCCACCACCATCTTTACCCTGCCCGCCGCCGCCTACGTAGGTGTTACCCCTGCCCTGGCAGAAGCGCGGGGTATAAAGCTCCTGACCGGCCGCTACGACTTCGCAGAAGACTCCCGGGCGCAGATTCTGGAACGCATGGAAGGTGGCATTCAACTGTTCTTCGCCGCAGACAGTCTGCGCCTGCTGGGCGGTTGGGTGGTAGGGATTGACGCCGGCCATCTTATCGGACAGATCGGCACCGCTGCCACCCATGGCCTTACCGCCTACGATCTGGCCCGTTTTGCGGATCAGCACCCCATGAGCGCCGAGGGCATCGGTAAGGCTGCACGCAGCCTGTTTTAAGCGCCATGTTATCCGTCGTTAAAAAGGATACATCATGACCAAACACGAAGAAGATAAAGCTTTGGAAAAACGGCATTATAAAGAAGAGTTACATCAGCTCCAAATTGAGCTAGTCAAACTGCAACGCCACATTATCCGCAAGAATGACAAAATCCTGGTCATTCTGGAAGGACGTGATGCCGCCGGTAAGGACGGCAGCATAAAACGTATCATCCAGCACCTCAGTCCCCGCGAAACGCGGGTCGTGGCTTTAGGTAAGCCCTCGGATCGCGAAGAAAGTCAGTGGTATTTCCAGCGCTATACTCCTTATTTGCCCGCCGCCGCAGAAATCGTTTTTTTTAACCGGAGCTGGTATAACCGCGCCGGCGTGGAAAAGGTCATGGGTTTTTGCACTGATGCGCAATACGAAGAATTTTTTGCCGAGGTCACGGATTTTGAGGGCATGCTGGTCCGCTCGGGCATCCATTTCATCAAGGTGTATCTGGACATTTCCAAAAGTGAGCAAAAAAACCGACTGGAAGCGCGCAAAGAAGACCCACTCAAACAATGGAAAACCAGCCCCATTGATGAGCAGGCAGTGAAACATTGGAAGGACTACAGTAGCGCGCGCAACGTCATGTTTGCGCGTACGCACACCAGCTTTACGCCCTGGACCATTGTCGACGCAGACGATAAAAAAGTGGCGCGCATTCAATTGATAAAAGGGCTATTGAGTCGTCTGGATTATGCCAACAAAGATACCAGCCTGATATTATCCGATCAGACCATTATCTTCGACTATGATCCGCTTTATCTGGAAAATGGTATGATCAAGGCATGAGTATAGAACCCTGGCGACGCCCGTCCGCGGAGCGGCGCCGGTAGCTCTTCTCTAGTCTTTCCTGCTCCGCCGACTCCTGCGACTTTTCGCGGCGCCACCACTCTGGCCCTCTGGCATGACCCGCTCGAAATCAATCTTACGATCATCTAAATTAACATTCATGACCCTGATCTCAATTTCATCGCCCAACTGGAAGGTTTCTTTACTACGATCGCCGATGATGCGGTAGTGTTGTGCGTCAAAGTGGAAGTAGTCTTCACCGAGGGTGCTGATATGGATAAGACCCTCCACATAAATTTCCCGCAACGCCACAAAGAGACCAAAGCCGGTGACGCCGGTAATAATGCCGGTATAGGTTTCTCCTACTTTATCCATCATAAATTCGCACTTGAGCCAATTCACCGCCTCGCGACTGGCTTCGTCGGCCCGCCGCTCAGTCATGGAACAATGCTGACCGAGTTCTTGCAGTTCCTTCTTCGGAAACCACTTCGGTTCAGCACCCGCAGCATCCAGTAAGGCCTGAATACCACGATGCACCACGAGATCCGGATAACGGCGGATGGGCGAGGTAAAGTGCGTATAGGCCGGAAAAGCCAGTCCGAAGTGCATACCCGTATCCACGGTATAATAGGCTTGCGCCAGGCTGCGCAGAATGACTGTCTGAATCAGACTGGAATCACTGCGCTCACGGGTATCCTCAATGATTTTGGCCAGATCAGCACTACGCGGGTGGGTAGGTAGACGCACTGGCACGCCGAGTTCCCCGAGAAAGCGACGCAAATCTTCCAGCTTGTCGCTGGACGGCTCCGGATGCACCCGGTACAGCATGGGCAGCTCATGGATGCGGAAATATTGCGCCGCACACACATTCGCCGCGAGCATACATTCCTCAATGACCCGATGCGCCACATTGCGGGTAACGGCCACAATTTTTTCAATACGCAACTGATCGTTGTAGATAATACGGCTTTCCTGTGAGTCAAACTCGATAGTGCCCCGCCGCTCACGGGCCTTGGCAAGGCTTTCATAGAGGCGGTGCAGGGCCTCCAGGTGCGGGACCATGGCCGCATCCTGCGCCCTTAACTCCTCGTCACCCGCCAATATGGCCGCCACTTCATCGTAGGTAAAACGGCGCTGAGAGCGCATGACGCCCCGGTCAAAGCGGAAACGCTGCACCTCGCCCGTCGCATCCATCTCCATCTCACAGAGCATGCAGAGGCGATCCACATGGGGGTTGAGGGAGCAGAGTCCGTTGGACAGTATCTCGGGCAGCATGGGAATCACCCGCCGCGGGAAATAGACTGAATTGCCGCGGGTCACCGCCTCTTTGTCCAGCGCCGAGTCCGTGCGCACATAAGTGGCCACGTCGGCGATCGCGACAATCAGCCGGAAGCCATTTTCGATTTGTTCTGCATAGACGGCGTCGTCAAAGTCCTTGGCGTCGGCGCCGTCTATGGTGACCAGCGGCAGGTCTCTCAGATCGCGGCGACCTTCCTTCATCGCCTCCGGTACCGTCTCCGAGAAGTGCGTGATTTCAGCAAGCACTTCTTCTGACCACTGATGGGGCAGACCATAGTTACGGACGGCAATTTCGACTTCCATACCCGGGGCCATGTGCTCACCGAGAATCTCGACGATGCGCCCTTGTGGCATATTGCGCCCATCGGGGTACTGAGTAATTTGCAGCGTGACAATCTGTCCGTGTACGGGCGCCAATTCACCACCCTCTACCACCGCGAACTCCTGGGGAATACGGCGGTCTTCGGGAACCACGTAGTGCACACCACCATCCGCGTAGTAACGGCCCACAATCTCTTTGAGCGCGCGCTCCAGAATGCGCACAACCGCGCCTTCAATACGTCCGCGCCGATCCTCCCCTACCGCCCGTCCCAGAATCGTATCGCCATGGAACACCTTGCGCATTTCCCGCGGAGAAAGGAAGAGATCCTTCCCGCCCCCCTCGGGGATCAGGAAACCAAAGCCGTCGGGGTGGGCGCTGACCGTACCGCGCACCAATTCCATCGCCTCAACGATTCCATAAGCGCCGCGGCGGTTGCGAACCAGTTGACCATCCCGTTCCATGGCCCGCAGACGACGCCGCAAGGCTTCCTGATCATCCTCGGCCACCTCGAGTTCAGCGATAATGTCTTCCAGAGTCAGTGGCTGGCCAGCACCCTCCAGATAGCTGAGAATGTACTCCCGGCTGACGATAGGCCGTTCATATTTTTCTTTTTCCCGCTCGAACATGGGATCGCGCTCGCTCAGCGATGCAGGCTCTTGTGTTTCCGGCATTGACAAATGCTCCTTAATAAACGATTATTCCGCTCACGCCGAGGTGGCGGAATTGGTAGACGCGCTAGGTTCAGGTCCTAGTGAGCGAAAGCTTGTGCTGGTTCGAATCCAGTCCCCGGTACCACAAACAGAGCAAGCAGGGAATCTACGGGTTTCCTGCTTGTTTTTTTTATACTGACGTGGGAAAGCAGTCTCTGCCACACTCTGTTGCCACATTGTTTATTCATGCTCTGCAATCCGAAGCACCCTCCAAAAAAAGCGAATGGGCGTGAACCCGCGTATTGGGCGTATCTTGCGGGATGATCCTCTACTTGTCCAACGGACACAGGCCACAGCCCCTATTTCAGATGATCTTGGGGACTCTTGGCCCCGTTCTGTTCTATGCGATAAACCCATGCCAGAACTTCCGCGACGGCCTGATAGAGTTGTGGTGGAATCTGCTGGTCGAGATCAATCTGCATCAGCAAGCTCACCAGCTCCTTGGATTCATGCACGAAAACCCCTGCCTCATGTGCTTTCGCGATAATTTGTTCGGCAACCAATCCCCGCCCCTTCGCCACGACAATGGGCGCCGAATCCTCGCCACTATAGCGCAAGGCCACGGCGTTGGGTGGGTTTTCTGGTTTGTTATCCATCAAATGCGCGGATCTCATGCTGCGTTACACGCAGACCCAACGCCCGCAAAGCCGCCTTCAAATCCCCCCAATGATTTCTTAAAGCCGCCGCCTGATCCGCAGTGATGGCCACGCTCAGCGTGTCGCGATGCAAATGCAGCTTCGCCTGAATATTCCCCAAATGGGGCATTTGTAGCGTCAATGTGCTATCCCAATGCGGCGCTGTCTCCGACGTCGTCATCGGTGAGCGGACATTCTCTCCCGCATGCTCCTCGCGTCGGCTGACCGTCCATTGCACGAACTGCTCTGGCCAAACCGGGCCGCTCCAGGTGATTTGCTGCTGGTTCAGCACCTGAATCTGGCGGTCCACAAGGCCGGTAATATCTCCGGTCATTGATGCAGACGCATAACGGATAGCCGGCTTTCCCAAATCGGCAATCTGCGTGTACGTCATCGCCCCCGCGACACGACCGGGTAAGATACGTTCCGGGGCCTGGCTGGCCGCCAGTGTCGCCTGCGGTAAAGAACCTTCTGGCACAGGCACCGGCAATAAGAACGCATTCTGTGGCTCTGCGCGCAGGCTTTGCAGCGACAGCTTGCCCTGCACCCAAGCCGCCAGATGGCTTTCATAAAAGAGCCCACTCTGCGTTATGGACTGCTGCAACATCTGCGCGAGCGCGGCACTTTCTGAGGGTGGCTGCGGCAACAATGGCTGTAAGCTGCGGAGCCTGCTGCCACTCTCGGCTGGAGACAAACCCAGAAGAGACTGCGCTGCACTAGACAAGCCCACACGATCCGGCAACAACGCTGCTGCCGAGGTCGTGAGCAAAAAGGCGGGACGGGAACTGCCTCCCAAATAAAGCAACTGCAAGCGATCCCCCGCTGCCCACTGGCCGGGCAACTGAAAGGCCAGCGTCTTCCCCGCTACCGCTATGAGCGTCTGGGTATTGGCGCTTTGTAATACCCGTCCCTCCAGGAGGGTGCCGGGTGTTACGGTTTTCGCAAGCGCCGTAGCCGCATTTGGAATAAGTACCGCGCCAACAACACGCAGGGGCGCCAGGGCGCTGGCGGAAGGCGTCATTTTTGCGGCGGCCGGTTGTTCAGGCGGATCAGAAGTTCCGCCTCTTCTTCACCGATCTGGCAGGCGCTCGCAATATAGCAGGCGTTACGCCCCGACTCGGCCAGCATGCGGGCGCGCCGATAACGGTTTCCTTTCTCCTCGCTCTCCGCCGTCGACCGTGACTGGACCTTGAGGCCTCCGCCATCTGTGTCGCGCTCGGTGTGGGAAGCATCCGTTTCTTTTGTCGTCTGGCCGACGGTGAGGCGCCTAACAGTCTCCTCCAGCGCCTGCACACGCTCTTGAGAAACCTGCAGATTCGTCAGCAAGCGGCGCTGCAAACGCCACAACATCGCTTGGGCAGCAATAATAATCAGCGCGAGAACCAGCAAAAGAAACCACATCAGCGTTCATCCTTGGTGATCATGTTTTCCACCAGCGCTTGATCCGGCCTTTCCAGGACGCAGGCTCTACCTTGGCAGAACTGCGTAAACCAATGCTCAACAAACGTAAGATTTCCCGGTCACGGGCCTGCACGTATTGCGCGACTTTTTCCTGATCTGCGGCGGTCGGATCCTGAAACGCGACCCCCAGAATAACACCGGAGACATCAGTCGCATAAGTATCCACAAAGCGTACGATGGCCGGCATACGCAGTGGCGCACTGTCACGGATACCGAAGATGAGTTGCGGTATCCGTTCTCCCGGCTGAAAGGGAAAATCTTTTGGACAACGGCTGAGCATGCGCAAGCCACCTGCACTGATATCCTGCATCCGTCCTGTAATCATCTGCGCGCCCTGCCGATATGCCTCTACCTGATCCGGATCCTGCACGGTCGGCGGGACCCGGTATAGCTGGCGGCGCTGCAGTTGATAAAGGGCATCCGGGTAGCGGACCACGACCGCCTCTTTTTCCATCCGAACTATGCTGCTGCGGAATCCGCTGACCAGACCATCAACGCGGGCAATAATCGTAACGGACCATTCCGGGCACACGTTCTGTGGAAAATTGAGCGGAACATCCACCCAGAGAAGTTCCTCTTGCATATCGAGCAGTAGCGTATTGAAACTCTCGGGTTGATCGTCCAGCCACAAGGTACAAAAAATATGATCCCGAATGAGTCCACCCAAGACGTTGGTCGCATGCAGCCATGAACTGACCCGATAGCGGTCAGCAAAGAGGTGCTGGCGGACCTCATGAACCTGTTCCGTCATCGTTTCCTCTCTATCTCCCGGCCGGCCTCTAACCGGTCTTGCGTGTCACGCCAGTCCCCTGTTTTATGTCATCTTAGCACTACTCGGGCGACCTGTCCCGTCAGTCATTCTCTTGTCGCAACTGCTGCCACAAGGCCGCCATATCCTGTAGGGCGATGGCACGGGTGGGCCGCAGAATCGCAGGCAGCAACCAGTTTTGCCAGGTGAAGAAAGCATTCTCAAGGGAGCGGCGGAGCCAGCAGATACCCCTGTATGTAGCGTCCGCCGAGCAGTAGCCACAAATGCAGTTCATCGGGAGTGGCAACCCCTTCGGCTACCAGATCGCATTGCGCAATCTGGCTGAGCAACCGGCTGGCTGCAGCAACACCGAAACTGGCCAAGTCCTTGCGGAAGGCACGAATAAAGCTTTGGTCCAGCTTAA
>JBBIUH010000004.1:0-44590 GCA_037440305.1 Acidithiobacillus sp.
CTTCTCCCAACCACTTGCCGGGCATCACGTCCTCCTTGATTCAAGGTCAAGGACGCTACTTTACCCCCTCATCCAAACGCCCGCCCGGCGTCGGGTCCTACCGGCCATCGTAGTTGTCGTCGACCGGTCAAGATAATTGTCGCTGAGCAGGAGGATATGCACCAAAGCTCGCTGGATAAAATGGTGCGTTTTCGGGATAACTATCTGGTTTGGCGGAGAGATTTGACGATCTACGATATTGGCAGCCAGAATATCAATGGCTGTTACGGCTTCGTATTTAAGGAACCGTCCTGGCGTTATGTCGGAGTAGACATGACCGCTGGAGAGAATGTGGATGTGGTTTTGCGCAATCCATATAAATGGGACGAAGTGGCGTCATCCTCCGCAGATGTGGTGATCTCCGGACAGGCTTTCGAGCACATCGAGTTTTTCTGGATGACGATGCTCGAGGTGGAGCGGGTACTCAAAAGCAATGGTCTTTGCTGCATCATTGCCCCTGCCGGCGGCTTTGAGCATCGCTACCCAGTGGACTGCTGGCGGTTTTATCCCGATGGATTCAGCGCATTGGCCCGCTTTGCACGGTTGGAATTGATCGAGATTTCCACCCAATGGGAGAAGCAGAATTACGCGGACGACAGTGACATATGGCAAGATACGCTCCTGATCGCACAGAAGCCCTCCAGGTCCAGAACCGACACGCTGCGGAAGGCAGTTCGGCGCAAGCTACTGCAATTCGCGTCCAGGGTGTGAAATGTCGCGGCCGTTATCGGATTACGATTCCTTTCCGGTTGGTAAGCATACCTACGGTGATCCGGAAATAATCGAATGGGGCGAAGGCGCATCATTGTCCATCGGCGCCTTCTGCTCGATTGCTACGGGAGTAGCCATCTTCCTTGGTGGAAATCATAGGATTGATTGGATCAGCACCTATCCATTCAATTATCTCTGGGAATGTGGAGCTGGTTTCCAGGGCCATCCGGCCACTAAAGGAGATGTGGTCATCGGTAATGATGTCTGGATTGGACGAAATGCGGTGATCCTTTCCGGGGCGCATATCGGTGATGGTGCAGTTATTGGCACGGAAGCGGTAGTGACGAAAGACGTCCCGCCGTATGCTGTGGCGGTAGGTAATCCTGCGCGGTCGGTCAAACTGCGCTTCGATATCGAGAGCATCGGCGAGCTGTTGAAGATTCGTTGGTGGGATTGGCCGGATGAGCGTATTTGCCAAGTATTACCATTGCTGCTCAGCAATAATCTATCTGGTTTTCTGAAAGTGGCAGTCTCCGGCATAGAGGAATCCGGTACCAATTGATCACGGGGTATCGAGGAGAAATCAATTCAGTTTGGAACGCATAAGACCGAAACAACGGCATTACAGAATTTTCTGATCATCAGCAAGCGACTCTTGCGGGAGCTTGGCGTGTCGACATCCGTTTTTATGAGTACCGTCGGGGCTCATCTCTACCCCGGCCATTGGTAAGGAATGTCTACGGCGCCGGCCTGAACCACCGACTGGCTGACCACGCTTATGGTACTATTCTGGCTTTGCGGGATAACTCGGTGTGGTCATTGAACAAAAGACACGGCAATATCTGCATTTCTGCCCCCACCTGCCCCGGATACCGAGGATGGATAGCTTGGCCCAACATGCACATGCCGTGTTCTACGGTCGGAAAAAGACCGGTGCGGGGTCGCTGACGGTATTGCAGGAGGCGGCACGGAGCTGATGCGTATCGCCATCGTCCACGACTGGCTGGTCACTTACGCTGGCGCGGAGCGGGTTCTGGAGCAGATGCTGCGCTGCTACCCGGAGGCTGACCTGTTCAGTCTGGTGGACTTCCTGCCCGACCAGGGGCGCGGGTTCATTCTGGACAAGCCCGTCACCACGTCTTTTGTGCAGCGGCTGCCCTTCGCCCACAAGAAATACCGCGCTTATCTGCCCTTCATGCCCCTGGCCGTGGAGCAGTTCGACCTCTCCGGCTATGATCTGGTCATCAGCAGCAGCCATGCGGTGGCCAAGGGGGTGCTTACCGGACCGGGGCAGTTGCATCTGTGCCTGTGCTACTCCCCCATTCGCTATGCCTGGGACCTGCAGCATCAATATCTGCGCGAGTCGGGCCTGGATCGGGGCCTCAAGGGCTGGGCGGCGAAGGCTATCCTCCATTATGTCCGCCTCTGGGACACGCGCACGGCCAACGGCGTGGATGGGTTCATCGCCATTTCCGCGCACATCGCCCGACGCATCCGCAAGGCGTACCGGCGGGAGTCCACCGTTCTCTATCCGCCGGTGGACGTGGCCGACTTTCCTCTGCACACGGAGAAGGAAGACTTCTACGTCACCGCTTCGCGCATGGTGCCTTACAAGAAGATGGACCTCATCGTCGAGGCCTTTTCCTCCATGCCCGAGAAGCGTCTGGTGGTGATCGGCGATGGTCCGGATTTTGCAAAGGTCCGGGCCAAGGCGGGGCCGAACGTGGAATTGCTGGGCTTTGTCAGTGCCGATGTCCTGCGCGATCATCTGCAGCGGGCCCAGGCTTTCGTGTTCGCGGCGGAGGAGGATTTCGGCATCGCCCCCCTGGAGGCCCAGGCCTGCGGGACGCCGGTGATCGCCTATGGTCGGGGCGGGGCGCTGGAGACGGTGCGCGGCCTGGGCGAGGTGCCGGACACACCCACCGGCCTGTTCTTTGCCGAGCAGAGCGTAGCCGCCATGGTGGCGGCGGTGCGGCGCTTCAAACGGGATGGGGCAGCCATCACGCCGGAGACCTGCCGGGACAATGCCCTGCGCTTCGCGCCCGAGCGCTTCCGCGAGGAGTTCATGGCCTTTGTGGAGGGAGAGTGGGCTGCGTTTCGGGAAGGGCAACGCGGCTGATGCGTTGCGCCCGGTCAGATGGTGGCTTATAGTGTTTGTTGAATATTTCAACAATAAGGTTTCAAGATGGCCACAGTCAATTTTAGTGTTCCCGATGATGTGAAAGTTGCCTTTAATACGACCTTTAGCAAGGAAAACAAAAGCGCCATAATCACTGGTTTAATGCGAGAAGCGGTGGACCGTGCGCAACGTAAGGATCGCGCACGGCAAGCCGCCGCCCGCATTTTGGAGCGTCGTGAGTCCGCGCCGGTAGTGAGTGTGGCCGAATGCCGGAAGGCGAGGGAAAGTGACCGCCCATGAACTGGGTCATTGATGCCAGTGTCGCCCTCAAGTGGTTCTTGCGTTTTCGACCTGAAGAAGACCACATCGCTCAGGCCGTAGCCTTGTTGGAGCAAACGCTGTCCGGTGTTGCGGAGGCCGTTCAACCGCCGCACTTTTATGCGGAAATGGCGGCGGTGCTGGCGCGTGAAAAACCCGATACTGCCGGGGAGGATATGGAAGATCTGCTGCGGCTGGATTTCCGGGTAGCCGAAGGGTCGGAACTGTATACGCTGGCTATCAGCCTTTCCCGGCGATACAGACATCACCTTTTTGATACCCTGTACCACGCGCTGGCTCTGCTTCATTCGGAAGCCATGCTGGTTACTGCCGATCAACGGTATTTTACTAAGGCGCAAAGGGAAGGAAGAATCATTTTGTTAGAGGATTTTTTGCGGAAATGATAGCGGCATGAAACTCCTACTTACCGGTGCCAACGGCTTTGTCGGCCAAACGATGCAGGCGGCCCTGCCCTGTGTTCCGTTGCCCTACGGACTGGATCTGCGCGACCGCGAGGCGCTCGACGCTGCCATCGCGGATATCCGGCCGGACACGGTCATCCACCTGGCGGCGCAGAGCTTTGTGCCGGCGTCCTTCGAGAATTCTCACGAAACCTTCGACATCAATTTCCTCGGTACCCTGAACCTGCTGTCGGCCCTCCAGGCGTCCGGCTTCTCCGGCAGAATGCTCTTTGTGGGCTCCGGCGATACTTACGGCCTGGTGCCGCCCGAGGCGCTGCCGGTTCGGGAAGAGCAGCCCTTGCGCCCCCGCAACCCCTATGCCGTGAGCAAGGTGGCCGCCGAGGCCCTGTGCTATCAATGGAGCCAGACGGAAGGCTTCGAGGTTGTCATGGTGCGCCCCTTCAACCATATCGGCCCCGGCCAAAGCGCGCGCTTCGCCATTGCGGACTTCGCCCGCCAGATCGTGGAGATCCGCCTGGGACGGCGCGAGCCGGTGCTGTCCGTGGGGGATGTCGACGTGACGCGGGATTTCACCGATGTGCGTGATGTGGTGCGGGCCTATCTCCTGCTGCTCACGGCGGGACAGAATGGGGAAGCCTACAACGTCTGTTCCGGAGTGGAGCGTAGCGTGCGCTCCCTGCTGGAAGCCATGATCGCGCTGGCGGGCGTGCATGCCCGCATCCGGCAGGACCCCGCCCGCCTGCGGCCCGCGGAACAGCGGCGCATGGTGGCGAGCTCTACTAAACTGCAGCGGGATACCGGCTGGGCGCAGGAGAACTCCATGGAAAAAAGCCTCAAGGATTTGTTGAACCACTGGGAGATGACACTCAAATGAGCAAACAGGCGTTGATTACGGGGATTACCGGGCAGGACGGAGCCTATCTGGCGAAGCTGCTCCTGGACAAGGGCTACGCCGTCCATGGACTGATCGCGCGGCGGGGCACGGATACCCTGGACCGCCTGCGGGAGCTGGGCGTGCTGCAGGATATCCGTCTCCTGGACGGCGACCTCATCGATCTCTCTTCCATGATCCGGGCCATGGAGAAATCCCAAGCCGAGGAAGTCTACAACCTCGGCGCCCAGAGCTTTGTAGCCACCTCTTGGGACCAGCCGATCCTGACCGCCGAGGTTACTGGCACTTCCGTCGTCAAAATGCTGGAGGCCATCCGCATCGTCAACCCCAAGGCGCGTTTCTATCAGGCTTCCACCAGCGAGATGTTCGGGCAGATTCAGGAACCGCTCCAGTCCGAGCGCACCCCCTTTCATCCCCGCAGTCCCTATGGCGTCGCCAAGCTCTACGGTCACTGGATCACCATCAACTACCGGGAGAGTTTCGGCCTGCATGCCTCTAGCGGCATCCTCTTCAACCACGAGTCTCCCCTGCGCGGCACGGAATTCGTCACGCGCAAGATCACCCTCGCCCTGGCCCGCATCCGTCACGGTCTACAGGATGTACTCGAACTCGGCAATCTCGACAGCAAGCGCGACTGGGGTTACGCGGGTGACTATGTGCGCGCCATGTGGCTGATGTTGCAACAGGAACAGCCCGATGATTATGTCATCGCTACCGGTGAAACCTGGACGGTGCGCACTTTTGTTGAGAAGGCCGCAGCCCATGCCGGCTTCGATCTGGAATGGCAGGGTCAAGACGAAAAGACCCAGGGCATCGATCGCCGGAGCGGCAAGGTCATCGTCCGCGTCAATCCCGCCTTCTACCGTCCCGCCGAGGTGGACATCCTCATCGGAGATCCGGGCAAGGCCCATCGGCAATTGGGGTGGAGGCCGGAAGTGAGTTTTGATGCGCTGGTGCAGAGGATGGCCGAGGCCGACTTACGGCGGGTGGCGGGAGCGGTTGTGGAATGAACCCGCTGATCCCCGTCATCCTCTCCGGCGGCGCCGGCACGCGGCTTTGGCCCTTGTCCCGCCAGAGCCATCCCAAGCCCTTCCTGGAATTACCCGATGGCGAGACGCTGCTGCAAAAGACTCTGCAACGGGCACTGGCCCTGCCGGAGGTGACCCGTTTCCTCACCGTCACCAACCGGGAGTATTACTTCCAGACTCGGGACGTCTATGCGCAAGTGCCCAGAGCGGCGGAGCGGGAGGCGTTTTTCCTGCTGGAGCCGGTGGGTCGTAACACGGCGCCGGCCATCGCCGCAGCCGCCCTGCGGGCCCTGGAAATGGCGGGGACGGAAGCGCTCCTGCTGATCCTGCCCGCCGATCATCTGGTACGGGATCAGGCCGCCTTCGCCGCCGCTGTTGCCAAGGCGCAGCGCCTGGCCGAGCAGGATTATCTGGTAACCTTCGGTATCACGCCGGGCTGGCCGGAAACGGGTTATGGCTACATCGAGGGCGGCGACGCGTTGATCGAGGGGGGAGAGACCCTGGGCCTGGCGGTGCGCCGCTTCTTGGAAAAGCCTGACGCCGCCGCGGCTGCGGCCTTCCTGGCCCAAGGTGATTACACTTGGAACAGCGGCATGTTCTGTTTTCGCGCGGAGGCTTTTTTATCCGCATTGGCGAACTGTCAGCCGCAACTCGACGCGGATATCCGTGCTGTCTGGGACGAAGGGCACCGCAAGGATGATTATCTGGAATTGCCCGGCCGTTTTGCCCAGATTGCGGACATCTCCGTGGACTACGCGGTGATGGAGAAGACCAATCGTGCTGCCGTAATACCGGGAGAATTCGGCTGGACCGACATCGGTTCCCGGACGGCCTTCGGGGGCCTGCTTCCCGCTGATGCTGATGGCAACCGCGTGCTGGGGGAAAGCGTTCTGGAGGACACCCGTGACTGTATCATCCATAGCCCGGAGCGCTTGGCTGCGCTGTTGGGGGTGGAAGGCCTTGTGGTCGTGGACACGCCAGATGCCCTACTCATCGCCCGCAAGGATCGTGATCAGGATGTCAAACGTATCGTCGCCGAGCTCAAGCGACGTGGCCATGAGGCTCACAACCTGCACCGCACCGTTCATCGTCCCTGGGGTACCTACACGGTGCTGGAGGCGGGTTCCCGATTCAAGATTAAACGTATTGAGGTCAAACCTGGTGCAGCCTTGTCCCTGCAGATGCACTATCATCGCAGTGAGCACTGGATCGTCGTTTCGGGAACTGCCAAGATTGTCAACGGCGAGGATGAAACCCTCATCCGCACCAACGAATCCACCTATATCCCCGCCGGTACCCCCCACCGGCTGGTTAATCCGGGTACCATTCCCCTGGTCATGATTGAAGTCCAAAGTGGCGAATACCTGGGGGAGGACGATATCGTTCGCTTCGATGACCGCTATGGGCGATCTGCACAGTGAGGAGGGACCGCGGTGGGAGGGCTTTCGGGCGGAATGCACGGATTTCGTGAAGCGGAAGTGCGCGGCGTTTCTGGGCGTTCACACTGATTCCATCGAGGAAAGCTGCTTGTGACAAGAGATTTACAGCCGCATACTCATTGGGCATCGGCCCAATACTAAGCATCGTGAATAACGGAGGGTGAGCATGATTGACCAGCGCATTACGATCGATCCATCTATTTGCCATGGCAAGCCCTGCATTCGCGGTTTACGTTATCCCGTAGAGAATATTCTGGAATGACTGGCAAGCGGCATGACCATAGAGGAAATTTTGTCTGACTATGGGGATCTGGAGCGTGCGGATATCCTCGCGGCTCTTGATTATGCTGCGCGATTAGCGCAGGTAAAAAGAGTGGATCGATTGGTTTCAGGCCTCAAAACAGCCCAAAACTGGGGTTGCGAAAGGGGGTAAAATCGCCCATTCTTGACCCCGTTCGAGATCCCATTTCAGGCACTTTGAAGTGGCGCCATTATGCCGACCATGGGTGGCGCCATTAGGGTGGCCCGTGACACCTGTTGAGCAGCATCTTTTGCTGGCATGCCATTTTTTCGGGTGACTACATGAAAAAACTCCCCCAACGCCTGTGTGGTCAGGATACAGTCGCTTTCCACCGCCTGATCCAGAACCTCCATCGCCAGCATATGACGTTCACCGGCATCGCGATCCATCGCATACACCAGGATGTTCGTGTCGAGGGAGATGCGCTTAACGCGCATGCGCAGCTTCACGGTCGAAGGGCTCGCCTCCCAGCGAATACCCCTGCCGCATTCTGGCCCGAGACCGTTCCAGAGCGATTTTTTGGGCATCCGACATCTGCCCGCGAACCTCAATAGGTGCGATGCGCGCCACGGGACGCCCCCTTTTGGTCACAATGATTTCGGCACCCAGGGACGCCATTTCAATGTATTTAGAGAGATGCTGGTTGGCCTCCCGAAGCGAGACATGCTGTATGGCCATAGGGTATTGCCCCATATGAACAATTAGGTCAACTACCACGCCGGACGGGGATTCCCGCGCAAACTGGTTGAAACAGAATGTAGGACATTTAGCGTTTATGATCAATACCACCGTTCCGTCATACCTACCCAAACCTGTCTAAACAGGTCCAAAGCTGACTTCCTGCTTCGTCGAGGACGGTTTCACTCGGGCCTTGCGACCCGAGCCAGCGCCTTCCTCTCCACAGGCTTCACATCCGGCGGAACTCGCCGTAGGGCGGCTTGGGGCCGCCAGGCCAAGGGCCAGAAGATTCTTGGCCGCATTCACATCCCGGTCGTGGATGGCTCCACAGTCCGGGCACGTCCACTGGCTTGCGGCGGGACGGGGCTTATTGAGGGTGTCGCCACATACGGCAATCATCCCGCTCAACCTGAGCGTATCTCGTTCAATAAATCAGGATGCCTATCCAGCACCTTGAACAATTTCACCAGTGACAGGGGCGGCTTGGTCTTGCCCGTCTCATACCGCGAGAACGCATTGACGCCGCCGCCGAATATTTCAGCGGCTTCGCGCTGATCCAGGGCAAGCTCCTTGCGAACACGGACGATGAAACCCGGGTCGACAATGGAGGCGTTCACCTGTTTGGAGAAGGAACGCATCTCGCGCATAACACGATCCGTTTCGCCGGCATCCAGAAGAGATTCCGCACAAGCCGGGCAAAAGTCCCCCGTCACTGCGGGAATAATGGTCGTTTCACCCTTGTAGGTATATGTCACATCGCGCGTATCGTGGATGAGCTCCGCCGCGCCACAAACTGGACATTTCATCTTCATAGCTCCTTGAAGGACACGATCAGCACATCGTCAACGACCATCAGCTTCAGATACACATCCCCGACCAACGTGTTCGGGCGATACACATCTTGCCAGAGCGTGTGATCGGCGTGTGTGGTCATACTTTTGTAAAAATCTGCTGGCGTGAGTGCTAACACCGTATCCAGCATACCGGTATAGTCGAAACCCAAGGCGATAGCGCTGACGCGCGCTGCCTGCGTGGTTCGCACCTTACCTTCGCCAATCAGGGCCTTTATCACGGTCAGCTTGCAATGTGCGGTACGCTTTTCCATGCGGTCATATTAACCTGATTGGTTTTTTTTGCAATCGGAGACCACCTTGGATGAACGCGCCCATCTCGACGCCTGGTATATCAAGAACTGGACGCTCTGGTACGACATCGTCATCCTGCTGCTTACGGTGAAGGTAGTTTTCCGGCGGGACGGGACTTAATTGAAGGATTTGCGCGATTTGTTCGGGGCTGAGGCGCATGGCGTTCAACGCTTCCGCCACTACAATTCTACGGGCAGTTGCCTCGGCAAAAACGCACCACTTTGGGCGGCGGGCCATGCTGCGCGTAGATCCAAATATCGTGGTCACTAGCCCGTTCCAGCCCTAATAACACGACATGGCTGCTTCCCGGGAAGTCTGCCCCCAAAGGGGCACTATCCGCCGGGAGAGATTCTCATCTAACAGCAACTTCACACGGCAATCCGAATGCTGCGATGTTCCCTTTCAGCGGCATAGGACAGACAGGCTAATATGTCTTCGTGATCGAGTTCAGGGTAATCCTCCAGTATCTCTTGTTCAGAAACACCGGTTGCGAGCAGGGAAAGCACATCATAAACCGTGATGCGCATACCCCGAATGCAAGGTTGACCACCGCGTTTACCCGGTTCAATGGTGATACGTTGGATGTCGTTCACAGCCCTTCCTCCAAGCCCCACGCGACTGATTCAGGGAGTATGGCTCATTCAAACGCACTTGCCAAAGCATGGCACGGTTTTCCGCTACTTCTGGCCGGAATAAAGCCAACTACCTCGGCCGCCAATGCCGCTCATTGCGCATGCCGCGTGCGAGCGGCTCCCATCACCACGTCTTCCCTTTCTGCTGCTCCCAACTCCAGGCATGCGCAATCATCGCGGCCAGATCCGCAAAGCGTGGTTCCCAATTCAGGGTGTCGCGCGCCTTTTGGCTCTCGGCCACCAACACGGCGGGATCACCGGGGCGGCGGGGCTGAACGTCGGCGGGAATGCTCTGGCCGGTCACGCGCCGGGAGGTATCAATGACTTCCTGCACCGAAAAGCCCTGACCGTTGCCCAAATTAAAGGCATTGCTTTCCCCGTCGGCCAGCAAATGCTCCAAAGCCAGCAGGTGCGCGCTACACAGGTCCCAGACATGAATATAGTCGCGCACACAGGTGCCGTCTGGTGTGGGGTAATCGTCGCCGTAAATGGCTATCCGTGTCCGCCGACCGCTGGCCGCCTGTAACACGAGGGGGACTAAATGGCTCTCGGGATCGTGGCGCTCACCCAGTTCGCCTTCCGGATCGGCTCCGGCGGCGTTGAAGTAACGCAGGCTGACGAAGCGCAGGCCGTAAGCGCGGTCGTAATCCGCCAGCATCTCCTCCACCATGCGCTTGCTGCGCCCATAGGGATTGATGGGGCGCTGGGGATGCTGCTCGTCAATGGGGGTGTATTCCGGCTCTCCGAACAATGCCGCCGTGGATGAAAATATGAAGCGGCGCACGTTATGGCGGAGCATGGTTTCCAGTAGATTCTGGGTATTGGCGACATTATTGCGATAGTAGCGGGCAGGTTCGCGCATGGACTCGCCTACCTGACTGAGCGCCGCAAAATGCATCACGGCGGCAATGGGCGTCTCCCCGAAAATCCGTTCCAGCAGCGCGGTATCCGCCAGATCGCCTTCAAGCAAACGGCCATAGCGGGCGGCTTCCCGAAAGCCCGTAGAAAGATTGTCCAGGATGAGCACTTCATGCCCACTCTGGACGAGCATCTTGGCCATGTGCGAGCCGATGTAACCGGCACCGCCGACGACGAGGATAGGGTGCTTCATGCGGGGTTATCCGATGCTTATGCGGCGTGGCGGAGGATTTCGAAGTATGGCTCATTCAAACGCACTTGCCAAAGCACGGCACGGTTTTCCGCCCAGTGTGCGAAGTCCAGGATATCGCGATAGCCCAGGCGATGGTTTCGTGCGTGCCGCATTGCTATTGTCTCTGGCTACAGGCTACAATTCCCGAAATTTTTGCGGGGGTTGAAAACATGCGTTCTGATCTTCTGAAAGTGGTCGTTGCGGTGGCCGGAGCACTGACGCTGGCGGGTTGTGCGCACAACGTGGGGAGCGGGGCACCCACTACGGCTGGTGCAGTGGCCCCCGCCAACTCTGCGGCCACGGCCGGTTATGCCGGCGAAGGCATCAACGGCCAGAACCTCAATGCCAATGGCCCCATCGGCGGGGGCAGCAGCGGCCTGACCGCCGCCGAGTTGGCCGCCTTGCCCCAGCATTTGCGGGTGCATTTCGGCTTTAATAGTGGATCCATGGATGCACAGGCCCAGCAGATTGCCACTCAGAATGCACAGTTCATGGTTGCCCACCCCCACGTTCAGGTCCGCCTGGAGGGGAACACCGATGATCGCGGTACCCAGGAGTACAACCTCGCTCTCGGCGAGCAGCGCGCCGAGACGGTGAAACAGTACCTGGAATCTCAGGGCGTCAGTGCGGCGCGGGTCAGCACCGTCAGCTTTGGCAAGGACAATCCCTTGTGTACCACGAACGACTCTGCCTGCTGGGCAAAAAACCGTCGTGTGGACTTCGTTTACAGCGGTGGCTATAACGGCTGAACGCCAAGGAGCGTGTGCTGATGAAACGCTGGCATCTTTTCCCCGTCCTTTCCTTACTTTGCCTGAGCCCTTTCGCCCAGGCCGAGTCAACCGGCGAGAAAGTGCTGCAGTTGCAACAGCAAATGGCGGTCATGCAGGGCGAGTTGAGCAGTCTGGTGGCGGTTCAGCAGGCCAACAAGGGGAGTCAGAGCGCACTGGCTGATCTGCTCGGGCGCACCCAGCGCCTGGAACAGGAAGTCCGCGATCTGCGCGGCGAACTCGACACCAAAACCCACGCCCTGCAAACTCAGCAGCAAGCTACTGTGGCCCAGGTACAGGCCGTGGTAGCGCAGCTTGCTGTGGCCGCGCCGGGTACGGCGGCAACCGCCAGCACCAGCAGCACGATCGGTAGCAGTGCCGCCATCATCAGCCCGGCCGCCGCGGTCGCTAGCGCAGCGAGCAATACGTCCGCGCCCTCGGTCCAGGGTTTGGGGCAGGCCGATTATCAGCGGGCTTTCGATCTACTGCGGCAAGGCAAGTACGGGTCTGCCGTCACCGGACTGCAGAGCTTCATTCAGAAATATCCGCAGAGCAGCCTGGTGCCTGACGCGTACTACTGGCTCGGACAGGCGCAGTATGTGTTGGGCCAGAATGACGCCGCTCTGAAGAGTCTCCACACCGTGCAGGTGCGCTTCTCCCAAAGCAGCAAGGCGCCGGAAGCCATGTTGCGCATGGCGGAAATCTATCAGGCCATCGGCCAGCCCGGCAAAGCCCGCGCGGTCCTCGACAAGATCATCAAGCAATATCCGAGCACGCCATCGGCCCAGAAGGCTGACGCGCAGTTACAGGCGTTGCCCGCCGGAAAGTGATGGAGGGGCGGCTCCGCATCACGGAAATCTTCCACAGTCTGCAAGGGGAAACCCGCAGTGTCGGGCGTCCCGCGACTTTTGTGCGACTCACGGGCTGCCCCTTGCGTTGTCATTATTGCGACACGGCCTATGCGTTTCATGGCGGCGAGTGGCGGCAGATCCCCGAAATTCTGGAACAGGTGCGCGCGGGGGGAAACCGGCTGGTGGTGGTGACGGGTGGCGAACCGCTGGCGCAAGCCGATGTGCTGCCGCTGATGACGCAGCTTTGCGATGCGGGCTATGAAGTCTTTCTGGAAACCAGCGGTGCCCTTTCGCTGGCGGGGGTAGATGCCCGGGTGGTGAAGGTGCTCGACCTCAAAAGCCCGGATTCCGGGGAGTGCGAACGTAACCTCTGGGAAAACCTGCCCTTGCTCAACCCACAAGACCAGATTAAATTTGTGCTGTGCAGTCGTGCCGATTACGACTGGGCCAAAGACGTGCTGGTGCGGGAAGCGTTGGCGGAACGCTGTGAAATACTTTTTTCTCCCAGCCATGGTGCGCTCGCCTTGCGCGCGCTCGCCGAATGGATACTCGCCGACCATCTGCCGGTACGTTTGCAGATTCAGTTGCATAAACTGATCTGGGGCGACCTGCCCGGACATTGACCATGCCGACGCCTGCCACACCCGCCATCGTGTTGCTCTCCGGCGGACTGGATTCCGCCACCGTGCTGGCGCTCATGCGCCGGGATGGCTTTGCGGTACACGCCCTCTCTTTTGACTACGGGCAGCGGCACAAGGAAGAATTGCGCTATGCGGCCCTGCTGGCGCAGTCCATGGGTGTCGCCAGCCATCGGGTGGTGCCTATTGATCTGGCGGCCTTTGGCGGTTCGGCACTGACCGACCTGCAACTCAGCGTCCCCGAGACCGGCTTGGCACCGGGCATCCCCATCACCTATGTGCCCGCACGCAACACCGTCTTTTTGTCGCTGGCGCTGGCGCTGGCAGAGGTGCTGGGTGCCAGGGATATCTTTCTGGGGGTGAACAGTCAGGATTACAGCGGTTATCCCGATTGCCGGCCAGAATTCGTACAGGCATTTGAGGCGTTGGCGCAGGTGGCCACCCGCCTCGGCGATGCGGGCCGCGGGCCACGTATCCATGCGCCGCTGCAATTTCTCAACAAGAGCGAGATCATTCGTCTCGGCAGCGGTTTGGGGGTGGATTACGGAATGACCCGTTCCTGCTACCAGCTCGATGCCCAGGGCCGGTCCTGTGGCCGCTGTGACAGTTGCCGCCTGCGCCGGGAAGGATTCCAAAAGGCGGGGATCGCCGATCCCACGCCTTATCAGGGTTCCTGAGCGCACAGCCCCTGCTGGGGCCGCGTCCCGTCCCAGCCCCTGTTTAATGAGACCAGGCCGGTTGGCTATCCTCTCCCGCGTTGCTGTGCAGAATGGCCATGGTCTTGCCGTCCAGGCTGACTTCCGCCAGCACTTTGCGCCCGCCGCGGTGGGTGCCGTAGAGGATCATCTGGCCATTGCCGGCGAAGCTCGGATGATCGCAATTGCCCTGGGCATCCAGCACGCGCACGCCGCTGCCGTCCGGGTTCATCACGGCGAGGGCATAGACGCCATCGGTGCGGTGAATGAAGGCGATCGCATTGCCCGCGGGCGAGTAGACCGGACCGGCATTGTAGTCGCCGTCGTAGCTCAGACGATGCACGCCGCCGCCACGCGCATTCATCCCGTAGATCTGCGGGCCACCGGCGCGATCGGAGACAAATATGATCTGACCGCCGTCCGGCGACCAGGTGGGGGAGGTGTTGATGGCGTCATCACGGGTCAATTGCTGGCGTTGTCCGGTCCGTAAATTGGCCACATAGAGTTCCGTATGGCCACCGGAGGAACGGGCGTAGGCCAGATCTTCACCATTGGGTGAGAAGGCTGGCGCGCTGACAATCTCGCCACCGGGGGCGATGGACTGACGCTGTCCGCTAGCCAGGTCCTGCACATAGATCACGGCACGGGCATTGGCGTAGGTGACATAGGCCAGACGTCGGTTGTCCGGCGACCAGACGGGGGAGAACACCGGCATGCGGCCGCGCACGATGGGGTGCGGATCCCAGCCGTCGGATTCCGCCACCAGCAGTGCGTAGTTTTCACCTGTCTGCCGGACGTAGGCGATGCGGCTGGCGAAGGGGCCGGGTTTGCCGGTAAACGCCTTGTAGATGACGTCCGCGACGTGATGCGCGGTCATGTGCAACTCGGCGGCGGAACAGGTGAAACGGTGAGCGGTGAGTTCCTGCCCCGTGCTGACGTTGTAGACATAGACGTTGACCACATAGCCGCCGTTCAGCGGTTCCACGGAACCCACGGCCAGGCCGGTGGCCCCTACGGTCGTCCAGTCCGCGGCCTTCACGTCACCGGGAGCGCGGGGATCGGCGGGATAGCCCGCCGGGTCGATGACGCGGAACAGGCCGCTGTGGCGCAGGTCATTACGGACCACGTCGGCAACGGATGGCTGTCCGGCTATGCCCGGACCAAAGGAAGGAATGGCGATAGGCAGCGCCGAGGCCACGTTCTTGGTGATTTCCACCGTGAGCGCCGCCTGGGCGGGGAGAACGAAGGCCCATGCCAGCAAAAAAATGGCCAGGGTCCAGAGGCGTTTAGCCATGATTGAGATCCTCCGCATTGAATTTGAGATCGACATTTTTGTACAGGGAATAGGAAAGACCGATAGGCGGGGCAAACGGTGCCGCCTGCTCTACCGCAGAGATCACTGCCTGATCGAAATGTGGGTTGCCACTGGACCGGACAACCACAGGTTGCCCGACAATCTGCCCTTGCGGACTCAATTGAATCTGCACAACACAGGATAATACCGCCGAAAAATTGGTGTCCCACGCATTATACACCTGGGTGCGAATTTTCTGTGCAAAGAGTCCTATCAGACGCTGGTTCTCCGCCGCCTGCTGAGCACGAGCCGCCGCCATGTTGGCCTCGGCCTGCAGCTTGGCCCTGGCTTCCATCTGCTGCTGCAGCGCCTTGGCCCGCGCCGCTTCCGCGGCCTTGGCCTGCTGCTCGGCGATCTGCTGCTTCAGCGCCGCGGCGCGTTGTGCGGCTGCCGCTTTTTGCGCCGCCTGCTTTTCGGCGGCGGCCTTTTCTGCTGCCGCTTTCTGCGCAGCGGCCTTTTGTGCGGCGGCTTTGTCGGCCGCCCGTTGCGCAGCTTTCTCATGCGCCGCGCGCGCCGCCAGTTCCTCAGCCCGCTTCTCGGCGGCCTGTTTTTCGGCGGTGATCTGCGCGGCCTTCTGCTCTGCAGCCTTTTCTTGTGCCGCTTTTTCTGCGGCCATCTGCGCGGCGCTGGGTGGCGGCGGAGTGGATGGCTTGGGCTTCGGTACCGGCACCGGTTTTGGTGCGGGTGTGGGAGCTGGTTGTGGTACTGGCGTGGGCTTTGGCACGGGTACCGGCTGCGGCGCTGGTGCCGCAGCCGGTGGCATGCCGCTGCTCAGTTGTGCCTGCATCGGCGTACCCCCGGCGCTGGGCACGTTCATGTGAAAGCTCCAGAACAAGGCCGCCAGTATCGCGCCGTTGAGCGCGATAGCCAGCACCAGCGGCCAGATTCGTTTGCGTTCTTTCAATGTCCCTCCGGACGGGTCAGGAGACCGACATGGGAAATGCCCGCCTCCTGCAAACGCGCCATGACCGCCATGACCTTGCCGTAATCCACATGCGCATCACCGCCCACCAGCACCTGCACCTGATTGTGGCTGGCGGCGGCAATATGCCGCACCGTCGTCGCGAGATCATCCAGGGCAATGGCGTTGTGACTCTGCTTGTACTGCACCGAGATACCACCCCGCTTGGTCACCGAAATCAGTACCGGCGGTGTCTTGTCCGATACCGGTTTGGTCACGCCCTTGGGCAAATTGACGTTCACGCCTTGGGTCAGCAGTGGCGCCGAGAGCATGAAAATCACCAGCAGTACGAGGGTTACGTCGATGTAGGGGACGACGTTCATCTCCGCCATGAGGCGCCGTCGTTTCATGGCTTCGTCTCAGGCACCTGCCGATGCAGGATGTTGGTGAATTCGTCCATGAAAACCTCGTACTGCGCATCCAGCTTGTCCAGTTGATGGACGTAGCGATTATAAGCCGCGGTCGCCGGGATGGCGGCGAACAGGCCTGCCGCAGTGGCGATGAGTGCTTCGGCGACGGGGGGCGCTACCGTCGCCAGGGTGGCCTGCCCGGCCATGCCGATGTGCATGAAGGCAGTCATGATGCCCCAGACGGTACCGAGGAGACCGACAAAAGGGCTTACGGAGGATACGGAGGCGAGAAAAGCGAGGTTATTCTCCAGGCGACCCACTTCGCGCATCTGGGCCACCCGCATGGCGCGGCGCGCCGCATCCAGGGCATCGCTGGGACGAATTTTGTTGCGCTGACGCTGGAATTCTTCGTAACCGGCGCAGAAGATGCTGCCTGCCCCCGTTTCCAGATTGCTGTTGCCGGAAACATGCTGGTAGATCTGGCTCATTTCGCCGCCGCTCCAGAAGCGCTTCTCAAAACGCTCCAACGCCCGGTGTGCGCTGGCAAAGACAGCGAACTTCCGGAAGATGATGGTCCAGGAAGCGACGGACGCGATGAGCAGGATGACGAGGATAACCTGTACGACCCAACTGGCATTCATGACCAGATGGGCCAGGGAGAGGGACTGCGCACTATTGGCGATGCTATGCGGATCCATAAAATCTCACGGCTGAACAGAAAGAGGGACGGCCTGCAACAAGTCTGCAGGGATAACGTGGGGACGAAAACGGGCCACATCGAGGCAAACCACTTCTACCTCTCCGCCACAGAGCATCCTGTCCCCGACAGAGATGATTTGCTGAAAACCCATACGCACGGGGCTCTTGCTCACGACCCGTGTTTCCACACGGAGCAGGTCATTGAAGCGGGCCGGAGCGCGGAAGTCCAGACGAGCGCGGCGCACCGCAAAAATGATTCCTGCATCCTGTTCCAGTACATCCAGCGCATAACCCCGTTCGCGCAGCATTTCGGTGCGGGCGCGCTCCATGAAGCGTAAGTAGTTGGCATGGTACACCACCCCGCCATGATCCGTATCTTCATAATAAACGCGAACGTGGAAGGTGCTGACGGGATCATTAGCCAGCATCGAAAAGCCCCCCGGGCTCCCTGGGGGTCGGCAGGCCCAGGGCGAGATAGCTGAGTTCCGTTGCGCAGCGTCCGCGCGGGGTGCGAATCAGATAACCGCGTTGAATCAGAAAGGGTTCCAGCACATCTTCGATGGTGCCGCGCTCCTCGCCAATGGCTGCCGCCAGACTCTCCACCCCTACCGGCCCGCCCGCAAAGCGCGCTATAACAGCCTGGAGCAACTTGCGATCCTGGCCATCAAAACCGTGCTGGTCCACCTCCATGAGGGTCAGGGCGGCCTGCGCCGTCGCCATGTCAATTTCGCCATTACCGCGTACCTGGGCATAGTCCCGCACCCGGCGCAGCAGGCGGTTGGCGATGCGCGGCGTGCCCCGCGCGCGCCGGGCGATCTCCTGCGCACCTTCCAGGGCTTGGGGGGTACCAAGGATTTGGGCGGAGCGGGTGACGATCTGGGTCAGCTCGGCGTCGCTGTAGAATTCCAGATGAAAACTGATGCCGAAGCGGTCCCTTAAAGGCGAGGTGAGTAGCCCGGCACGGGTGGTGGCGCCAATCAAGGTGAAGGGTGGCAGGCTGATTTTGATGGAGCGCGCTGCGGGTCCTTCGCCGATGAGGATGTCCAGTTCGTAGTCTTCCAGCGCCGGGTAGAGGATTTCTTCCACCACCGGGCTGAGGCGGTGAATTTCATCGACAAAGAGCACGTCATGGGGTTGCAGGTTGGTGAGAATGGCGGCCAGATCACCCGGCTTGTCGAGCACCGGGCCAGAGGTGACCTTGAGGCCCGCGCCCATCTCCTGGGCGATGATATGGGCCAGGGTGGTTTTGCCGAGTCCGGGCGGCCCGAAGAGCAGCACATGGTCCAGTGCTTCGCTGCGCCCCTTGGCCGCGTCAATATACAGACCCAGGGACTCCCGCAGTTTGGCCTGCCCGAGATACTCCGCCAGCCGACGCGGACGCAGGGCATGGTCTACCGCATCATTGTGGGCTTCCTGGGGGTTGAGAGGGCCTCTATCCATCATCCTGATCTGACCATCGGCGCGGTGGCGGGTTCCAAAAAATCAATGACGTGACAAATGTTGCAGCGACTGACGGATGAGGTCTTCCAAACCCAGACCTTCCGCCAGGCCGGCTATGGCCTGGCTCGCCTGCGCAGGCTTATAACCTAAAGTCAGCAGCGCTGCAATGGCTTCCTGACGGGGGTCGCCGACCGTGCTGCACCCCACTGGCCCCGGTGCGATGCCACCCATCTTGTCGCGCAGTTCCACCACCAGCCGTTCAGCGGTTTTCGGGCCGATGCCGGGGATGGCGGTGAGTTGCGCCGTGTTACCCTCCGCCACGGCCTGACTGAGCCGCTCCGCAGACAGGCCAGAAAGGCAGGCGAGCGCCACCTTGCCACCGATGCCGTTGACCCGGATCAGCAGGCGAAAGGTATCGCGCTCTGTTATGGTCATGAAACCATAGAGTAAATGGGCATCTTCGCGAATGGTGAGGTGGGTGTAGACGGTCAGTGCCGCCCCCTCGGCGGGCATCTGATAAAAGCCGGACAGGGGCATCTCCAGTTCATAGCCGACCCCCTGCACGTTGAGCCAGAGCCAGGGCGGACGCCGCTGCAAGATAGTACCGGTGAGCGAGGTGATCATGACGGGTCGGCCCTCTGGTCGTAACGGGGTTCAGTGGCTGTCGGCGAGCTGCCAGCGTTGCCGGGTGCTGGCATGATGGGCATGACAAATGGCGCAGGCCAGCGCATCCGCAGCATCCGCCTGCGGGCTTTCGCTGAGTTTGAGGAGCCAGCGGACCATGCTCTGCACCTGCTCCTTGGCCGCATGGCCACCACCGACAGCGGCTTTTTTGATCTGCAGTGCCGTGTATTCATGTACGGGCAACCCGGCTTCCAGCAGGGCGACCAGCGCCGCCCCCCGTGCCTGCCCCAGCTTGAGGGCAGAGTCGGCATTGCGCGCCATGAACACCTGCTCGATGGCCGCGACATCCGGCTGCGTGTCGCCAATGACCTGTTTCAGTTCGCGGTAGATGCCACCGATGCGCTCCAGAAAGGGCTGACCGGCCACATTCAGGCAACCGTGGGCCACATGGCGGAGCTGGCCAGACGCGTCGGACTCGATAATGCCGTAGCCGGTGCGCAAAGAACCGGGATCGATACCGATGATCCGCACCGTCACCTTGGGCAGGGAGGCAGGCGATGCCCGGGGCGATGCCCCCGCATTCAGCGCCATGGCTGCGGCATCCGCCAAAAGCTCCGCCGCGGGTTCAGGATGCCGCTTCCAGACGGGCCATTTCTTCGTCACTGATCTCGTAGTTGGCATAGACGTTCTGCACGTCATCATTTTCTTCGAGAAAGTCGATGAGCCGCAGCAGTTTCTCCGCCTCCTCACCGCTGACCTCGATCGTATTCTCCGGAATCATCGTCATTTCACTTTCTTCCGGCTTGAGCCCCGCCGCTTCCAGGGCCAGAACCACGCTGTGAAGATCCGATGGGGCCGTATAGACGGCGATCCGCTCGCCTTCATTGACCACGTCTTCAGCGCCTGCTTCCAGTGCCGCTTCCAGAATCCGGTCCTCATCGGCATCCGCCGGGAAAATAATCAGGCCAAGCTTTTTAAACTGATAAGCCACCGAGCCTGCGGTGCCCATATTGCCGCCGCGCTTGGAAAATATGTGGCGCACTTCAGCGACGGTACGCACCTTGTTGTCGGTCATCGTCTCGATCAGGATAGCGACACCGCCGGGGCCATAACCCTCATAGGTGACTTCTTCGTAGTCCACGCCTTCCAACTCGCCGGTGCCGCGCTTGATCGCCCGCTCGATGGTGTCTTTGGTCATATTGGCCCCGTAGGCCTTGTCCAGGGCAAGACGCAAGCGGGAATTACTGGCCGGATCACCGCCGCCGGCCCGCGCCGCCACCGTGATTTCGCGGATGAGGCGGGTGAAAATCTTGCCGCGCTTGGCGTCCTTCAGCGCCTTCTTGAATTTGATGGTGGACCACTTACTATGCCCGGACATGACGCACTCCCTGTTCTATCGCTGGATTATTCTGCCAAAATATCGCCCATGGTACCGCAAAGGCGGGGATGCCGTCATGCGAGGGTGGCGATGGCGCTCATGGTGGCGCCGAGCACCTCGGCGGCACTGGCATCGCGATGAAAATGCAGGGGCACGCCATAACGCAACAGGGGCCGCTGCCGGTGCAGCCAGGTGGCGAGGTCGGACCGGCCTTGCCGCGCGCCACTGATATGGGCCGGCACCACCGGCGCGGCACTTTCCCGCACCAGCCAGGCAACGCCTTTCTGGGTCTGATCGCGGTTGATCCCGCCTTCGGGAAATATGCCCAGCACGCGTCCGTCTTCCAATAACCGTCGCGCCTGCAGGAGGGCACTTACGTCACGGCGGTCGCGGCGTACGGGAATGCTATAGGTCTGCTCCAGCAGGCGGCGCATCCAGGCCTTGTCGTAATATTCCTGGGCGACCAGAAAGGAAATCATCCGGCGGTTGCTGGCTACCAGGAACAAGGGATCGAGTACGGAGACGTGGTTGCAGGCGAGGATGGCCGGCCCGGTTTCAGGAACGCTGCTGGGCTCCCAGTGTCCCCCTTGATAAAAGCGGGTATAGCCGTAAAGCAGGGCATGCAGGCCGCGCTGGGTAAAGGACCATTCCGTTGCCTGGTCGGCCACCGCAGACGGTTGCCCCATGGTATCCGTCAGGAAACCGCCAGCATGCGTTCGAGCGCCAGGCGGGCCTGGGCGGCGGTCTCCGGGTCTACCTGAATCCGGTTGACCACCTGGCCCGCAAGGAGATTTTCCAGCGAACGCGCCAGTTGCTCCGGATCAATGCGGAACATGGTGGAGCACATACAGACCATGGGCGACATGAACTCCACGGTCTTGCCCTCCGCGCGCACCTCGTCGGCCAGGCGGGTGACCAGATTGATCTCCGTGCCTACCAGCCACGCACTGCCGGGCGGCGACGCCTTGACCGTGCGCAGGATGAAATCCGTGGAGCCGACGGCATCGGACCTCTCGCAGACTTCAAAAGACGCTTCCGGATGGGCGATCACCTGCCCCTGGGGATGTTCGCGGCGCCAGCGTTCGATATGGGCTGGCTGAAACATCTGGTGGACGGAGCAGTACCCCTTCCAGAGCAGAATTTTGGCACGGCGGATTTCTTCCGGCGTGAGGCCACCCAGCGGCAAGCTAGGGTCCCAGACCGGCATATCGCGCAGGGGAATACCCAGTTGATGCCCGGTCCAGCGTCCCAGATGCTGATCGGGAAAGAACAGGGCCTTGGGACGTTGCTGGAAAGACCAGTCGAGCACTTTGCGGGCATTGGAGGAGGTGCAGACCGTGCCGCCGTGGACGCCGCAAAAGGCCTTGAGCGCGGCCGAAGAGTTCACGTAGGTGACGGGGGTGACCTCCCGCTCCACATCAATCACCGTCGCCAGCTCCTCCCAGGCACGCTGCACCTGCGGCATATCGGCCATGTCGGCCATGGAGCAGCCGGCACTGAGGTCCGGCAGGATGCTGGCCTGTTCCGGGCGGCTGAGAATGTCGGCCACTTCCGCCATGAAGTGAACGCCGCAGAAGACGATGAACTCGGCCTCCTGCTCAGCGGCGGCGCGGGAGAGTTGCAGGGAGTCGCCATGAAAGTCGGCGTGGCGATAGACTTCTTCGCGCTGATAGTGATGGCCGAGAATAACCACACGCTTGCCCAGCGCGGCCTTGGCCCGCCGAATCCGCGCATCCAGCTCCGCTGCGTCACTGCGCCGGAGTCCCTGAACCATCACCGTTTCCACACCCATAACTGACCCTCTCAGGCGCTGTTGCGCGTGCATAACTACTCAATTACGTTACGAAGCCACCATCCGCTCGTCAAGCTGTGCCCGTCTCAGGGATTCTGTACACCGGCGCAGACTCCGGGACGCAGGCGGATGCCCAGCTCCTGAAGCTGCTTGTCGGCTACCGTACCGGGGGCTTCGGTGAGCAGGCAACCGGCCTTTTGCGTCTTGGGGAAGGCGATCACGTCACGGATGGTCTCGGCACCGCACAGGAGCATCACCAGTCGATCCAGCCCGAAAGCCAGGCCGCCATGGGGCGGGGCCCCATAATGGAGGGCGTCGAGCAGGAAGCCGAATTTGTCCCGCGCCTCTTCCGCACCGATACCGAGGGCGGCGAAGACCTTTTCCTGTACCGCCTCCTGATGGATGCGGATGCTGCCGCCGCCGATCTCATTGCCATTGAGCACCAGGTCGTAGGCCCGCGCCAAGGCGTTGCCGGGATCCTGGCTGAGGGTTTCCAGGTGTTCCGTCTGCGGCGCGGTAAAGGGATGATGGGTGGAGGTCCAGCGGTCTTCCTTGTCGTCATAGTCGAACATCGGGAAATCGGTGATCCAGACCGGGCACCATTCGCCTTCCAGCAAGCCCAGATCAGCGGCCAGACGGTTGCGCAGATTGCCGAGGGCTTCGTTGACGATTTTGGCCGTATCGGCGCCGAAAAAGAGGATATCGCCCGCCGTCGCGCCACAGCGCCGGAGGATTTCCCGCAAGACATTTTCCGGCAGGAACTTGACGATGGGGGATTGCAGACCTTCGTTACCCTGATCCAGGGCATTCACCTTGATCCAGGCCAGACCCTTGGCACCGTAGATGGCGGTGAACTGGGTGTAGGCATCGATCTGCGCCCGGCTGAGCTGGGCGCCACCGGGTACCCGCAGGCAGGCCACCCGCCCATGCGGACGTTCGGCGGCTTCGCGGAACACTTTGAAGTCCACAGCGCGCATGAGGTCGGTGAGTTCGGTCAGCTCCAGCGGATTGCGCAGATCGGGGCGATCGACGCCGAAACGATGCATGGCGTCCCGGTAGGTCATGCGCGGGAAGATGTCGGGAAGGCGCACACCCAGCACCTCGGCAAACAGCCCGCGAATCATCGGCTCGGCAATCCCCAGGACGGCCTCTTCATCGACAAACGAGGTCTCGATATCTATCTGGGTGAACTCCGGCTGACGATCGGCCCGCAAGTCTTCGTCGCGGAAGCATTTGGTGATCTGGTAATAGCGGTCCAGTCCGGCCACCATCAGCAGCTGCTTGAAGAGTTGCGGGCTCTGGGGCAGCGCGAAAAAGTGTCCCGGCTGGGTGCGCGACGGCACCAGATAGTCACGCGCGCCTTCGGGGGTGGAGCGGGTGAGGACGGGGGTTTCCACGTCGATAAAGCCGGCACCGTCCAGATAGCTGCGCACAAAGCGGGTGACCTGATGGCGCAGGCGCAGACGATGGAGCATTTCCGGGCGGCGCAGGTCGAGATAGCGGTATTTGAGCCGCAGGTTCTCCGCGATGTCTTCCTCATCCAGGGGGAAGGGGACCGGCTCGGACCGGTTGAGAATGCTGATGCGCGCTGCCGCCAGTTCGACCTTGCCACTGGGCATGTGGGGATTCTCGGTACCCGCGGGACGGGCACGCAGGATGCCTTCCACCTGCAACACGAATTCACTGCGGCACTCGTTGGCGGCCGCGAAGGCGTCGACCTGATCCGGATCGGCGACGATCTGTACCAAGCCTTCGCGGTCCCGCAGATCAATAAAAATAACGCCGCCGTGATCGCGCCGCCGTTGCGCCCAGCCGCAGAGGGTGACCGTTTGGCCAATCAAGCCTTCGTGAATGCCGTTACAATAGTGTGTCCGCATGCTGCGTCCCGTATGAGTCAACAAGAAAAGGGCCACCCGACCGGGAGGCCCGCGCACAATCTAGCCTTGCCGCGCGCGCTACGTCAATGACAGGCGCAGCCCCCGGCGGGACAGGAGGGTGCAGCGGCGGCTTCCGGCTTGCTCTCACTGGCCTTGCTGCAGCCGCCCTTGAAATCGGTCTGGTACCAGCCGGAGCCCTTCAGGGCGAAGCCCCCGGCGCTGAGCTGCCGCTCCAGCCCCGGTTTACCGCAGTGGGGGCAGTCGGTCAGACGGGGATCACTCATGCGCTGCTCGGCGCTCAGATGGTGTCCACAGTCCTTGCATACATACTCGTAAGTTGGCATCGTATCGACTCCGTATTGGGTTGTAACTTCAAAGATGCCTATTAAATACGTCTTCACGCCGCAATTTTCAAGGGCCTTGCATCGGGACAGACCTGGTAAGGGAGGCGCGGATGCCCGTCGGCACTGAACTGCACAGCGCCTTGCAGACCCTCATCGCGCTGCTCGCCATTCTCAACCCCATTGGCGCCATTCCGATTTTCATTGCCCTGACCAGCGACGAAGATACGCAACAGCAGATCGCTACGGCCAAGCTGGCATCCCGTGCCGTAGCCATTGTTCTGCTCACTTCGGCCTTTCTTGGAGAATATATTTTGCAATTCTTCGGGATCAGCATCGCCGCCTTTCAGGTGGCGGGCGGCATGGTGCTGATGATGCTGGCTTTTAACATGTTGCAGGCGAAGTCCAGCCGCTATGTCCACACCCCGGAGGAGGCTGCCGAGGGTATGCAGAAAGAGGACGTTGCCGTGGTACCTCTCGCCATCCCGCTGCTGGCCGGGCCGGGCACCATGGTCACCGTGATCATCGCCCATCACAAAAATGCGTCGTGGCTGGCCAGCGGCCTGCTGATCGTCGATATATTGCTGATTGCCGGGGTGGCCTATGGGGCACTGCGCCTGGCGCAGCCCCTGTCACGTCGGCTGGGGGTGGCAGGCATCAACATCGCTACCCGTATCTTCGGGCTGGTGCTCGCCGCCATTGCCGTGACCTTTATCGCCAATGGGCTGGCGGCGCTCTTTCCTGGGCTGGTACACGTCCGCGTTCCTTGAGCGGTGGGCGGTGGTCGGAACATCTCCAGATAATCCCTAGGAACGCCGGTCAGTTACCGGTTACGCTGAACCGCCGTTTTGAAATTGTGGCATTGTTGTATTTGATTTGCCTATAGATTAATTATATTTGCCAGAACTCAGCAATAGGCTATTTTGCTTGGTATAAAGAGAGTGGCAAGGTGGGTCTTCCCTATGCCCGACACAAGATGGAGGAGCGTATGGAAGCCATCGTTTATATAAACCCAATCCTCGGCCCGGACCTGGGCTCCCTATCGATCCGTAGTCTGTTGCCCGACGATGCCCTGTTTTGGAGCATCACCAGTGCCGTGGCCATCCTGTTCATGGCGATCGCCTTGTATTACAGCGATTGCAAGATCATGGCTGGCGCTGGCTGCACGCAGCCGTGGCAGATGCACAGATTCCAGTGACATTTTTCGCAACAGATGTTTCGCCTATTTCCGGAGACCCTTATTTATGTTTAAAAAACTATTCTTTCTCTCTGCCCTTGCCTGCCTGGCCATAGATACGGCCAGCGCCGCGCCGACCATAATCAGCGCGTCTTTTGCCATGCCTGCGGATATTGCCGCCGTCAAAATCAGCCAGCAACTGACGGAGCGCCACTTCAAGGTAGTGGACGATCTGAACGTGCTGCCCCGCATCCACAAGGGCAACCCGCAGCTTGCTGCCCGGATTCCTCAGGAAATCCAGGCCGAGCGGCTGTTGGTCGTATGCCAGTCCAGCGCCATTGTCGGCTACCTGCGCACCGACCCCGCCGCCACCAGTCTCTGCCCGCTCACCCTATCGCTGGTCCAGAAAAACGGTAAAACAACCGTCTACTATCTCCAGCGTGGCGAATTGCTGACGGATAACGCCCCGGCGCGGGCGGTCGCGCAGAAAGCCGATGCATCCGTTTTAGATGCCCTGCATTCCGCGCAAAAGCAGTAGACGTTGTAGTTTGGCACACCAAAAGGAGAGGACCATGAGTAACGAGCAAAATCTGCTGAGTCGTCGCGACGCCATGAAACATGCATTGTGGGGCGCCGGAGCCCTGGTCGTGGGTGCCCAAACGAACGCCGTAGCGGCCGGCCTGAGCGGGAACCCTGGCAACTTGTTGCCCGCTGGTGCCAGGAGCCTGAAGGAACTCAGTGAACGCTTGGCAAAAACGCCGCGGCGGCGCGACTTTAAAACGGTTCCCATGATTCTCACCAACCCCGACCAATGGGATGACGCGGCTTTGCGGGAGATCATTCACTATGCCGGCGGCCCCAAACAGGCCTGGGATAATACTGACGTCTCCAGTCCTTGGCTGAACTTGATGCGCAACAGCATGAATGTACAGGTCTGGTCGTTCAATCATCCGGATTTCCTCTGTGTATCGGCCACCCATGGCAGCGCCCACTGGGCCCTCTACGACGATTTCATCTGGAACAAATATCTGGCGCAGATGACCGGCGGGAAATGGAAAGGCAATGAGTGGATCAAAGAACCGCCGGCGGCGGCCGCCGACCCTGCCAACTTTGAGAACCCGGAAGGACCTTTCTCTCCGGGGGATAACAGTGTGACGGTATTGCAGCGTCGCGGTGCCGTTTTCCTGGGTTGCCACAACGGGATATGGGAAATTACCGAGGGATTGATCAAGAAAGGCATCAATCCCGATGGCCTCACCCATGAGCAGATGGCGGCCGAATTCACCAACCACCTCATTCCCGGTGCCATCCTGACACCCGGCGTAGTGGGCACGTTGCCGGAGCTTCAATTGGCAGGCTTTCAGTACGCAAAATAGTTAAGAGTATGGCTTTAAGCCCTATCCCAAAGGGAAGCGATCCACGCACTTATTAGGGGGGCACGGCCCCCCAGATCATCAGGAGAAAGATCATGGGCAGTGCAACGAGCGTGAACGGTAGGACGTATCAAGTGGATAGAGGATGGCGCCTGGCGGCGATGGGGCTGCTGGCCGTGCGCTTTGTGCAGGGTTGGATTTACTGGGGCGGCGGCTCCCGCCGATTTATTTACGGGCCGCAAAAACTGGATGCTTGGGGTGGCGGGCACTGGATGGCCTATAAATTTCAGACGGCCATGCCGGGTGCCCTGCTGGGCACGGAGCATCTCGTCTCCTTTTTGCTGCAACATTTTGTCCTGCTCTACGTCGGAGTAATTATCTTCAGCGTGGTAGAGTTGGTTGCGGGGTTCATGCTCATCACGGGCCTGCTGACGCGCATCGCCGCCCTGACCACTATCGGCTTATCCTTCGTGCTCATGCTCCTTTTCGGCTGGCAGGGAGCTACCTGCATAGACGAATGGACCATGGCCGCGTCGAACTTTGCCATGGGCGTGACGCTCCTGTTGGTGGGCGGGGGCGCTTATTCCCTGGACAACTGGCTTCTGGCGAAAAAGCCCGGTCTGGCACAAAAAGGATGGTTTCGCTGGATGGGCGGCAGTTTGCCATTGCCTCTGAGCGATCAGGGTTATAAGAAATTCGCGATGGTGCTCTTTTGGATCGCCGTCGCTTTCATCGTCGGCACCTATAGCTACTATCGCGGCTCGGTGGTCACCCCATTCCACGGCGGCCCCGTGAGCCCCTCCAAACATCATTGGTCACTCGCTAACGGCCACCTGCAAGGGGACGGAACCGTGACCTTCCATGCCTATGTGGACGCGGGTACCCCCGAAGCGCCATCCAACGTGCTGCATGTGGCACTCGTCAACACCCGGGATGGCAGCGTGGTTGAGGAATGGGATAGCGCCAAGCTTGCCGCTTTGCCCAAAACGGCCTTGAAAAACGACTATGATTATCAAAAAATTCATATCGGTAAATACGGTATAACCGGGCCGGTGGGTTCAAAGGCTACCATTACCCTGCCCCCGGCGACGAGCAATCTGAAGCTGCCGACAGGTTCTTATACGCTCAAACTGGATTCGGTGAATGGCAGCGTCTGGACTATACCTTTGCAACGCTGATTTGGAAAAACAGCGCAACTGGTCCTGTTAATATATGCCGGCGGTATCCCGAAAGATTTCCATTGGGCATGCCGCCGACTCGCCCGCGTCCCACGAGTTAACCACTTTCTTGAATAGTAAAAACGGGGGCTGTTTTTTGGGGACATCCATCATGTCGAAAACTATCTGGCCAACGACCAAAGTGGCCATAGTCGCCCTCATCGGAGCATTCTTGCTTTGGATTAGCCTTATTGGGCCGATTCTCCACAAATCCGATGTGGTAACGACGCCCATTCCACTTGTGAATGGCCAAACCTTGGATTTAAAGGTGCTGCGCGGCAAGGTCGTGGTATTGAATTTTTGGTCTCCTGACTGCCCGCCTTGTATCCACGAACTGCCCGAGCTTGAACGGCTTTATCGGTCCTATCGGTCACAGGGGCTGGTGGTGGTGGGCATCGCCACACCCGGATCGTCCAAATCCAAAAGCCTCGCCGCCGCCGCCATGGCCCAGGTGACCTATCCCTTGTCTGTGGATCAAAGTGGTACCATCGCCCGTGCCGTGGGCGGCATAATGGTCACGCCTACGCAGGTAATCATCGATAAGGAAGGGCATGTGATCGACAAATACCAAGGCGTCGTTTCCGGGCAGGAGCCGATGGACGAGATACTGCGGGCATTACACCAGAGGTGAGTACTGGGCCTAAAACGGTATCAAGCCGTCGCACCAGGGCATCGACCGCGTTGGCCTATCCCAGCAAGGCGGGTGTGGTCGGCAGTCCGGCACAGACCCACTCATCCATGCCGCCGACAACATTATATACCTCGCAGCGGCCATCCCTCAGTATGTCCAAAGCGCATTCCGCAGCCTCACAGGAACGGTTCCCGCTGCCGCAAATAAAGTACAGATGGAAATAGCCCGTGTCCTTGCGGTAGCTCACGACTTTTTCCAGGTCGCAACCGAAATGAGCGTTATCTACCAGCATGTCGTCGCGAATCATCTTCCAAGGGATCAGGTGTGCGCCTGGTATTGGCCCGTATAGCGCATATTCCTCCGGACAGCGCACATCAATTACCGCCGAATTGCAATCGTCCAGCGCAGCAAAGGCCTGTTGACAGGTTGTTTCTTTGATCATGTAGGACATGGGGCCTGACTCACACAAGTATGCACGGGAGCGGCGCTGCCATGGCACCTAATCTTTGCAAACCGGAGTTCCCCGGAACATCAGCCTGCCGCCCCTGCGCTTTTCAATGTTTCGCATAATATCAACCAGCATAATAAGCACCGAAAATATTGCCGACTATAAAGACATCCGCCATCCAACAAGGTTCCACGAGGAATGGGGTGGAGAACGCCGGAGCTCTGAGTCTAGCACGGCGGTGACGAACTACTAAACCCACTATGCTCGTAACGGTTGTGCCTTTGGACGGATCGGTCGCAACGAATAGTGATCCACCGCCAAAGGCCAGAGCCAGCAGCAGTATGCGCTGCAGGCCCAGCCCTGAGACCGGCGGCACAGTCCACATCAAACCCTGATTTGCGCTACACTGGGGCAACTCCGCCCTCTGGCGGTCTGAACTCACTCTCTGGACGGAAACTGGCATGGCGCAATACGTTTTTACGATGAATCACCTCAGCAAGATCGTGCCGCCCAAGCGCGCACTGCTCAAGGACATCTCCCTGTCCTTCTTCCCCGGCGCCAAAATCGGTGTGCTCGGCATGAATGGTGCCGGCAAGTCCACCCTGATAAAGATCATGGCGGGTGTCGACAAGGAGTTTGAAGGCGAGGCGCTGCCCATGCCCGGTCTCAAAATTGGTTATCTGTCGCAGGAACCGCAGGTCGATCCGAACAAGACGGTGCGCCAGGTGGTAGAGGAGGGTCTCGGTGACATCCTCGGCGCACAACAGGAGTTGGAAGCGGTCTATGCCGCCTACGCCGAGCCCGATGCGGACTTCGACGTCCTCGCGGCCGAACAGGCGCGCCTGGAGGCCATTGTCGCCGCCAGTGATGGCCATCAGGCCGCGCAACAGATGGAAGTCGCCGCCGACGCCCTGCGTCTCGCCCCCTGGGACGCCTTGGTCGGCCCTTTGTCCGGCGGTGAAAAGCGTCGCGTCGCCCTCTGCCGCCTGCTCATCAGCCGCCCCGACATGCTCCTCCTCGACGAACCCACCAACCATCTGGACGCCGAATCGGTAGACTGGCTGGAGCAATATTTACAGCGCTTCTCCGGTACCGTGGTCGCCGTCACCCATGATCGTTACTTCCTCGACAACGCCGCCGAGTGGATTCTGGAGCTGGATCGTGGTCATGGTTTCCCCTACAAGGGCAACTACTCCGCCTGGCTGGAGCAGAAAGAAAAACGCTTGGAACAGGAGGCCAGAACCGAGGTGTCGCGCCTCAAGGCGATGCAGCACGAGCTGGAATGGGTGCGCCAAAACGCCAAAGGCCGCCAGAGCAAAAGTAAGGCGCGTATGGCTCGCTTTGAAGAACTGAGTTCCTACGAATACCAGACCCGCAATGAAACCCAGGAGATTTTTATCCCGGTGGCGGAACGTCTCGGCAACGAGGTGATCGAGTTCCGTGATGTGACCAAGGGCTTCGGCGACAAACTGCTTTTTGAACATCTCAGCTTTAAAGTGCCGCCAGGCGCCATCGTCGGTGTCATCGGTCCCAACGGCGCAGGTAAATCGACATTTTTCCGCATGATTGTGGGCCAGGAAACACCGGATAGCGGTGAAGTCGTTCTCGGCTCCACCGTCAAGCTGGCCTATGTGGATCAGTCCCGCGATGCGCTCGCCGCCAAAAACAACGTCTGGGAAGAAGTCTCCGGTGGACTGGACATTCTCACTGTCGGCAAGTTTGAAATCCAATCCCGAGCCTATTGCGGCCGCTTCAACTTTAAGGGCGCCGACCAACAAAAGCTGGTGGGACAGTTGTCGGGCGGTGAGCGCGGTCGCCTGCATCTGGCCAAGACCCTCATCGCCGGCGGCAACGTCCTCCTCCTCGATGAACCTTCCAACGACCTCGATGTGGAAACCCTGCGCGCGCTGGAAGATGCCCTGCTGGAGTTCGCCGGCAGCGTTATGGTCATCTCCCATGACCGCTGGTTCCTCGACCGCATCGCCACCCACATCATCGCTTTTGAAGGCGACGCCCATGTGGAGTTCTTTGCGGGCAACTACCATGAGTATGAGGCCGACAAAAAGCGCCGCCTGGGTGAGGAAGGTGCCCGGCCCCACCGCCTGCGTTACAAGCCCATCGTGCGCTAAGGCATTTTCTCTGGTAACGCCGGATGGCCCGTATCTCCAGAGGATGCGGGCCATTGAGTCCCGGAAATGCGGCTTGGCGCCTTGACTTTTGTGCAGCATCTCCTTATCTTCTCAGCCCTTAAGAATTATCCGCAGGAAGTGTCTCATGAAGCGTACTTTTCAGCCCAGCGTCGTTCACCGTAAACGGACCCACGGTTTCCGTGCCCGCATGGCTACCAAATCCGGCCGTCTCGTACTCAAGCGACGCCGTGCCAAGGGCCGTCAGCGTCTCTGCCCGTAAGCCGATGAACCCGGCGCAGGTGCATCCTCATCGTTTTACCCGCGAGGATCGCCTCCGCCAGAAGACGGCCATCCAGCGCACCCTCAAGCAGGGGCGTAAGAAGGTCTTCCCAGAATTGGTGGTCTACACCTTGCATAACGAATTGCCCCACCTCCGTCTGGGTTTGGCAGTGAGCCGCAAGGTGGGTAATGCCGTGGTCCGCAACCGCGTCAAGCGGCGCCTGCGCGAAGCCTTTCGCCAACAGCCGACGCGCGCACAGGGGCGGGATGTGTTGGTCGTGGCGCGAGCGAGTGCCCGGCAACTCAGCATGCGGGCCATGGGCGTCTATTTCCAGCAATTGCTGGGGAAGGCATGAGCGCACGGCGCGTGGCCGTCGTTGTGGTGCGCGGCTATCAGTATGTCATCAGCCCCATGCTCGGACACAACTGCCGCTTTTACCCGACCTGTTCCGAATATACCTGTCAGGCCATCGAACGCTACGGCATTGCCAAGGGTTCCTGGCTGGGCATCAAACGCATCAGTCGCTGCCATCCCTGGCATCCCGGCGGTGTCGATCCCGTTCCTTAAAACGCCTTGGGGCCCCATGGATACTCAGAAGACTATTCTTGCCTTTGCACTCGCTGTGGTCATTTTCCTGCTGTTTCAGGCATGGCAGGAACAGAATGCGCCGAAACCCGCGGCCGGGCCTGCGGTCACTCAAAGCGTAACGGCGCCCGGTACACCGACTACTGCTGCGGTCACCTCGCCAGCGGCAGTGACCACACCGATAGTCGCGCCGGCCAGCACCAGTTTCCGGCCGACGACAGGGCCCACGGTGTCTTTCCAGACGCCGGTGTTCGCTGGCCAGATCAGTCTGAACGGCGGTGATATTCAAAACCTTGGCCTGCGTCATTATCCGCAGGCGGTGGATAATCCCGCACCTTACCCGATTCTCGACACGGCAGCCGCTAGGCTCACCATACAGCAGAGCGGTTTCGTCAGCAGCGACGGACAGACCTTGGTTGCCCAGTTTGCCGTTCCTGCCGTTCAGAGCGCCGACGGCCAGCCCATCATCCTCACCGGCAAGGCCGGTCCCCTGGCCGTCGAAAAAACATGGACGTTCCAGCCCGACAGCTATGTGGTGGAGGAACACATCACCATCACTAATAGCGGCTCTGCGCCTTGGAGTGGCAGCTATTTTGACCAGTTTCTGCGCAATGACCGTACCAAAAGTCACATGTTTATGTCGATTTTCACCGGTGCGGTGCTCATGCATAAGGGCAATTTCAGCGAACAGAGTTTTAGCGACATCCGTGATCATCCAGTGCTAAAGGCGGGCCCCGGCTGGGCAGGGATGATGGATCATTATTTCCTTGCCGCCATCCTGCCGCCAGAGCATGCCCAGACCCAAGTCTATGCGCGCCCCTCGGGCGCCAATTATGTCGCCGGCATCAGTACGCCGCTGCCGATCCTGGCACCCGGCCAGAGCACCACCATCACCCAGCAACTCTTCCTTGGACCGAAGCAGCAGCAGACCTTGGCTGCTATGGGCCGCGGCCTGGAGCAGACCGTGGACTACGGCTGGTTCTCCGTCATCGCCGAGCCCATGCATGTGGTGCTGACCTGGTTCCATGGACTGGTCGGCAACTGGGGTCTGGCGATTATCCTGCTGGTCATAGTGGTCAAGTCCATCTTCTTCTACCCCTCAGCCATCAGTTACCGCTCTATGGCCAACATGCGCAAGTTGCAGCCCAAGCTGGAGAAACTGAAGAAGGAGGTCGGTGACGATCGCCAGAAACTCGGCGCGGCCATGATGGAGTTGTATCGCAGCGAAAAGGTGAACCCCATGGCGGGCTGCCTGCCCATCGTGCTGCAGATGCCTTTCTTTATGGCCCTGTACTGGGTGCTGGTGGAGAGTGTGTCCCTGCGGCAGGCGCCCTTTATCCTCTGGATTCATGATCTGGCCATACCTGATCCTTACTATATCCTGCCCCTGCTCATGGGCGTGTCCATGTTCTTCCAGCAGCGCCTCAATCCGGCACCGGTGGACCCGATGCAGAAGCGCATCATGTCCGCCCTGCCGGTGATCTTCGCGGTATTCTTTTCCTTCTTCCCGGCGGGTCTGGTGCTGTACTGGCTGACCAACAATTTGGTCTCCATCGGCCAGCAGTACCTGATCACCCGCCATATCATGGCGGCCAAGGACTAGGGTGGAACAGTCCGTGTTGAATTAAAGGCATGGACTACCAACAGGGAGACACTATTGTCGCGATTGCCACGCCGCCGGGAGAAGGCGGCGTTGGCATTTTACGCGTCTCTGGACCACAGGCCTTGTCTATCGCGACGGCACTCTGCGGCGGATCAAAAGTAAAATCACTGGCACCCCGCCATGCCCATTTCCGCCGCTTTCACGCCCGCGACGGCAGTATTATCGATCATGGCATAGCCCTCTATTTTCCCGCCCCCCACAGCTACACCGGCGAAACCGTCGTGGAACTGCAGGGCCATGGCAGCCCGCTGGCCCTCGCCAGCCTGCTCACCGAGGCCATCGCTCTGGGCGCACGGGCGGCGCGTGCCGGCGAATTCAGTGAACGGGCCTTTCTCAACGGTCGTCTTGATCTTGCCCAGGCCGAAGCGATTGCCGACCTCATCCACGCCCGTAGCGACGCCCAGGCACGAGCCGCAGCGGCGAGTCTGGAGGGTGCCTTCTCGCAGGCGGTCGATGGCATCCATGGCCAGCTCCTGCAACTTCTCGCCCTCGCCGAGGCCGGACTGGATTTCAGTGAAGAAGACCTCGGCGATACCCACGAACAGGCTATCGCCGATGGCTTGATGCGGCTGGAAGGCCAGATCGCCTATCTGCTCAAGCAAGCACAACAGGGCGCCCGACTCGCCCGCGGCGGTCGGGTGGTGCTTGCCGGACGACCCAACGTTGGCAAATCCAGTCTGATGAACGCGCTCGCCCAGCGCGAATCGGCCATCGTCACCGCCATTCCCGGCACCACCCGCGACCTGCTCCGCGAAGAAATCGTCCTCGACGGCCTGCCGGTGGAGCTCATCGATACCGCCGGGTTGCGCGAGGCCGCGGATGCCGTGGAAGCGGAAGGCATCTCCCGCGCCCGCAACATACTGCACAATGCGCAACTGATCCTGCTGGTGGCCGATGCGAGCACGGGATGGCAGGCGGAGGACGAAGCCATCCTGCGCGATTTGCCGGGAGGACCGCGCCGTATCATCTGGAACAAGCTGGATCTGGTCTCCGTCCCACCCTTTACCCCTGCAGGTGAGGTGGCTATTGCCGTCTCCGCGCAAACTGGCGAGGGCCTCGACGTATTGCACCGCGGCTTGATTGAAGCACTCGGCGTACAGGGGGACAGTTGCCCCTTCAGTGCCCGCCGCCGCCACGTCGAAGCGCTGGAAAACTGCCTGCACCAGCTCGGCGCCGCGCGCGGCATGTCCCAACTGGGGGATGCCGCCGAACTGGTCGCCCAGTCTCTGCGTGAGGCCGCTGTGGCGCTGGCCAGCATCACCGGCCGTATGGATGTAGAAGATATTCTCGGCGAGATTTTTTCGCGCTTTTGTATCGGGAAATAAAGCGGGACTCATCCAAAAAACTTAACTTATTTGAAGCGGGACGCTATCCTATGGAATGGACTCCGTATTCTCGACAGAAAAGAAAATACTGGTAGGCTTTAGCCTAGCCGTGTTGGCGCTTATCCTGGTGGGGGCTCTGGCCTTTCGCACCGCAGCTGGCTATGTCCGAGCCTCTTATTGGGTGGAGCACACTCAGACGGTGCTACGGAGCCTTGACCGCTGTTGGGCGCTGATCAATGAGGCGGAAACTGCGCAGCGCGGCTATCTCCTTACCGGTAATTCTTTCTATCTCCAGGAACGTCAGGATGCAATCCAGCGTTTTCAGACCGTGCTGGATGATTTGCCGAACAAGGTGACGGATAACCCACTCGAAGAGCGTCGGGCAGTGGCGTTACGGCAGCAGGCGCAGAGACGTTTAGAGATTCTTGCCAGTGTTCTTGACGCTTACGAAAAGCAGGGCCTTCCGGCGGCCCAGGCGATGCTTGGTGCGGGCGAAGGGATCGCCGAAATGACGGCGGTGCATGATCTGGTCGAGAAGATGCGTGCGACCGAAAGCGGTCTGCTCAAGAAACGCACCGAGGCGGCCCAAGAGGCGGGCGAGGCAACGTTATGGGCCATCGGAATCACGATTGTCTTGCTGATTGCCCTGCTTACCGGGCTCTTTTGGCAAATTAGAAAAGAGGGGCGTGAGCGTCGCGAAGCGGAAAGAGGGCTGGAAGAATCCCTGCGTATTGAAAGCAGTCAAGGACAGATTCTTGCACTCTTTAGTGGTTCCAGTTTTGGGTTAACTGAAATTCTTCAACAAGTTCTGAGTATCCTGGCAGAGAATCATCCCTTCCCGGTCTCTGCATTTTATCGCTACGACGAATGGCAGGGCCACTTTGTTCTGGCTGCGCATCGGGGCACCGATAGGCAACTGGCAACCAGTTTTCAGCGTGGAGAGGGTGTTCTGGGCGAAGCGGCGGTGTCAGACCATCTACAACGCTTGCGGCAACCCGATGACAGTTCTGGGTTTCTGGTGGACGCAGGGGTTTGTCAGTTTCGACCTGCAGAGATCGCCATGGTGCCGATCCGTTATCAGGAGCAGCGATTCGGGGTGCTGGTGGTGGCCTCTCTACAAGCACTCAGTGAGAGGAAGATCACCTTCCTGGATAAGCTTTCCCTAGAGATGGGCGCTGCCCTCAACCACATCGCTCAGAAAGAAAACCAGCAAATCATGGCCGTTGAGTTGCGTAAACAAAGCGAAGAGCTACTGGAGAGAAATCAGTTGCTGCGCATGGCAGATCAGGCCAAGTCCGACTTTCTGGCCAACATGTCCCATGAGTTGCGTACCCCCCTCAATGCCATTATTGGTTTTTCCGAGTTGTTGAAGGACGGCGTCATGGGTGATCTTAGCCCTGAACAAAAAGATGCCACCGAGGATATTTTTGAAAGCGGCCAGCATCTCCTCTCTCTCATCAACGATATCCTGGACCTCTCTAAGGTGGAGGCGGGCATGATGAAGCCGGAGTTGGAAGCGACGAACCTCCACGATTTGCTCCAGGGTTCTTTGGGAATTGTCATGGAGAAGGCAGTGGCCCACCAGATTCGACTGAACCTCGAAGTGGAACCAGATCTTCCTCCCGTTTACCTGGATGCGCGCAAGACCAAGCAGATTCTGTACAACCTGCTGTCCAACGCCGTGAAATTTACTCCCGATGGGGGTCAGGTAACGCTCTGCGGGCGCAGAAGAAGCGATTTGTCCGGCCCTGAATATGCTGTCTACCCCGGCTGGCTGGAAATCAGTGTAGCCGATACGGGTATCGGTATCGCGAAAAAAGACCAGGGCCGGCTTTTCAAACCCTTTGTCCAGGCGGACAGTGGTTTGGATCGCCGGTATGAAGGTACTGGCCTCGGTCTTTCCCTCGTCAAACGTCTGGCAGAACTGCACGGTGGGCGAGTAACCATGGAAAGTACACCTGGGGAAGGATCGACCTTTCATGTCTGGCTTCCCTGGCGAGAGGAGACCGTTCTTGCAGAGGCGGATCCCGCGAAGGCAGTTTTTACCTCCCAAATCGATCGCTCCGCCTTGGTGGTAGAGAATGACGACGCCACTGCGACCCTCCTGCAAGGTTACTTGAGGAGCGACGGGTTTCGCGTGCGCTGGGCTCGCGACTCCGTTGGCGGTTTAAATATGGCACGTGAAGAGCGCCCCGATCTCATCATTCTGGAGATGAATCCGCCAGGCAAGGACGGCTGGGATTTTCTCGCGGCCCAGCGCCAAGATGATCGTCTGGCCACCATCCCGTTGGTAATTACCAGCATGGATTCAGAACAGGGTTCGGGCTTCTCCCTTGGAAGTGTTCAAGTTCTGCAGAAACCAGTCGAAATGGAACGTCTGGAAGAAATTCTGCGAAAACTCGGGTTTGTGGTGACCAAACAGAATCGCCCCGTGATCCTGGTGGTCGATGACGATGCGCGGGCGGTGGAGATCATTAATCGCCAGTTGAGCAACGGCGGTTACGAGGTCATCAGTGCTTATGGCGGGCGGGATGCCGTGACCATGGCAGAACATCTTCATCCCGATCTTATCCTGCTGGATTTGATGATGCCGGAATTCAACGGCTTCGACGTAGTGGACGCGCTGCAGAAAAATCCAAGCATGGCGGCCATCCCGGTTTTGGTTTTGACAGCTAAAATAATTACGCCAGAGGATCGCCGTCGTCTGAATGGACATATACTGAAGATCATGGAGAAGGCGGGCTTCAGGCGCGACCAATTCCTCGCGGAGGTGCACCGCGCATTGAGCACCGCCCATTCTCGCCAAGGGGAAGGAAGTGCCTAAGCGAATTTTGATCATTGAAGACAATATGGTCAACTATAAGCTTGCGGGTACTATCTTGCGCAAGGCCGGTTATGAAATTCTGCATGCGGGCGATGCAGAGCAGGGTATTGCTATCGTCCGTGCCGAGCATCCCGACCTCGTTCTTATGGACATTCATCTGCCTGGCATGGATGGACTGACAGCGATCCGCATCCTAAAGGGAGATTCCGCGACACAGCGGATTCCCATCCTGGCCCTCACGGCCTTGGCTATGAAAGGAGATGAGGAAAGCATTTTTGCCGCTGGTTGCGATGCCTATTTAAGCAAGCCGATAGGTCATCGGGCGCTTATAGATATTGTGGGCCGTTTTCTTTAGTCGTAGGAGGAAGCCGATGCCTGAACAGCGTTCCATGATCCTGGTGGTGGATGATGAAGGAAGTAGTCGTCGTCTGCTCACCGCCTTGTTGCAAAACGACGGTTATGAGGTGCTGGCGACCTCCAGCGCTCGGGAGGCATTGGAGCGGCTTCAGGACCGCCGACCGGACTTGATACTCACGGACGGTATGATGCCTCAGATCAGTGGGTTCGAACTGGCGGCGCGCCTCAAGGCGGATCCCCGCTATGCTAACTTACCCATCATCGTCGTCACGGCCCTCGATGACCGCGAAACGCGTTTGCGCGCCTTGGAGGCCGGCGTAGATGATTTTCTCGGCAAGCCGATAGACCGAGCGGAGTTGCGCGTGCGAGTACGCAACATTCTGCGGCTCAAGGATTATGGCGATCGAATTCAGCGGAACAATGAAATTCTGGAAACCACGGTCCGGCAGCGCACGGCTCAGTTGCACGATAGTTATTTGCAGACTATCAACGTTCTTCTGCGTGCCGCCGAAAAAAAGGACGAAGAAACTGGCGCTCATATTCAGCGCATCGCCTATTACTGTAAGGAGTTGGCACAGCAACTGGGCATGGGGAAAGATTTTGTGGACCTCATTTTTGTGACGAGCCCTATGCACGATGTAGGAAAGATTGGGATTCCCGATCATGTCCTGCTGAAACCCGGTCCCTTGGATGTTGCGGAATGGGCCATTATGCGTACGCACACCACGCTCGGCGCTAATATTATTGGCCAACACAACGTTTCACCGGAATTACAGATGGGATGGGAAATTGCTCTGGGCCATCACGAACGATGGGATGGAAGTGGTTATCCTTTGGGTAGAAATGGCAATGAGATCCCTTTGCCGGCAAGGATGATGGCATTGGCCGACGTCTATGATGCTTTACGAAGTCGGCGTCCTTATAAAGAACCGTTTGATCATGAAAGAGCAACGGATATTATCTTAAAAGGAGATGGACGGGTTAAACCAGAGCATTTCGATCCTGATATTCTGGCCGCGTTTCCTCGCGCAGCCTCCAGTTTTGCGGAGTGCTACGTCGCATTAACCGATTGTGACATCTCTTAAAAGGTAAGATAATTTGCAATGGATTGATGTGTAACCGATGCCTTGGGGTTGTTGCCAGTCGGCTGCCCAATGCATGCGGAATAAATCAGTAAATCCCCACCGGCAAAGCCGATGGGGATTTACGCTTGCTAAGCCCTCAAATGTCAGAACGCAACAAATGCGGTAATTGCAATCTCATTGTCAGCGGCACCAGCGACGCTTTGAGGTAATGCTCTTTGTGCAGGTGGGATGCTAGACAGATGAGGTATTTTTACGCTTCTAACGAAATAATCAACCATTACCCTGGTAAACTTTGTAATATGATATTGGCCACCAATCGCCCAGGTTTTGAATACTCTCTCCTGTGGAGCGATATTGGGTAACCGGTCATAGACGTCATAGCGCAGGTCAAGCTCCAAACGGTTGGTCACAAAAAGCCCGCCGGAAACATAATATCCGCTGGCCTTATTCTGACTTCCGGGGTAAACCTGGGCGTCTGTGAGCGCAGGTGGTGCTGCTAGATATGTGTTGAATACTGCAGGAGCATCAATCATCCCGGAACCGCGCATATATTCGAACTTCGCCCATCTTCCCCAACGGTGCATGTATCCCTGCGTATACGTTATGCCAAGACCATCTCTGGTCATGGAGTAAGATTGTCCATTGAAAATAGGGTTCGCATGCTGATACCAGAGGAATCCCGTCACATCACTGCGGAATGGCCCACGATCAGGTCCAAATCCCTTTAATAGGTAGGATGCCTGCACGCGCCCGGCAACCAGTGGTCCGTTTGAACTGTTAGTCGCTGTCAGTCGCCCAAAGTTGCCGACCATAATTCCATATGCATACTCCATATTCCCTGCACGAAACCAATCCATTACTTCCGCGCCAGGATACCGGAACGCATTATTCCCCAATACGTTTGTCCCAGGAACAGAATAGCTGCCGTATGGACCTGACGTATAGGTGGTGTTTGCTGAATAAAATGGCTGCAATATTAGTTGTTGGGTGACCGTAGTATAATTAAATCCAAATGCAAAGTTTGGGTATCCCTGCATGGCTTCTTCTGCCCCGGGTGCGCGGATGATACCCGCTTCAATGCGGGCACCAGGTATATAACTAAATGTAGCATGGGCATCCATAAGCTGCGGCGTATAGTTACCGCCAACGTGAGTAAACTGATTGTTCCCAAACTCGCCAGCCATCATGTATGAAATATGCTTATTGATGTTCCCTCGCAGCATAATGTGCGCGAAGAGAATATTAAATGATTTGCTGGAGGTGTCTTGTGGAGCCACCAGGTTGATTTTAGGGACCTGGCCGTTTACTGCCGTGGTTCCATTCATATACTTGTATAGCGGGATAATGAATCCGCTGAGGTGCACGAGTGGTGCTTTTGGTGGAGAAATGCCTTCCAACTTGAACCAATTTGCAGCGCTGGCCGATTCTATTGACCCTGTAGCCAGAGCGGCACAGGCAAGCGCACAGCTGATAAGTTTTACTGTTCTTTTTTCCTTCCTCATCTCGATCTCCTTTAGGCATCGCGCCAGGCGTGCTCATTTAGTTATCTGCTACTCAGATGTTCTACAACTGCCTTAATCCTTCATTACATGTGAGGCCGTGATAGCCAAAACTGAGTTCTTTAATCACTCAATGCAACAACGCCAGAAACTTAGCCAGACCAATGGTTGGTTAATAAAAGTGAGTATATCCATGCTATTGGCTAAGCCGATAACATGGATATAAATGCTGACTGTTAGGGGTTGCCGTTTTTAGTGGGGTCGCCATAATTCAGTCCCATGGAACAGCAACCGATGCGGATGCCAATGACACGCAGCCAAAGATGGCTAACGACAGTGAAGACAAAAGAATTTTGTTATATGGAATATGTTTATGTACAATACGCGGCACGTTAGACCTCCAAAAATGAAAACAGGAATCCTGTCGCAGCACAGGCGATGTATGTACTCGGGGACCTATAGAGCGCATTTCCCCCTATAGATTCTCGATTCTCACCCTACGTGTAAGGCTACGGCCATAAGCTACTGCATGTATCGTGCCAGCTATATGACGATGGCAGGGTGCTGTTTTGTTTTAATATTCTTATGATGGAGATGGTCAAGGGGCGCGCGAATGAACCAAACGGCGCATCTGAGCTGTGAAATTGTGCCAAAAGGGCCAGCGAGTGACTTATCCGGTCACATTCGACCACGCCAAGGTGGGAGGGACTATGCTGGCGGCCTGATACCCCCCGGGGAGTGCGATGATCGGCGGTGCCGTAAGGCAGGTCAGCAGGCTGGGTTAGGGTCGTTGACATGAAGTCGTCCCAAGACGACTACCTAACTGCCGTGGTTATTCCTTTTCGCCGCCCAGCAAATCCTCGTGGTCGCCGATGAGCCCGAGATTTTTCATGCGGGTGCGCAGTTGCTTGCGGCTGATGCCGAGCAGAATGGCGGCCTGGCTCTGGTTGAAGTGGGTTTTGTTCAAGGCCGAAACGACCGCTTCGCGCTCTACCGCGTGAAGACCATAAGTCCCTCCGGCGGAGAGTGTTCTTTCTGTTTCCGCGATACGCATCTCATTCGGAAGATCGGTCGCAAGTATGGCGCCGCTCCGATTGAGCACCACCAACCGTTCGACGATATTCTCGAGCTGGCGGATGTTGCCGGGCCATGAATACGCTCTGATGGTGGCCAGCGCCGGGGCCTCGATATCCATTTCAGGGCTGCCGACGGCTGCGCAGACCCGGCGCAGAAAATGGCGTGCGAGGGGGGCGATATCTTCACGCCGTTCGCGCAGCGGCGGGATATGCAGCGGGATGACATTCAGGCGGTAATACAGGTCTTCCCGAAAGCGGCCTTCTTCCACTGCCTTGGCGAGGTCCACGTGGGTCGCGGCAATGATGCGGGCGGCGAGGCGCAAGGGCTGGTGCCCGCCAAGGCGCGTGTATTCCCGCTCCTGCAGGGCCCGCAGCAGCTTGACCTGCATGGGCAGTGGCATGTCGCCGATCTCGTCCAGGAAGAGCGTGCCGGCACCCACCATTTCTAACTTCCCCGCCTGAGTGCGCAATGCGCCCGTAAAGGCGCCCTTCTCGTACCCGAAGATTTCGCTTTCCACCAGATTCAGGGGGATGGCCCCGCAGTTGAAAGCGATAAAAGGGGCTTGGGCCCGCGGCGAGGCGGTGTGTAGCGCCCTGGCGACCAACTCCTTGCCGGTGCCCGACTCCCCGGTAATAAGTACGCTGGAAGCGGCTGGCGCGATGAGGTCAATCATCTCCAGCATCTCGAAGGTGCCCAGGCTCTCCCCGATGATGCCGTGGCGCGGCAGGTCCTGGCGGTGGGGCGGTATGGCGTGGCCGCGGCGGCTCAGGGCTTGGCGAATGACCGCGACAAGTTCCCCTTCATCCACCGGTTTGGTCAGGTAATGCTCCGCGCCCGCCTTGATGGCCTGTACCGCCTGTTCGATTTCGCCATAGGCAGTGGCGATCAACACCGGAATCTCGGGCCAGCGTTCCTTGATGTGCCTTAGCAGTTCGGTGCCGCTCATCCCCGGCAAACGCTGATCCGTAAGGACCAGGACGGGAATATCCCGAGCCATGACCGCCAGCGCCTCTTCCGCCCTTTCGGTTTGTATGGTCGAGAATCCCTCGGCCTCCAGGATGGCGGCGAGTACACTGCGCAGATTTTTTTCGTCCTCGACGATGAGTATTTTCTGGGATGGCATGCCGATGGTTTTTTCAATACCCCTAAAATGACGATACCGATGCGTGGGTCATCAATCGGAACGCTGCGGAGGCAGGCAGAGCGCGAATTCCGCTCCCATATCCCGTGGGCGCAATTCCACTTGGCCGTCGTGAACCATCATGATCTTGGTGACCACCGCCAGCCCAAGGCCGCTACCCTTCGCCTTCCCTGTCACATAAGGCTTGAAAATGTCACTGACCCGCTCCGGTGGTACCCCTGGGCCATTGTCCACAACCCCGGTCACAAACTGCCCATTGCCTTCGCGCCGACCGTATAGGGTAATGCAGCCACCGTGGTTCGGCAAGGCTTCGACAGCGTTGAGCAGCAGGTTGCTGATGGCCTGCTCCAGCAACTGCGGATCGACGATGACCTGCAGGGATGGAAGGCAATCTATAGTAAGGGCAATATTTTTGGCCTCCAAATCCGTCGCGTGCCGCTTGCTGCTGCGTAAGAGCAACTCCAGCGCGGATACTTCTGTGAGCTGTATATGGTAAGGACGCCCGAAATCCAGGAAACCCTGGGTCATGTCATACAGTCGCTGGACCTCTTCTTCGATGATATTGATGAAATCCTGCCGGTTCACCGGCTGTTCGTAGCGGACCAGGTATCGCGCTGCACCGCGCAAGGACGAAAGGGCGTTGCGGATTTCGTGAGCCACCTGGGCCGACATCTCTCCAATCGTGGCCATGCATTGCATCGCCTGTTGCCTCCGGTGTAACTTGTTGAGTTCCATCAGGTATTGTTGCAGACGCTGTTCCAGCCTCTTGAAGCCTTCCTCTAGGTGCGTCATCTCGTCGCCATCCGCCGGAACGGGGGGATATGGCGAGAAACCGTCTACATGGAGCCGCGACTCCATGTCTGCCATCTTCTGCGAGAGGCGCAGGATGGGGCGGGTGAAGGCCTTGCCGATCAGCGATGCACCGATGAGGCCAAGGAAAGCCGTGATAAAGCCAAGAAAGGAAAGACGCCTAATCGCAAGGTCCATGCGAGTATCCACCACGTTTTGGATAGCGTCGTTATTGGGATGCAGGCTTACATAGCCTAGCATATGCGACCCAACACGGATGGGGGCCGTAAATTCCTGGCGCCCCGAGCTTGGCGGCACTGGTTCTTGTCGGCCGATCGCGGTTAACTGT
>JBBIUH010000005.1:0-43529 GCA_037440305.1 Acidithiobacillus sp.
AAGATTGTTCCACCTGCTGCCCCCGAGGGGGAAGGCGACGGCAAGGCAATCCATATCACACTGGTGGGCGCGCTGACTGATGACGATGAGGATGGGCAGTCATGACAAGCAGCAAAATAGAGGAAATTACAGCCCGGCGGTTGCCACCCAATGCAGGAAAAGGCAGGCCCAAGGGTTCGCAAAATCACGTCACTGGCAGCATGAAGGAAATGATACTGACAGCCTTTGAGATGGCCGGGGGTGCAGACTGGCTTGCAGGGCAGGCCGAGAAAAACCCAGTGGCGTTTATGGGGCTACTCGGGAAGCTGCTGCCTTCGGACATTGCACTATCTGGACAAGTCGCAATGGGGCAAATCACAGAAATTAGGCGAACGATTGTTGACCCGCCGCGCAGGGCGCTTGATGGAAGCGTCATCGAGAGCGACGAGCAGTCCATCGAGCACTAACCCTCTACCCGCCATGCACCACAGCCCGGCCATGAGTCGGGTTCTTTTTTGTCTGGCGAACGGCGCAAGCTGGCCTCTGTTTCGTGTCAAACACGATTCCGACTAGCACCCATCCACTGAACCATCCGAACATCATTTGCAAGGCAATTTGCAAGGCACAAAAAACAGGCAATAAAAAAGCCAGTATAAACACTGGCTTACAACATTGTTTGGTGGAGGCGGCGGGAATTGAACCCGCGTCCGCAGTACCTAGACCACCGGATCTACATGCGTAGTTTGTCTATTGGCTTTAACCGCACCGCCCTCCGACAGACAGGATGACGACATGGCGATTCTGCTTTAATTTAGCACGCATCCCACAGACTAGAATGCGCACGATTCCGTGTTTCATGACCCTCCGCGCGCCTTTCGGCTCCGGATCCACAGACAAATCCGGGCAGAGGGCTCACTGCTTAAGCAGCGAGGGCGTAATTGCTGTCGTTGGCAATTATGAATCTGCGACCAGTTTTAAGAGCGAACCGCAGCTCTGCATGCACCGAAGGCTTCGCGACCTGCGTCGAAGCCGGTCGCCCCCTATTCGATTTGTTAGACAAGAATATGGCCCAAAAGTTGCCCAAGCCAAACCTCTCGTCCACTGTCCAATACTACATGAGAATCGTCCGCCTGCCTATGCCACAAACCGCTAGTGCAGCGGTTTGCCCGCAGCAAACAACAGTGCGATATCCGTATCCGCAAAACGATAGACTTCATGGCAGTATTCACAGGTGACGATGACTGCACCTTCCGTGGCTAACGTCTCTTCCGCTTCCACCTGCCCCAGGGACACCAGCATCCGCTCCACCCGCTTACGGGAACAGGAACAGGAAAAGGTCAAAGGCTGCTCGATATGCAAACGCACCGCTTCCTCCGGGAAAATCTCCGGAAGAAACTGCTCAGGCTGCGCCTTCAGCAGAGACTGGTCCGATCCGATGGCGATAAACTGGGTAGCCACCCGCCAATCCTCGGCACGGAGTACGCCGGGTAGCCGTTGCAAGAAATAACCCCCGGCCTGCTGCGCCGCCACGTCTACCGCCAGCCGGAAGTAGGCCGGAGACTGTACCGACTTCGCAAAATACGCATTGAGGGATTCGGTCAGCGTTTCGTGCAATGTGACCAGGCCCTGATAACGATCCCGATCCAGCCCCATGTCCACAGTAATGGCGAGCAACGCATCGGGCAGATTCGAGAAATCCGCCGTAGCACCCTCCTCCCAACGACCATAAGCCCGCATACCACCCGCCGCCGTCATCTCCGCCACCAGCAGCTTCAACGGACCTTTGCTCTGCGCCTGCATGATCAGGCGTTCATAGTTTTTCTGAGTAGTAGCCAGCAGTGCCAGCCCCACCAGCACCTCACCCAGCAGCTTAGCCACGCCTTCGGGTCCGGAGAAATCCCGCAGCACCCGCGCGTAAATGTCATCCAGGCGACAGCGCGCCCCCCGCAATGGCAAGGTCTCCCAATAAAACCTCTGCGAAAAATCAGTCATGCGTTTCCTCAAATTCCAAACCTTCCAACCCTTGCCCCATCAGCGGCAGCAAAGCACGCTGGAGCTGTTTGAACAGACGGGGATCGTACGCCTCCTGCGTGGCAAGGAGTTCTTTCATGTGCTGACGCTCCGTCGGCTTCCCAAAACACGCCGGACAATTTTCGTGAATCACCGGCAGCGCTTGCTCCGTGGCAAACTGGCGCGTCTGCCTTTCCCGGCAGTACACCAGGGGGCGGATCACCCGTAAATCGCCTTCCCGCACTCGGTAATGGGCCTTCATGGTGCGCAACTCGCCATTATAAAACATGGACATGAAGAAGCTTTCGGCGAAATCATCCAGATGCTGACCAAGCGCCAGGACCTGATAGCCTTCGCGCCGTGCGCAGCGATACAACACACCCCGCCGCATCCGCGCACAAAAACTGCAATAAGAGGGCCGTAGCAGGTGCTTTTGTGCCCGCTCGTAAATATTCTGTCGCTCCAGAAAATACGGAATACCCAACTCCCTCAGATAAGGTACCAGCGGCTGTGGGTCATAATCCGGGCTCATGGGGTCGACGGTGGCTACGCCCAAATCAAAGGGCACCGGGGATTGCCGTTGCATGGTCCGCAGCAGGTGCATCAGGGTCAGCGAATCTTTTCCGCCGGACAGTCCGAGCAAAATGCGATCCCCCGGCTGAATCATGCGGAAATCGGCAAGCGCCCGGCCAATCCTGCGCTGTAAAAGTTTCGGCACGGGCAGCCGGGGCAGTGTCGTCACCATCTCAGCCTTCACGCATGGATTCCGTCGCGGCCAACTCTTCCACCGTCACGACTGCTGCCCCCAGCTTGCCCACGACGATACCTGCTGCGCGGTTGGCCAGTTCCACTGCACGATCCATCGCCCAGCCCGCCGCGAGTGCCGTCGCCAGGGTTGCGATGACCGTGTCTCCGGCACCGGTCACATCAAAGACTTCCCGGGCCTGAGCCGGATGGTGATAGATGGCATTCTGCATAAAAAGGGTCATCCCTTCTTCGCCGCGCGTTACCAGCAGCGCCTCCAGTTGCAGAGATTCCCGCCACTGCTCGCCCAGTGCGCGGAACTGCGCCTCATTCGCCCAGGTGCCCGCCACTGCCTGAAACTCGCTGAGATTGGGGGTAATAATGGTCGCACCCTGGTAAGGGCGATAATCCCTGCCCTTGGGATCAATCAGCACTGGAATACCCAGACTGCGCCCCAATGCCACCAGATGTTCCACTTCCCGCAAGGCGCCCTTGCCGTAATCGGACAGCAGCAGTGCCTTGGCATGGGTCAACAAGGCCGGCGCCTGCTGACGCAAGGCATCGCTATGGGCCTGGCTGGGCTGCGCCTCAAAATCCATGCGCAGGAGCTGCTGCTGGTGACCGATGACGCGCAACTTCACCGTCGTTGGACAGGCCTTATCAGGAATCAGCACCGTCTTGACCCCGGCTTCCGTCAGCAGCATACCCAAACGCTCACCCGCTCCGTCATCTCCGACCGGGGCCAGTAAAAGCGCGTGCGCCCCCAAGGCCAGCACATTCAGCGCGACGTTGGCGGCACCGCCGGGACGCTCCTCTTCCCGCCGCACCTGCACCACTGGCACTGGCGCTTCCGGGGAGATACGTTCGACTTTGCCAAACCAGTAACGATCGAGCATCACATCGCCGACAATAGCGACCTGCACCTGCGCCAGACCGTGCAAATCCCCGGCCATATCAGGGGCGTCCGATGGCATGGTAAGTAAAACCTTCGGCATGCACAGTCGTCGGGTCATAAATATTGCGCCCATCGACAATCAAGGACCGGCGGAGGAGGTTGCGCATCCGCGCAAAATCGGGGCTACGGAATTGCTGCCACTCGGTACAGATCACCAGTGCATCGGCCCCTTCACAGGCCGCATAGGGGTCCGGACAGAGCTGTAACGCGCACTGCTCACCATAAAGTCGCCCTGCCTCATCCATGGCCACCGGATCAAAAGCCTGCACGTGCGCACCGCGCCGCCACAAGGCTTCCATGAGCACCCGGCTGGGAGCTTCGCGCATATCATCGGTATTGGGTTTGAAAGCCAGGCCCCAAACAGCGATGGTCTTGCCCGTAAGATCCTCGCCCAAAGCCCGCACCACTTTCTGCTCCAGGAGACCTTTCTGGCGATTATTCACTTTCTCCACCGCCGCCAGTAGGGGTGCATCAAAATCATATTGCCGAGCACTGTACTCCAGCGCCCGCACGTCCTTCGGAAAACAGGACCCGCCATAGCCGCAACCCGGATAAATGAAGGCGTGGCCGATGCGGGGGTCAGCACCGATACCGCGTCGCACCTGTTCAATATCCGCCCCCATCCGCTCCGCCAGGCCCGCCAGTTCGTTCATCAGCGAAATTTTGGTGGCGAGCATGACATTGGCGGCATATTTGGTCAGCTCTGCGGAAGGCGGGTCCATGACAATCAGGCGGTCATGATTGCGGTTGAAGGGGGCATAGAGGGCGCGCATCCGCTCCGCTGCCGCCCCGTTATCCGTGCCGACGATAATCCGGTCCGGCTTCATAAAGTCTGCCACGGCAGCGCCTTCTTTCAGAAATTCGGGATTGGCGACCACATCAAAAGCAGTATCCGCCGCCCGCTCCTGCAAAACCAGGGCAATTCGAGTGCGCACTTTTTGCGCCGTGCCTACCGGCACCGTGGATTTATTGATAACAGTGACCGGACGTTGCAAATGTTTGCCAATATCGCCCGCTACTGCCAGCACATGGCGCAAATCGGCAGAGCCATCTTCATCCGGCGGTGTCCCCACGGCAATGAAGAGAAAATCCCCATGGGTCACGCCCTCAGCAATATCCGTAGTGAAGCACAAGCGCCCGCTGGCAATACCTTCCTGCACGATGGCGGGCAAATCAGGCTCGTGGATGGGCACCTCACCGGCCCGCAGTCGCGCGACCTTGTCGGCATCCACATCCACACACAGCACATGGTTACCCACCTGCGCCAAACAGGCACCCGTGACCAGCCCCACGTATCCGGTCCCCACCACTGTCACTTTCATCGCCTACCGCGCTCCCTTTGTTCCAGCACCACGACCGCCAGGGCATAGCGGCGTTCATCGCTGATGGACAGCCAACTGCGCACGCCATCGCCAAGCCCCCGTAAGAGCTGCTGCGCGCGGCCGCCCAGCACCAGTTGCGGACGCCCGGCCGGGTCGTGGCCCACCTGCACATCCATCCAGCGCATTCCATCACTCATGCCGCTGCCCAGGGCTTTAAACGTCGCTTCCTTAGCCGCGAAGCGCCGCGCCAGGAAAGCGGCGCTGGCGGCAGCCTCCCTCGGTATTTCCGCAGCCTCCAAAGGCCCCAGCAGACGCTCGGCCAGACGTTCCCCGAAGCGGGCATGGAGACGGGCCATCCGCTCTACAGCGACAATATCGGTCCCCATGCCCACAATCATCTACGCGCCTCAAGCATGAGCCGTTTCATATCCGCCACCGCCGTCGCCATACCGACAAACAGTGCGTGGGCGACGATGGCATGGCCGATATTCAACTCGCGGATATGGGGGATCGCTGCCACTGCCTGCACATTGTGGTAATCGAGACCATGCCCGGCATTCACCTGCAGGCCGAGGCTATCGGCAAAGCTTACTGCGCTGATGATCAGGCCCAGTTCTTCCGCACGCGCCGCCGTATCAGCGGCGTTGGCATAACGGCCCGTGTGCAGTTCGACCACCGGCGCCCCGGTTTCCATCGCCGCCTCCAACTGAAAAGGATCGGGGTCAATGAACAACGATACCCTGATCCTGGAAGCGGCCAGACGCTGACAGGCCTCTTTGATGCGCGACAACTGTCCGGCGACGTCGAGTCCGCCTTCGGTGGTCAGCTCCGCCCGACGTTCCGGCACCAAACAGCAATCACTGGGGGCCAGACGTTCTGCCACGCGCAGGACACCTTCTTCTACCGCCATTTCCAGATTGAGGCGGGTACGCAGTGTCTGGCTGAGAATTTCCACATCCCGTTCCAGGATATGCCGACGATCCTCACGCAGATGCGTGGTAATGGCATCAGCGCCGGCGCGCTCCGCGACAAAGGCCGCCTCCACCGGGTCCGGATAACGGGTGCCGCGCGCCTGCCGCAACGTGGCAACGTGATCAATATTCACCCCCAAAGCAATCATTCGCTATGCTCCTCTCTCCGTATCGTCGACGTGGGCCGCGTTCTGCGCAAGTATGCCGCAAGGAGGCGCCGGCTCTCCAGTGGGCGTCCGCCCAGATGGACTTGTAACTCCCGTTCCAAACAGCGCCGCAAAGAGAGGCCCCAGACTCCTGCATTTCGTGTCTGCATCGCCCCCCGCAACCAGCCCAAAGCGGCCGCCTCCAAGGGCACCACTGCGGCATCGGGTGCATGTGCCGGGCAGAGTACCCCGCGTGCTGCCTGGTAAAACCAATGCTCTGAACGTGTAGGATCAAGAGATCGACCACACTCCGCGCAACGTTCCAGGTCGGGTGCCCAACCCAGGTTTTCCAGCAGGCGCCGCTCGAAGCGCCGCAAATACCAACCCTCACCGGGTTCACCGCGTAATACGCTGATCGTTTCTTCATACACCGGAAAGAGCGCAGGAAAGGGATCACCACGCTGCGTGAGTTTTAACAGCAGTTCGTTGATATAAAAAAGGCTGAGGTTTTGCAGGGCATCCAGTGGCAGCGCCGGCCCAAGCTCTTCCGCCTGCGCCAGCACCGGTAACTCACCCCGCCCCAGCCAACGCACCCATAAGGGGCGCCCCGCCTCAATCCGCGCCAGCGGAGAGCGGGCGCGCCGGGCACCTTTGGCCAATACCCCCAGCCGACCCTGTGTCTGCGTAAACAGTTCGACTACCAGACTGGTATCCCCGTAAGGGTAGCGATGCAAGACCCAGGCGCGATCACCGGTCTCAGTCGTCATACCCCAGCTCGCGCAGGATATTGCGGTCTTCCGACCACTGTTCCTTTTGCTTGACCCACAAGCCCAGCCAGACCCGCTCTTCAGTCAACTGCTGCAGCGCCTCCCGCGCCCGGCTGCCAATCACCCGCAACCGGCTGCCGCCGTCACCTAAAATAATGGCTTTCTGCCCCGGCCGTCGACAATAAATAGTCGCCTCGATGCGCTGCTGGCCGCCTTCCACCTGATAGCTTTCAATGGCAACCGCTGTATCGTAGGGCAGTTCGGCGCCCAGTTGCCGGAATATTTGCTCGCGGATGATTTCTGCCGCCATAAACCGCAGGTTGCGATCAGTGACCTGATCCTCCGGGAAAGACGCCGGTGCTGGCGGTAACAAGGGCACCAGCACATCGGCCAGACGTTCCACATCAGCCGCCTTGCGCGCCGACAGCGGTATGACCGCCGCGAATTCTCCACGCTCCGCCAATGTCTGCAAATAGGGAAACAGACGCGCCTTGGCCGTCACCCGGTCCACTTTGTTCACCACGGCCACCAGCGGAATACCGGCCCGCTGTAACCAGCGCAAGGCCTCCGCATCATCGTGGGTCCAGAGCAACGCCTCTACCACCAGCACGCCCAGATCCGCAGACTCCAGCGCCCCCCGGGTAGCCCGCAGCAGATGCCGGTTCAGACTGCGATAACCGCTATGCACGCCCGGTGTATCGAGAAACAGCAATTGTCCATCGGGTCGGCTGAGTATCCCGAGAATCTGATCACGCGTTGTCTGCGGTCGCGGCGCCGTGATGCTGATTTTCTGCCCAACCAGATGGTTCAGCAGGGTAGATTTACCGACGTTAGGGCGCCCGAGCAGCGCCACATACCCGCTGCGATACCCTTCGTCAGGAACAACATCCATAACATTATCCACGCGCGGCTCCCTGCAGTTGTGCCAGCATCAGCGCCGCGGCCTGCTGTTCTGCTTTCCGCCGACTGCCATCCTCCGCTTCGGTAGCTTCGGCGCCCGGCACACTACAACGCGCCACAAAACGTCGCTCATGGGCCTGTCCTTTTTCTTCCACCATCGTATAGATGGGAAGAGGACGTCCCTGCCCCTGCAGGAATTCCTGCAACTGCGTTTTAGGATCACGCAACTCTTCACCGCCCAGATGATCGGTCATCAGGGGTTCAACCAGTTGCGCGACAATACCTTCTGCCGCCGCAAAGCCGCCATCAAGAAAGGCCGCGCCAATCACCGCCTCCAGGGCATCGGCACGGATGGAGTCGCGCCGCGCGCCCCCGCTGCGTATTTCTCCGGGACCGAGGATCAGGGAATCGGCCAGGGCGATCTTTCCGGCAATCTCCGCCAGGGTTTCCTCACGAACCAGCCTTGCCCGCATCCGCGACAGATCACCCTCACTCACCTTGGGAAAACGGGCGAAGAGTTTCGCCGCCACCACGAAATTCAGCGCCGCGTCACCCAGAAACTCCAGCCGTTCATTATGCTGGGCACCCGCACTCCGATGCGTTAGCGCCTGCGAAAGCAGGGATTGCTCACGAAAATGATAGCCGACCGACCGTTGCAGCCCCTCTAAGACACCCATAAACGTAGACTCAGTAATCCAAAAGTGTGAAAAGGAAAATTATATCATACACGGAAAAGCCTTTTTAATGTCCTACGGCTTCAAAATGCAGCAGCAGACTGATATTGGCTATCAAAGGCACAATCTTGTCATAACTGACGGTGATCAGCGCCGATCCGGTACCACCTTTCTCGATCTGGATGTCTTTCTGCGGGATATTGATCATGGCTACCCCCAGACGACTGTTCAGGTTATGGCGAATTTGTGATGCAGACTCCTCCGGCCCAGACTGCTGCGCCTGCTGGCTGACGATATTCTTCAGGGACCAATAATCGTAGTAGGACGGCATCACCTTCACCACAAAGACGACAAGAAACACGAGGATCAACAGCCAGAAAATCACGCCGATGAGCGAGACGCCAGCCTCCCCGGAATGCTGTGGCATTAAGGTATTTAGAATCCATTTGCGCATTCCGAGCCCTCCCGGAGCCTGAGTTCATCTGTATCTCTTATTTAGTCCTGAACAATGATTTTGCAAGTGCGGCACGCGAATTCAGGATGTCCCATCTAATGAACGACCAATCTGCTTCCAGCGGATAGACCAGTCCTCGGCATTCCATGAGAACCACACAAACATCGCCTTCCCGACGATATTGCGCTCTGGCACCACACCCCAGAAACGGCTGTCATTACTATTATCCCGGTCATCGCCCATCATGAAATAGGAATGGGGCGGCACCTTGTAAGGGCCAAAATTCATTTGTGCTTCCGGCGTATCAAATTCGATAATATGGAACTTGTGGCCGCCAAGCTCCTGCTCATATTCTTTGGTGGGAATCACCATGCCTTCGGCGCCCTGCCCCTCGGGCTTATAATTAAAGGCTCCGATAAATTTTTGTGGCACCAGTTTGTTGTTGATGTAGAGTGCATCGCCCTTCACCTCAATCGTGTCGCCGGGCAGGCCGATGACCCGCTTGATATAGTCGACACGCGGATTTTTGGGATAACGGAACACCATGACATCACCAGCCTCTACCGGGCTGCCCTGGGTAATGGGTGTGTGAATCAAGGGTAGCCGCAATCCCCATTGGAATTTGTTGACCAACACAAAGTCCCCCACCCGTAAGGTCGGAATCATGGACCCGGAGGGTATCTGAAAGGGCTCAAACAAAAAGGCGCGAATCACAAAAACGATAAGCAATACCGGAAAAAAACTCCGGGCATACTCGACAACAACGGACTCTCTGGTTTCCGCCGACCGCTTCTTTCTCAAAAACAGGAGATCCACCAGCCAGATCAGGCCGGAAAGCACAACTGCCAGAAACAACCCCAAGGTAAAATCCATCAGTGCCTATCCTTCACTCTGTGCATTACCAAAATCAGCCTCCGCATAATTTCCGCGGCGCGCGTTTTATCTCTTGTCACTTTTCAGCACTGCCAGAAAAGCTTCTTGGGGAATCTCCACATGACCAACCTGTTTCATGCGTTTTTTCCCCTCTTTCTGCTTCTCCAGCAATTTACGTTTGCGCGAAATGTCACCGCCATAACACTTGGCCAACACATTCTTGCGCAGGGCCTTGACCGACTCACGGGCGATGACTTTGGCCCCTATGGCGGCTTGAATAGCCACCTCGAACATCTGCCGGGGAATCAGATCACGTAAACGGGCCACCAGTTCCCGCCCGCGCCGTTCGGACACATCACGGTGCACAATCCAGGATAGCGCATCCAGCTTTTCCCCGTTGATAAGAATGTCCATTTTTACCAACGGTCCGCTCTCAAAGCGCGCAAATTCATAGTCCATGGAGGCATAACCCCGGCTCACCGATTTGAGACGGTCAAAGAAATCCAGGACGACTTCATTGTGCGGCAACTCATAGCGCAGCATCACCTGCCCGCCGGTGAACTGCATATTCTTTTGCCGCCCGCGCCGCTCTTCGCAGAGCGCGATTACCGGCCCAAGATAGGATTCCGGCACCAGAATATTCGCCGTAATCACCGGCTCGCGAATATCCGCAATTTTTTGTGCCGGCGGCAATTCGGCAGGATTGGAAATTTTCAGCACCTGCCCATCCGTGGTAACCACCTCATAGATCACGGTAGGTGCGGTACTGATCAGCTCAAGCTGATACTCCCGCTCCAGGCGCTCCTGCACAATTTCCATGTGCAACAGCCCCAAAAATCCGCAACGGAAACCAAAGCCCAGGGCTTGTGAAGTCTCCGGCTCAAACTGCAATGCCGCATCATTCAGCCGCAATTTCTGCAGCGCCTCGCGAAAATTTTCATAGTCCGCCGAGTCCACGGGATAAAGCCCGGTGAACACCTGCGGCTGCACCTCGCGAAAACCTGGCAGCGGCGCACTTGCGGGGCGGTCCTGCTCCGTCAGCGTGTCCCCCACTCGGGCGCCTTCAATAGTCCGCACGCCCGCGATGACAAAGCCCACCGCACCGGTCTCCAGCGCCGGAACAGTCAGGGATTTTGGGGTAAAAACACCGACCTTTTCGACCACATAAGATTTCTGCCCCACCATCGTCAGGATACGCTGGCCCGGACGGACCGAACCATTCATCACCCGCACCAAAACCACGGTCCCCAGGTAATTATCGAACCAGGAGTCGATGATGAGGGCTTGTAACGGTGCGTCCGCATCGCCTTGGGGCGGCGGGATGCGCTCCACCACCCGCTCCAGAATCTCCCGAATACCGACACCCTCCTTGGCACTGGCCTCTACTGCATCGTCAGCGGGCAGCCCGACAATTTCTTCAATCTCCCGGCGCACCCGCTCCGGATCGGCAGCCGGCAAATCAATCTTGTTCAGGACGGGCAGTATCTCCAGATTGTGTTCAAGCGCCGTGTAACAGTTGGCCACACTTTGCGCTTCCACGCCCTGCGAAGCATCCACGACCAGCAGAGCCCCTTCACAGGCGGCCAGAGAACGGCTGACCTCGTAAGAAAAATCCACATGGCCCGGTGTATCAATGAGATTGAATTGGTACTCCTGCCCATCTGCGGCGCGAAACTGCAAGCGCACACTCTGTGCCTTGATGGTGATCCCGCGTTCCCGTTCGATGTCCATGGTATCCAGCACCTGACTGGACATTTCCCGCTCGGTCAGCGCCCCGCAAAGACGGATAAACTGATCCGCCAGCGTGGATTTGCCGTGATCCACGTGGGCGATAATAGAAAAATTACGAATATGTCGCTGTTCAGTCATATGACCTATCAATCCATGGGCGCCTGGCGGCCACTACTGCCGCGCCAGACACCATAACAAAAAGGGCTGGTATAAACACCCAGCCCTTCGCGGCTACCACCTGCATCAATGCGGCAGCGAAAGTACCAGATAAAAACTCCCCTCACCGCGCCGCACCAGCACCGGTATCGGCTGGCCAGCCGGCAACGCCGCCACCAGCTTCTGCAAATCGGCAGCACTGGTAATCTGCTGTTGTGCTACCTGCAGAATCACATCGCCGGGACGAATGCCGGCTTCCGCTGCCGGACCCACACCAACGCCGAGGACAAGAACGCCGGTATTCACATTCAGTTGCTTACGTGCTTCCGCCGTCAGCGGACCCACCTGCACGTTCAATCGTTTGACTTCGCCCTTCTGCGCCGGGCTGCCGGGCGCGGTGGATTCCGCCGCATTCTCCAGATTACCGGGCAAACTCTCTACCACGATATTGAGAATCATGGGTTTACCATCACGGATGACACCCAACTTCGCCTTGAAGCCTGCGGGCAATGCACCCACCAGCGGCGGTAACTGACCCGAGTTGTAGATGGATTGGCCATCAAAGGAAACAATGACATCCCCTGGACGTAGCCCTGCTTTGGCGGCCGGACCATCAGGTACTACCTGCGACACCAGCGCACCCACCGGCTCCTTCATGTGGAAGGACCTGGCGAGATCCATGCTGACGTCCTGAATCATGACCCCGAGCCAGCCAAAATGCACTTTCTGATGTAACTTTAACTGCTTGACAGCATCCATAGCGACATTAATAGGGATGGAGAAGGACAGCCCCATGTAGCCGCCACTACTGGTATAAATCTGGTCGTTGATACCGATCACCTGACCACGCATGTTGAAGAGCGGGCCACCGGAGTTGCCGGGGTTTATCGGCACATCCGTTTGAATAAACGGGATATAGGGGTCATCCGGCAAAGGCCGCGAGGTCGCACTGACCACACCCTGGGTCACGCTGTTCTCAAAGCCAAAGGGCGATCCTACTGCCAGTACCCATTGCCCGACCTCCAGCTTGCCGGAGTCACCAATTTGTACCGTTGGCAGATTCTTCGCATCAATTTTGAGCAATGCAACGTCCATGCGCGTCGACAAACCCACCAAGTGGGCCGTGTATTGATGATGATTGGTGAGACTGACAATGATCTTCTGGGCACCCTTCACCACATGCGCCGCCGTCACAACATAACCATCGGGACTGACGATAAATCCAGAGCCCAGAGACTGCACCTGGTATTCCTGACCGGCTCCGGGCGCTCCCTGAGGGCCACCTGGCTGCCCCGGCGCGCCAAAGAAGGGAGCGAAAAACTGATTCAGCGGAGAGTTCGGTGGGAATGGCGATCCCGTGTTGCGCGCCACCTTGGTCTCCGTTGTGCTGATGTTCACCACAGCAGGTCCATACTGTTTGACGATGGGCGTAAAATCAGGCAAGCCCACCAATGCCTGACCACTGGTACCGGCATCCGCCCAAGTAGGCGCCACCGTCCCTATGCTCAGTCCCAAACCCACACAAAGCGCCACTGCAAGGCGCCGTCTACCCAGCACGCGATTTTTCAAGAAACCCCCTCCCAACCATCCAATTTATTACTCAATCTAAGACCGTGTCTATCATCTCGGTATCTGCTGTACTTAGCAACAGGCGCCGCCCCTCCCGACTATGCGCACCGACGTTCATTTTAACTGACGCTGATTCTAGGGATTACCTGCAGGAAAAGCCATGGAAGCTGCGCTGATACCCTCCGCAGGCATATAGGCCGTACTTTCCAGACCAGACTGACCCGAACCATGGGCGGAGGAAACTTGCGAAGAGACGAGGTAATTACCACTGCCGGGCACCCAGAGTCGCTGAATATCTCTCTGGATGAGTATATCTGTGCCGGAGCTCCGCGGCGTAAAGTTGGCTACGGGGCGCAGATGGAATTCCTCACTGCGGGACGAAAAGCCCCTCAGCATGGCGGTCTTTGCGTAATGACCAGCCCCGCTGCCAGCAACAGACTGATCCGACACGATGTCATGCGGCAGGATGCCCACCAGAGTCACTGACACCACCAACACCGCAGCAACGGAACCCGCCTTAATCCAGAAACTCCCGGAAATACCCCGCCGCTGCGCGGTCTGCGGGGCCAGGATACTGGGTTCGCTCACAATCGCCCAGGCAACCCGGTCTGCGAAATCGGCCGACGCTAACTGGACCCCTTTCCGGTCATTCTGCAGAAGAAAAGAGATGCGGTACTGAGACTCCCAAGCCTCTCTCAATCCGCGCTCGCTTTGTAAACGCGCGGCTAAGCGGTTGGCGCGCAGTCCGGTCAGCTCGCCTTCCATGAACGCCATCAGTTCTTTTTGCGTTTCATCGTTCATGACTTTTCCTGCTCTAACAAAGGGGCCAAAACCTTGGCAATTGCTTCACGCGCCCGAAAAATCCGGGACCTCACCGTTCCCACCGGACACTCCATGACCAGGGCAATTTCGTCGTAACTCAAGCCTTCAAACTCCCGCAAAGTCACCGCCGTGCGCAAATCCTCCGGCAACGCCGTCAATGCCGTATCAATATGTTCTGCCAATTCCTTACTGAGCAACAGCCCTTCCGGGGTATCGTACTCTCTTAGTCCATCGGCACTGGCAAATTGTTCCGCATCTTCGGTTTCTGCATCCACAATAGAAACCTGGCGGCCCTGGGCTACGAGGTGATTTTTTGCCGTATTGACGGCGATGCGATACAACCAAGTATAAAAAGCGCTGTCGCCGCGAAAATTGGCGAGCGCACGATAGGCTTTGACAAATGCTTCCTGGGCCACATCTTCGGCCTCCTCGGGCGTGCGCACGAAACGCCCGACCAAGGAAATCACCTTGTGCTGGTATTTGCGTACCAGGAGATCAAATGCCCCCTTCTCTCCCTTTTGCACGCGCTGGACGAGGAGCAGGTCACTGGATGCGCCACATTCCTGACCACCCGCCGTGCTGCGTCCCGTAATCTTACCCATTCGGCCTTTTCCTTCCCTTTGTTCTTTAGGTGCCGTTCTTCACCTTATCAGCCTGTCATCGTATCATGACCCCTCCCAATTCTCGCAACGCTTGCGCCCGACACCTCTCCCAGGACAGCAAATGCCTTTTTTCGACTTTCTCATTATCGGCTCCGGCGCCGCCGGACTCAGCACCGCCATGGGGCTCAGCCGCCTCGGCCAGGTAGGCGTTGTGAGCAAAGGACGGGCGGGCGATTCCGCCAGCGACTGGGCGCAGGGTGGCATCGCCGCCGTCATGGATATGGACCGCGACAGCATTGCCCTGCACGTCGAGGATACACTGGGAGCCGGTGCCGGACTATGTCACCCGGAGGCGGTCCGGCAAATCATTGGCCGCGGCCCGGAGGCTGCGCGTCAATTGATCGACTGGGGGGTGCCCTTTGATCGCCAGCCGGACGGAAACTGGCACCTCACCCGTGAGGGCGGACACCAGGCGCGCCGGGTACTGCACAGCGCAGACACCACGGGCCACGCCATCGAGAGTACCCTGCTGCGAAGGGCTCTGGCCGAGCCTGCCGTACAGATAGCTGAGGAACACTGCGCCAGCGATCTTTGGCTCAGCGGGGGCCGTTGCGCGGGCGCCTGGATACTCGCTCCGGGAGGCGACCGTCCGGAGTTGTGGACGGCACGGGCGGTGATTCTCGCCAGTGGCGGGGCCGGTCAGTTGTATCTGCACACCAGTAATCCGCTGGTGGCCACTGGGGACGGCATCGCACTCGCCTATCGGGCGGGTGCGGAAATCGCCAATCTGGAGTTCATCCAGTTTCATCCCACTACGCTCTACCGGCCGGGTAGTGCACCTTTTTTGCTTTCTGAGGCCTTACGCGGCGAGGGAGCGCTCTTGCGCCTGCCGGACGGCAGTGCTTTTCTGGAGCATTATGACCCCCGTGCCGAGCTGGCACCGCGGGATATTGTCGCGCGTGCGATTGATACGGAGATGAGGCGACATCACCTCGCCTATGTCACTCTGGACATCAGCGCGCAGCCCGGCCCCCTGGTGCAGCAGCATTTTCCGGCGATTTTCGCGCACTGCCGGGCACAGGGCTATGACCTGACGCGGGAGCCGATTCCGGTGGTCCCCGCCGCCCACTATACCTGCGGCGGCGTAGTCGTAGACGCGGCGGGACGCAGCACCATCCCGGGACTCTATGCGGCGGGCGAAGTCAGCTCCACCGGGCTGCACGGTGCCAATCGTCTCGCCAGCAATTCGCTGCTGGAATGTGTGGTGGGTGCGGCAGCGATCGTCGCGGATCTGGAAGGACAGTCGCACCTGCCAGACAGGCCTCGTCAGTTGCCCATGCAGTCGCCAGGGCGGGTGAAAACAGTTGTGCGCGCGACAGACATCACCACCCTTCGGCAAAGGTTGCAAGCCGGTATGTGGCAAGCGGCAGGCATCATCCGCAATGATCAGAACCTGCGGGCGGCCAGCGCGCGTTGGAATGAACTGGCTACGCGCATCGGCGATACCCCGTGCGGACCGCGGCCTTATCAGGAGCTGCGCAATCTGCGCCAGTGCGCGGAAATCCTCACCCGTTCCGCGCTGTTACGCGAAGAATCCCGTGGCTGTCATTTCAATAGTGACCACCCGCAACGCCGGGATGTGGCAGCGGACAGTATCAGCCAGCGGGATCAGCAGGGTCCGGTGCTGCGTTCCATTCCTGGCGCAACCTGAGCCGCCAGCGCCGCCACAGATCATCGCCTGTCGTGAAGAGGCCGATCAGCAGATGGCGGCGACCATTGCTACCCTGTAGGGGAATCACCCCCAGGCGCGGGTGCAGAAAAGGGCGAACGCGAGGCTGAACCGGTACCACGCTGCCATCATCCATTTGTACCTGCAGGTCGCTCTCGGTGCCGAGCAGGATTGCCTCCGGCATGACCTGGCCGACGCGCTGACGCAGAGGACAGCGCCAGACGATCCACGCCAGCAGCACGGCAAGCAGTGCCAACCCCCAGTGCCAGTCGTGGCCCATCGTAAAACCCGCGCAGAGCAAAGCCAGTACACAGGGAACACTCTGTAGCCAGCGCTGCCGCCGGGCAGTGCCGAAGGAAAGCATCGGCAAGACTTTGTCGCCGTCATCCATGAGGGTATGATCGGAGCCATGCTGTTTCAGCAACCGGGAGTCGAATCGCATGTCTTCAGCCGTCATTACCTTTACCCCCCTGCATACGGAACTGGGTCTGATTCACGCCTACGGTGTGGATGCCGAAAAATTTTTACAAGGGCAATTCTCTAACGATCTGCATGCCCTGGCCAGTGGTCACGGCCAGTGGAGCAGCTACAGTACGGCCAAAGGGCGCATGATCGCCAATTTTTACGTGCAGCGCGACGGCGATGGCTTTTGGCTGAGCCTGGCCGCCGATATGGCCGACATAGTCATCGATCGCCTGCGCAAGTTCCGGATGATGGCCAAGCTGGAGATTGAGCGGGGGGAGCCGGAATCCGCATTACTATCCGTCTACGGCAGTGGTGCGGGTGACCTGCTCGGCCACACCCTCGGCGTAGCGTTAGGGGAAACAGGCAACAGCGGGGTGGTCCACGACGACAGGATCATCACCCGCCTGCCCTGGGTGGATGCGGAGGCCTTTCTGATCGTTTTGCCCGCATCCCGTGTGGAAGCGCTCAGCATAGGGCTGGCAGCGGCTGGTGCGCGGGCCGGATCTGCGGAGGATTGGCGATTGCAAGCCATTCATGCCGGCGTCGGTATGATCAGCAGCGCCACCACGGAAAAAGTCATTCCCCAGGAGCTGAATTTGGAGGCATTGGGCGGCATTAATTTCAAGAAGGGCTGCTACCCAGGGCAAGAGATCGTCGCCCGCTCCCACTATCTCGGCAAGCTCAAGAACCAGACCTACCGGATCGCGGCGCTGGCGCCACTGCGGGCGGGTGAAGAAATCTTCTGCACCAGCATGGGCCAACAGAGCATTGGCATCGTCATCAATGCGGCACCGGATCCTCAGGGTGGCTTTGCCGCGCTGGCCGTTTTACGCGCCGCTAATGCCGGGGAAGCCATGACGGCCAGGGCGCCAGACGGTACCTCTTTGAGCTTGGGGAAACTTCCCTACGCCCTGCCCCTGGACGTCGCCAGGGAGGGATAGTCCATGTGGGGGCTAGTGGCGGGCACTGTCAGTTATCCGGTATTCGCCTGGTACAGCAGGCGTTACCTGGATGAGCAGGGGCTGGAACGCGGTTTTACCCGCATGACACTGGTGTTTATGGTGGCCACCCTACTCTCTTCGGCGCTCGGTTACGGGGTGTCGTGGGTGACCAGTACGCCGCAGAGTCGCAGCAGTCAGGCTCAGCTGCAAAAAAAGGGCACCGCGATATTGGCTAACGAGTTAAGGTGCGCGCGCGACCCCGCCAGCGCCGTTTGCCAGTCCACTGCGGAGCAAGCCGACGCTTTGGAGCAAAAACTCCTGTCCGGCCTCACCGGTAACCATCAAAATTAGTGAGATATCGGAATGGCTTGCCGGAACGTAGCAAAATGGCTGAGCTGTCCGCCCTGCTGTAAAAGCTCCCCATAGGTCCCCGACTCCACGATCCGCCCCTCGTCGAGGATATGAACGCGGTCCATGTGCTCCAGACCCACCAAACGATGGGTAATATACAGCACGGTGCGTCCTTCCATGATCTGGCGCAGGTCTTTGAGGAATTCCATCTCCGTCACCGGATCGAGCCCTTCGGTCGGCTCATCCAGAATCAGCCAGGGGGCATCCTTAAGAATCGCCCGGGCGATGGCCACCCGCCGGCCCTGACCGCCGGAGAGCTTCACGCCCCCTTCGCCGACAATGGTATCCAGGCCCTGAGGCTGACTGCGCACGAACTCCGCAAGCTGCGCCGTGGCCAGTGCGGACCAAAGCGCATCCTCTTCCGCCTCGCCTTTGGCCACCAACAGGTTATCGCGAATCGTACTGTGGAAAAGATAGGAACGCTGGGATACTACCGCGAAATATGCGCGCAGATTATCTGCCGGGAAATCCCGCAACTCATGGCCACCCAAACACGCGCTGCCCGACTGATAGTCGTAGAAACGCAGCAGCAGGTTGGCGAGACTACTCTTGCCAGCTCCCGTCACCCCCAGTACCGCAACCCGTGCGCCCACCGGGATGCTGAGGTCTACACCGGCCAGGGCGTCGCATTGGGCACCAGGATAGCGCAGGTGCAGGCCCTTAAGCTCCAGATCCGGCCGATCCACCTGCGGTGCGGGTCCCGATGCATCAGGGAAAGGCAAGGGCGTATCCGCCACCGCGAAAATACGGCGCGCGGACGCACGGGTCTGCCCCAAAAACTGAAAGGCCAGTGGCAGGGCCGCAATGGCCTCGAAAGACCCCATCACGCCCAGGGCAAAGAGGGGCAAGTCTGAACGGCCCAAAGCCCCGCCGTGGACCAACGGAATCGCCAGCACCACAATGACCCAGACCGCCAGATTGCCCATGAACCCCATACCGGCGCTGCCGAAACCGGAAATCTGCGCCATGCGCGCCTGCCGCTGGAGTAGCGCATCGTTGAGCGTACCCGTACGCCGCAGTATCTCCGGTCCGGCATTATAGGTCAACAGCTCACCCATACCCTGCATACCATCCACCACTTGTACCCGGTAATCCGACTGAATGATGGTCATCTCCGCGCCACTGCGCGCACCCAGCCGCTCGGTAAGGAGCGGCAGAAGCAGACCGGTCATGGCGAGGAAGAGAAAGAGTGCAATGGCCAGCCGCCAGGAAAAAAAAGCGAAGACGCCCGCCATCACCAGCGTCGCCACCCCGGCCACCAGAAAAGGAGTGAATACTCGCAGGTAAAAATTGTTCAGGGTGTCGATATCAGCGATGATGCGCGAGAGAATGTCGCCGGAACGATAGCCTTGCAAGCCGGCAGGTGCGAGCGGCTCCAGGCGGGTATAGAACCAGGTGCGTAGTTGTGCCAGCAGACGAAACGTCGCTTCATGGGTGACAATGCGTTCCAGCCAGCGCGAGATGACCCTGGTCGTCGCAAAAGCGCGCACCCCGGCGGCCGGCAGGAAGAAGTTATACAAATTCAGGGTGGCATAACCGCCCAGTCCGGCCAGCGCCGCGCTCGCCAGAAACCAGCCGGAAAGGGCCAGCAGGCCGAAGTTGGAAAGAATGGTCAGCAAGGCCAGGAAGGCACCCCCCAGCATCCAGAATTTGAAGGGTCCGAACAGTTTCAGCAGACGGTAAAGATCACGCATAGTCCCCCCGGTAGGCTGCTACCAGCCTTGCATAGACGCCACCGGTGGCCAAAAGTGCGCTGTGGGTGCCCGCTTCGACCACTTTCCCGGCATCCATAACCAGGATGTGATCAGCGCGCTCTGCCGTCGCCAGGCGGTGGGCAATGACGATGGCCGTTCGTCCCTGGATGAGTCGCTGCATGGCATCCAGAACCAGCGATTCATTCTCCATGTCCAGATTGGCCGTGGCCTCATCCAGAATGAAGAGCGGCGGATTTTTGATAAAGGCACGGGCCAGAGCGACCCGCTGAATCTGACCGCCGGAAAGGCCCTGCCCCAAGTCGCCCACGGGGGTATCAAAACCTTGCGACAAGGCATCAATGAATTCCAGCGCATGGGCGTTCTTCGCTGCCTCCCGCAGAGTGGCCATATCCGCATCAGGACGGCCGATGCGGATATTTTCGGCGATGGTGCCGTAGAACAAACGTGGATTTTGCGGTACCCAGGCCAGTTGCCGCCACCAGCTCTCCCGCTCCAGGGCGCGCAAAGGAATCTGGCCATTGATCAGGATTTCTCCGGAATCCGGTTGCACAAAGCCGAGTAAGGCATTGGCCAGGGTGCTCTTACCCGCACCGCTGGCGCCCACCAGCGCGGTGACCTTGCCCGCCGGGAACTCGGCATTTACTCCGGCCAGCGCCACCCTGCCCGCCTCGTAGGAGAAATGCAGGTCGCGCACCGAGAGACTGATAGTCTGCGTACCGGCGTAAGCCACTGGCTGCGACCCTTGCTCTGGCAGAGGCATGTCGAGGATTTCGAAGATGCGTTTAGCGGCGGCAATGGCGCTCATCCGCGCATGATAATAGGTGGCAAGACCACGCAGCGGATTAAAATACTCGGGCGCCAGAAAAAGGACGAAGAAGGCCGTATAAAAGGTGACCGAGGAATGGACTTCCAGCAGACGCGCACCCAGCGATACGGCCACCAATGCAATAGACAGACTCGCAAAAAACTCCAGCACCGCCGAAGTCAGGAAGGCCACCCGCAACCCGGCCATGGTGGTGCGCCGGTAGTCGTCAGAAATGCGTGCGACGATCTCGATCTCGTCCTTGGCGCGACCGAAGATTTTCAGCGTGGTCAGACCCTGTACCATATCCAGAAAATGGGCACTCATCAACAGCATCTTGCGCCACTGACGCTGGTTGATGGCCTCTGCCTTGTAGCCCACCAGCACCATAAAGAAGGGTACCAGCGGCCCGGCGATGAGGAGAATCAACCCACTGATCCAGTCTGCGGGGAAGACGAACACGAGAATGGCCAGCGGTATGAGGCTGACCAATGCCATTTGCGGCAGGTAACGCGAAAAGTAGGGCTCCAGCGCCTCCACGCCTTCAATCATGGTACTGGCGATGTCGGCGCTACGCTCACCGGCCACGGCCACCGGCCCCAGGCTCAGAAGGTGGGAAAGCAGGCGCTCGCGCAGGTAGGTCTTGATACGCGCACTGGCCCGAAAGGCCACCAGCTCGCTCGCCCAGGAAAACCCTGCACGAACGACGAAAAGACCGAGCATGGCCCAGAGCAGCGGCATCACCGCCGCCAGATCCCAGCCATGAAAAGAGACCTCATCGACGATATGCGCCAGCAAAAACGCTTGGAGGATAATCAGCAGACCGGCGGTCAGGCCCAGCCCGATGCCGAAATAGAGCGTACCCCTGGTGCGCCGCCCCTCCTGCATCAAACGCTGATCCATCCGCTGTGCTTGTGCCATCATCAACCTCTAATATAACTCGCGCACTCTAGCACAAAGCCGGCGGCACCTCACCATACCTGAAAATCGGCTAATGACTCAGGAGACTGGCGCATCCAGAAACAGGGTAAGAACCCCCGTATAACCATATATTTTGTCATGAGAAATTTCACCATTGGCAAAAAAACCGACCAGTGGAAAGTCGCCCAGGCGCTCCTGGATGATCCGCAATTCCGCAGAATCGGGGCCAAACAGGCTCTCACCGCGCCCAAGACAGGAGAAATAGAGGCCACCGCGAATCCCCCGCCCGTCCGCCAGACGGGCAATTTCTGTGAGCATGCGCTCCAGATCCTCGCGCGCCGTGCTGCCGTCCCGCTTGCAGAACATCAGTGCCTGACCGACCTCCACATATTCCCCGATTGCCAGCAGCTTGCGGTCGATATCGATACCGATCAGGTTGCGTACCGTGTAGTCGCCGCGATCATCGTTTTTTACAGGCAGCGCCACAAAAATAAAACCCGCCGCCCGCTGCAAATCCCGTGAGAGGATGTCACCGACTTCTTCATAAAACACATCCAGCGCCGGGCGGCCATCCAGGCGGGCGATCACGTTGCTCTTGGCTTCGGCAATTTGATGGATAGGACCGATAGGGCTACAGCCCTGGGTCAAGCGGGTGGCGATGGCGATCTCTTCGCTGAACGTCACGCCGCTCAGCCCGCCATGCACAACCTTATCGGCAAGCTGCGCACCGTTGGCACGACTGCTGCCGATCCCGCCAGTGATGAAACCACTACTCACCTTTCCGGCAAAATCACGGACCAGATCAGGCAGATCCGGCGTCTGGGAGTCACCATGGACGATGGCGAAGTAAGGCGGACGATTGGGGAGAATCGTTAAATCTTTGCCGGGTTGGTAAGGCTCCATCCCTGCAAACAGGTGAAACTCCGTCTCCGGGAAATCGGTCACCATAAAGGCCAGCGCCGGTTCATCCAGGTATTCCCGAGCAGTCGCACAGATGCCAATCCCCACACAGCCCGTCCAATGCGACACGCCGGTTTGTTCTCGCACAGCGCTCAGGATTTCCGGCAAATCAGACTCAAAACTGTCACTGACGTAGAGGAAACCCAGCGTACCGCCCCGCGCCCGCGGACCCGCCATCTCCAAAGCGAAGGACAAAGCCGTACGCCAATCCGCATCACGGGCATGGCCGTAGGGAAAAAGCCGTTCATTGTGCAAAGGGGCACCTCATTAGTTTTTCTTGTAAAAACAGCGTGACGGGCAAGAATACCGAGGGTTGGCATATCTGGACGGTACCTGTTGAGAACAGGTGATACAATGCACAGACATTGATTGTCGGGGGAAAAAAGGCTGAGCAGCCTTTTAATTTGGTGGAGCCAAGCGGGATCGAACCGCTGACCTCTTGAATGCCATTCAAGCGCTCTCCCAGCTGAGCTATGGCCCCGATGCGGCGTAATATATGGATTCATGGGGGTGCTGTCAAACATTTTTTGCATACACCCGTCCAACAGCAACATGCGCTCAAAGGTCCACGACCATACCGTCATAGGCGGGAATGATCGTGTCCGGTAATTCCGCAGCCAACGTCGCATAATCAATATCATGGGTCATATGGGTAAGAATAATCCGCTCTGCGCCAATGCGCCGCGCCCAATACAGGGCCTCTTCCACATTAAGATGGGTGGGATGCTCTTCGTAATGCAGACAGTCAAGAATCAGGACTTTCAGCCCCTGCAACAGCGTCAGGCTGCTATCAGGAATTATTTTTAGATCAGTCAGATATGCCGCATCGTTAAACCGGTATCCGAGAATAGGCAGATGACCGTGCATCACGGGTATCGGGGTCACCGCGACCCCACCAAAGGTCTGCGGCGATGCTATCCGGTGCATGGATAGCGAAGGTTTCGCCCAAGTGATATCCGGCGGCAGGAAACAATAGCGAAACCGGGTTTCCAATTCTATCGCCGTGCGCTCATCCGCATGGCAAGGAATCACGATCTTCTGCGCAAAATTGAAGGCACGCAGGTCATCGACACCATTGATATGATCGGCGTGAAAATGGGTATAAAACACGGCGCTCAGTGTTCGCACGTCGGCGCGCAGCATCTGCTGACGCAGGTCGGGGCCGGTATCCACCAGCAGATTAGTACCCCCATCCTGCACCAGAATACTGGCCCGCAGGCGGCGGTTGCGCGGATCAGCGCTGCTACAAACCGGACAATGGCAGGCAATCGCTGGTGTTCCCGCACTGGACCCCGTACCGAGGAACACAATCTTCATGCCGCCACCGCGTGCTTAAACAGTGCGTGGAAATTGGCCGTGGTCTGCGCGGCGATATCCTCCAGGGTCTCACCCCGCAACGCCCCGAGAAAGGCCGCGACATGCGCGACAAAAGCAGGCTCGTTGCGCTTGCCGCGTTGCGGCACGGGGGCCAGATAGGGCGCGTCTGTCTCCACCAGCAGGCGATCCGCCGGCACCTTCCTGGCCACCGCCTGCAATTCAACGGACTTCTTGAAAGTCACAATACCGGAAAAGGAGATATAAAAGCCCATATCCAGGGCCGCCTTCGCAAAATCCCAGTTTTCGGTGAAGCAATGGATGACGCCGCCGGCTGCCGTCGCATCTTCACTGCGCAGCATGGCGATGGTGTCCGCCGCCGCTGCGCGGGTGTGGATGATCAGCGGCTTTCCCGTGGCCTTGGAGGCAGCGATATGCCGGGCAAATCGCTCCCGCTGCCAGGACAAATCCCCTTCGCTGCGGAAATAATCCAGGCCGGTCTCGCCGACAGCCACCACCTTATCTGCCGCCAGAGCGGTGAGCAGATGCTCCCATTCCGGGGTCTCTGCTGCGGGTTCATTGGGATGCACGCCCGCTGCCGCCCACAACACGCCGGGGTATTCGGCGGCCAGGGCCTGTACCCGCGGCCAGTGCGCCTCGACGACCGCCGCAATCAGCATTTCTTGCACCCCGACCGCCTGGGCGCGCGCCAGAATACCGGCCCGGTCGGCATCAAAATCATCGAAATCCAAATGACAGTGGGAGTCTACCAGCATGCGTTTATGACCTTCTGGCGGATTCAGGCAATTTTTTCCTGCCCGACATGCTGGGCGGGAGACAGATTCCGCCTTTGCCGGGCCGCCTCAAAGAGGCAAATCCCGGTGGCAACGGACACGTTCAGGCTTTCGATGGCTCCCATCATGGGAATATGCGCCAGATAATCGCAGTGCTCGCGAGTAAGACGGCGCAAACCTTTCTCCTCCCCACCCATCACCACCACCAGCGGCATATTCAGGTCAAGCGCGTAAAGACTCTGAGCACCCTCCCCCGCCATCCCGACCAGCCAGAAACCCACCTCTTGCAGGGCAGACAGGGTTCGCGACAGGTTGGTCACGGTACAGACCGGGACGCGTGACGCCGATCCGGCAGACGCCTTGCGCACGGTGGCATTGACCGGGCAGGCATTATCCTTGGGCAGAATCACCGCATCGACCCCCGCTGCTTCCGCACTGCGCAGACAAGCACCGAGGTTGTGCGGATCGAGAACACCATCCAGCACCAGCAGGAAGCCACGGCCGTCCAATTGCGCCAGGATCGTCTCGAAGTCCTGCTCGGGAAAGGCGCGCAGTAAGCCGCCCACGCCTTGATGCTTGTCGGTATTCAGCCTTCGACCCAATGCCGTGCTCCGCCGTTCATGCACTGGCAGGTGCTGTTCTGTGGCTTTTTGCAGCAACGACGCGACACGGTCATCGGTCCTCCGCTCAGTCGCCACCCAGAGCTCCAGCAATTCTTCTGAATCCAGCGCGGCGCTGACGGCGTGGATACCGTAGAGGAATTCTTTAGTCACCCGGCACTCCCGCCAACATCGTGAACACTTCAGGATTACGCTGGGAGGGCGGCACACAAGGCAGACCAACACGCGCAAAGGCCGCCGCTTCGTCAGGTGCCGGTGCCTCATCCCAGCCCGGCAAGCTGCGACATACCGCTACGAACCCGGCTGGCCCCGTATGGGCGATCTGCGCAAAACCCAAGGATTCGGTCGGGGCCTGATAAAACTTTACCCCGATACCTTCCTGACTCCGTGCCTCCCGCTTACCGGAGACAGACTCCATAAACAGGGGACTGGCAGCAAGTGCGGCATCCCACTCGCCGGGCGTCAACACGCCGTCGCGGAGAAACTCCAGGCGCGGCAACGGCCATTCACCCCGCCGCAAAGGGCCGGTACGCTGCAACTGCCATCCCTGCCCTGCAGCCCAGGCAAGAATGCGCGACTCCAGATCCAGATACGCCGACAACGGTAGCGTCATGAGCAGGGCACAATCTGCAGGAAACCGTCAAAATGCGCGATTATCATACGGACTTAGAAGCTGTCGAAAATGTCGTCAACGATATTGTCCGCTACCGCAAAACCCGCGCCCAGACCCAAACCGGTCATAACGTTACCCAGGAAACCGCTGCCCATACCCGGCTGTCCCTGCATGGGCGCATTCCAGGGACGCTGCTGTCCCATATTGGGGTTCATGCCACTCTGCCCCATCCCCTGCATCTGCATTTCCAACTGCTGGATACGCTGCGCCATCTGCTGCAGCATCATCCCCACATTCTGCTGCTGTTGTTGCAGGTTCATGGCCAGACTGCGCAATTCCATATTGATCTCGCGTCCGGTCATATTATCCGGTGCCATGGCGCTCACCCGTCCGGCGACCTGCTGCACGGCCTGCAGGTTGTTCTGGGTCTGCTGCTGCAACTGATTATATTGTTGATCCAACATCGAGTAGTCCATGATGTGCTCCTGATTTCATAAAGATAATACCCACCGATTAGATGGGTGGAAAGCCTGTGCAGTTCCACAACTGCAGTGGTCTGCGCAACTACTCCTGCAAGCGAATACGCCGTTCCCAGGCACGCCATACCCCGCGCGCCAACAGCACCAGAATAGGTCCGATGATCAGGCCGATCAAGCCGAAGGCTTCCGCGCCACCAAGAATACTGAAGAACACCAGAAAGAATGGGGCCTGCGTCTGCGATCCAGTGAGCAGTGGGCGTACCACCAGATCCGCCACGGTAATAACGATAAGCCCCCAGGCGAGAACGAGCAGGCCTGCAATCCAATGCCCCGTAAAGGTGAGCCATAAAGTGGCCGCGCCGACTACGGCGGTGGCGCCAAAGGGTATCGGCGATATCAGTGCGGTAGCGACCAACCAAAGGGGCCACATGCTCAGGCCGGCGACAGCATAAGCGATACCAATAAACATACCCTCTACCACACCCACGCCAATAAGGCCGATCAGTACCGAACGCGCCGCATCCCGGCAGGCGGCCAAAAACCGATCGCCACGATCACGGCCCCAGAGTTGTGTAGCCCCCAGGTGCAGCGCCTCCGTGAGACGCTCACCGTGCAGGGCCAGCGCAAACACAGTCAGCGCGGCAAAAAACGTATGTAACGTGAATATCCAGAGCTGACCCAGAGAATCGGTGATGAGGCCGGAATGGGCACTGAGCAATGCGGAGAGATAGGCACCGTTCAGCCCATGCAGATGGCCGAGCAGCCAGTGCCCCACATAAGGAACCTGCATCACTTCCGGCGGCACCTCGACGAGCGGGCCACCTGACTGCCAACGGAAGATAAGCAGTGCTACCTGAGGCAACACTGAATCAACGATAACGACCGCAGGGATAATGATGATCGCCACCCACGCCAAGGCATGTATAAGCGAACCCAGCCAGCGCGGCAGGTGAAAACCCTGCTCCAGGCGCAACTGCCAGGGCCAGCCCACTGTGGTCAGCACAGCCCCCATCAGCAGGGGGCCAGCGAATGGACTGAGGGTGTATGCGGCGCCAGCGTAAATCAGTAGCAACACCAACATGCCCCAATTGGCGTAGCGTGATGGTTCTTGGCTTTTTTGCACTCCGTTCCCCTGATATGGATCCACAATGGAGTGCAAAGCTACCATAGTGCCGTGCCGTTGGAAATGCGCATAAGCGCCCGAAAAACCGACAAGATTGGCCGGTCAGTGAGGGTGAATACCGGCACGGTCCCAGACCGGCTCGACACCGTCGGGCAAAGTAAGCAGCTGACCGATGGCCGCATGGCCAACATCCGTGCCGTGGAAGTCGGAGCCAACCGATCCCGCCATGCCCAGTTGTCGGGCGAGTCGCCCCAGATGCTCGCGATCCCCGGCCGCCTGACTGCCGGAGCAGACCTCAAGGCCGATGCCGCCCGCGTCCCGGAACTCGGTGAGCAAGGCACACAGCCGGGTACCGCTGAGCTTATAGCGGCCGGGGTGGGCAAGAACGGCGGATCCACCTGCCGCGTTGATCCAGCCAACCGCTTCAGACATGGGAATCCAGTCGCTGGGCACGTAGGCCTTGCAACCACGCCCAAGATATTTGCCAAAGGCCTCATTCGCGTCTGCACAGTACCCCTCACGCACCAGCCAGCGCGCAAAGTGGCTACGCCCCACCATGCGGCTGCCCGCCATCGCTCGCGCTCCGGCTTCTGCGTCAGGAATATCGGCACCTGCCAATAACCGTCCGATTTCTAAGGCGCGCCAGTCGCGGAAGGCCATAATCCGACTCAAACCTTCCTGTAAGATACTATTCGCGGGGTCAATAAAAAGGCCGACAATATGGATGCCCTGGGTGCTCCATGCGCTGGAGACTTCAACACCGGGGATAAGCTGAATGTCCATTGCCGCCGCCTGCACACTGGCCTCCTCCAGCCCCGCGGTGTTGTCATGGTCGGTCAGTGCCATGATGCGCACCCCCGCCGCATGCACCCGCTGCACCAGATCGGTGGGTGTCATGGTGCCATCGGAGGCGAGGGAGTGCATATGCAAATCAACAGGAGAAACGGGGTTTGGGTGCGACATGAGAAGATTCCTGAATAAAGAGGATGCCGCTCGCTGCGGAATCCGGCACCATTCCATGCTAGCATAACACGCTCAACTTCATCGGGCATATCGGAGACAAGCAGTGGCTCCCATTCTGGACATCTCAGGCGCGCAGAAGCGCTTTGAACAATACGCCAAACCCATCCTCGGTGCCTTTGCCGAGAGCGGCATTGCCACCGGGGAGCAGATCACCCCGCCGCTGATTGTGGACGCCCTGCGCCAGCTTTTCACGCTGCTGACAACGGATGTTGCCTCCTGGGACCCCTCCCTGCCCGCCGACGAGCCGGAGCGCATCGGCGACCTGGCCATCGGTCTACTGATGGACCTCGCCACCTGGGCCGAGCGCCTGGGTGAGCGTCAGGCGAAGGCCGCCCTGGAAATGATCACCGTCAGTCTCGCAGCATGGGTATGTAATCAACACGGCGCCATCCACACGCTGGAGCCTATCGTCAACGGTCTGGCCATTCTGGCCAATAGTCGCGGCGAGCCCGACGAACTGCGTTCCCTGGCCCAATTGATGGGCAGGGTGAAAGAAGCCGCATCCGCAGACTATGGCACAGATCTGGACGGCGCTGATCCACACCGCCCCTGGCGCATTCTGTTATTGAATTGGGGCATCACGGCCACGCGTGCGCAGGATCCAGCGGAAATGCGGCGTGCTTTTGCGGCGCTGGTGCATCATTTACCCGCCGATGCGCCATTATTCTTTCGGGAAGGACGCCAGCAAGTGGCTCAAGGTGACTTTCCGGATGAGGTGAAGGTGGTCATGGAAGAAGCGGCAGAAAGTGCCGGACGTGGCCTGCACTAAATCGCAATAACATGGCCCAGGTTGACGTCCGGGCCATGTTAGCTGTTCACCCACGCGGGTTCCTACGATGGGCACAACAGGATAATCGGCAATCAGAGCTCTTTGCCGTGATGCGCCAGGAAGTCGGCAACACCTTCACTGGTCGGCTTCATGCCCGCTTTGCCCTTCTCCCACTGTGCCGGGCAGACTTCACCGTGCTCTTCAGAGAATTGCAGCGCATCCACCATACGGATCATTTCGTCAATGTTGCGGCCCAGGGGCAGGTCGTTGATCACTTCATGGCGTACCACACCTTCGCGGTCGATCAGGAAGGAGCCACGCAGCGCCACCTCATCATTGAGCAAAACGTCATAATTGCGCGCGATGCTCTTGGAGAGGTCGGCCACCATGGGGAGCTGGATGTGGCCAATGCCGCCCTTCTCTTCCGGCGTGTTTTTCCAGGCCAGATGGGTGAAGTGGGAGTCCACGCTACAGGCGATGACTTCCGTATTGCGCGCCTTGAACTCCGAGAGACGGTGGTTGAACGCGAGGATTTCCGAGGGACAAACAAAGGTGAAATCCAGCGGATAGAAAAACAATACGGCATATTTTCCCTTGATATACTGAGAAAAATGAAAAGCCTCATTAATAGTGTTGTCAGCCATGACCGCGGGGGCCACGAAATCGGGAGCAGCTTTGCCTACTAATACAGCCATCGTAATTCTCCTCTGTTGAAACGGCAGGATGAAGTCCAGATTTTTACTATAGCGAACTTTTCCAGATTTCGCTACGCCTCAGGTTGGGGGAGGAGATGGGCAAACTCCCCAGTGGGCAGCACGCCCTCCTTAGGCTAGAATAGGCTCCCAGCCCGCCGGGCGATCCCGGTCATAATCCATTAGACTAAAATGTGAGGAGCTTGGCCCCCATGACTTACGTGGTGACTGAATCTTGTATCAAGTGCAAATATACCGACTGTGTAGATGTCTGCCCGGTGGACTGTTTCCGCGAAGGACCGAATTTTTTGGTCATTGACCCCGATGAGTGCATCGACTGCACCCTCTGCGAGCCCGAATGCCCTGCGGGTGCCATTTTCCGCGACGATGACCTGCCCGAAGGTCAGGAAGAATTTGAGGAAATCAATGCCCGCCTCGCCAAGATCTGGCCAGCCATCGTTCAAAAGAAAATGGCGCCCGAAGATGCGGATGCCTGGCTGGAAGTAAAGGATAAACGGGGCCTGCTCGAAGAGTGAGCAACGCTGGCGCACCCGCCGCATTGCGTTCTCCCAGCTTTCACCGGCTGCTCGGCCTGGTCCGCGCGTATCGCCGTCGTATCCTTTTCGCGATGCTCTTCATGGTGATTTCCGGGGCGGCCACCGGTGGGGTAGCCTACATGATCAAGCCGGTCCTCGACCGGATCTTCATCGACCGCAACGCCAGCATGCTCATCTGGCTGCCCCTGGGCGTCATAATGATCTACGCCGTTAAAGGCGGCGCCGATTACGTACAGGCTATCACCCTCGTCCGGGTGGAAGAAGACGTTTTGCGCGGTCTGCGCGAGCGCCTTTTCGCCCATACCCTGCGCCTGCCCCTCGGCACCCTCATCGACAGCAGTCACGGTAGCACTCTGTCGCGGATGAGTCTGGACCTGACTTTATTGCAGCAAGGCCTCTCTGTGCTGGCGCGCTTCTTCCTTTCCACCTTCCAGATCATCGCGCTCATGGCGGTAGTGTTTTACATGAGCTGGAAACTGGCGCTGATCAGCTTCATCACCCTGCCCATCGCGTTTTATCCCCTGATTCGTTTCGGCCAGAAGCTGCGCCAGCGCGGCGAACGCCAACAAGAGCAGATGGGCCAGATCATGGACCAATTTTCTCAAAGCCTGCGCGGCGCCGAAGTGATCAAAAGTCAGGGCGGTGAAGGCTTTGAGGCGCAGCGTTTCGGTGTTCAGGCGCGTCACTACTTCGACCTGATGATGCAGATTGCCCGCATCCAGAAGGCGACGGTTCCCGTCATGGAGATGATTGCGGCACTGGGCATTGCGGTCATCATCTATCTGGGGGGCAGTCAGGTGGTGAATGGGGGGATGACAACGGGGGCCTTTTTCAGCTTTCTGACGGCGCTGGGGATGATCTATGAGCCCCTGCGCCAGCTCTCCTCGGCCAATAATCAACTGCAACAAGGTCTTTCTGCCGCGGACCGGCTCTTCGCCTGGTTGGACCAACCGGCAGAGGCCAGCCAGCGCTCCCCAACGCCACGTCCCTGGGGCACCTGGCAGTGCCACGATCTCAAGTTAGAATTGGGGGGCGAAGCGATTTTACGCGGTCTCCAGTTCACCATACCCCCTCTCAGCACGACGGCCATGGTCGGCCCCAGCGGCGGTGGCAAAACCAGTCTGGTGCGGGTAATGCTCGGCTTGCTGCCGCCCAGCGGGGGAGACATTATGGTGGCTGGGCAGTCTATCCGCGATCTCCCTGCCGGCGATTACCGGGGTTATTTCAGCTTTGTGGCTCAGGAGCCCGTACTTTTCAGCGGCACCGCCCTGAGCAATATCGCCTATGCCGATGCTCAACCCGATCACGAACGCGCCGAGGCGGCCGCGCGGCAGGCGCACGCCTGGGAGTTTTTAGCCCCAATAGGCGGGCTGGAAACGATGATCAAGGGCAATGGCGGCAATCTTTCCGGCGGCCAGCGCCAGCGGCTCGCCATCGCCCGCGCGCTCTATCTGGATCGCCCCGTGCTCGTCCTTGACGAAGTCACCAGCAACCTCGACAGCGAAAGTGAAGAACGCATCGCCGAAACCCTCAGCGCCCTCCACGGTCGGAAAACCCTTATCATCGTCGCGCACCGCCCACGCACTACCCGCCTCGCCGACCAGATCATCCGCCTGGAGCGCGGCCAGATCGTGGCCGAAGAGCAGGAACACGGAGCCGCATAGCGGCCTTAAACGTTCAGGAAGTTTCTCGCAACGATTGCCGCAGAGTGGCCAAGGCCACAGATAGACGCCGGTCGCCATCGGCGTCCGGCGTGGGACCATAACGCTGGGCCAGATAGATTTCACGCACAGATTCCCACTGATCCGCGGGCATGGGCAACCGTTGCCAGAACAAACTCTCCGCCCCCGGTCGAACGTCATTCAATCCCAAAGTGCGCAAGGCGCGCGCCGCACGCTGGCGCCAATATCCGACATCCTTACCTTTACTCGCCCGATGGCGGCGCCACAGCAGCCAGGCCATCAGCAGCAAAGCACTGCCCCCCGCCAGCCAGTAAGCCAGCGCGGCGTGCCGGTGCCAGTCCGGCGCTTTCGGCCAGTGCGGTGTAGGGGCAGACGACTGCGCCATCTGCATCATTTGCAGACCCGCTGACTCCCAGAGGGCGCGCTGTTTGGCCGGGGTCAGGTCGATGACCATGTTGATCCACTGCCATTGCAACCAGTCCCAGAGTTGTTGAGCGTCGGGCACCACCGCGGGGGCTAAGGTACCGGAATTGCTGCCTCCCTGACTGGGTACCGTCAGCGCAGGCGTCGCATCCAGCCGCACCCAGCCTTGTCCCGGTAGCCAGGCCTGTACCCAGGCATGGGCCATGCTCTGCCGCACAATCCAGTAGTTGCCCACCGGGTTGTACTCACCACCGTGATACCCGGTCACCACCCGTGCCGGAATTCCGTCCAGCCGGAGCAGCAGAGCCAATCCGCCCGCGTAGTATTCGCAAAAACCCGTATGGGTATGGAGGAGAAAATCCGCCATACCCTGCCCGTGGGAGTAACCCGTCGGCGCTTGCAGGCGGTAGCGGAAAGAGGGCTCATGAAACCAGTGCAGCAGACGCTGCACCACCACCGTACCGCTACCGCCCGCAAATCGTGCCGCCAACGCGCGCACTGCCGGGCTGGTGTCGGAAGGCACCTGCAGGGCCGCGGCGCGCTCCGCCGCAGAGAGCAAACGCGGTGCGGCAGACGTAGACCAGACGATATAGCGCATGGGCAAACCGGGCGCCTTGTCCAGACGCAATACGCCATCCGCCTGCTGCCGGTAGGTGACTGGGATATTCAGATGATAAGGCGTAGCTAAGGCAAACAGATAATTACTGTTATCGGGGCTTAGAACGATTTCCTGTCGAACGCCTGTGGTACCGGCGTCGGCGTCGGCAGATACAGCGCCCTGCACCACTGCGACAGGTGGATCCGGCACCCAGCTCCGGCCCCCATCGCGCCAGAGGATCGCGCCCACCCAGTACAAACTCTCCGGGTCAGCGGGCTGCGGACTGATCTGTGCCCGAAAAGCCGTGGCGGAGTCGAGGGCCAGATGCGCAATACTGTCTGGTGACAAATCCGCGCTGAAACCCGAATGCGCCGCCCCCTGTGGTGGTGCCCAAGCCCAGAGCGGCGTCGGCGTACGCGGCAATATCAGAAAGAAAATGGCCGCCACCGGCAACAGCACCAGCAGAAAAACCAGACTGAAGACCAGCATGTAGCGGAAATCCCGCCAGCGCAGCCCTTCCGTCGTGCGCTCCACCGCCGCATCGGCTAAGGGCTGCCAGAGCAATCCCAGCAAGGACAGGTATAAGGCCGCCAACACAAAAATACCGAGCAGAACATCCACGCGCAGCCACGCCGCCACCCCCATGCCCAGCAGCACCAGCACCGCCACCTGATAAAAGTCGCGCTGGCTGCGCATTTCCAGTGCCTTCACCGCCAGCAGCACCAGCACCGTCTGACTGGCCATCGCCAGCCAGTTGCCCCATCCGGCCAGCAGCAACGCCAGCGCCAGCAGAAAAAGACCCAGCATCAAGCGTTGCGCCGCACTAAACCAGGGCAGACACCCATGCCAGGCCCCATACAGCCCTAAACCGGTCGCCACGACCCAAACCACTGTGGCCCAGAGTGTTGCCTCCGAACCCAGCGCGAGGAGCAAAAAGACACCCATCAACGCCGCCACTAAGGAGCCCACACTACGCGCGGGAAGTCGCATCCCAGACATCATCAGCCCACCCCTCCCGGATGCGGCAAGCGCCGCAGCCACTGTCCGGCCGTGCGCAATCCCCAAGGCAGGGGAGCACGCTGATCAGCCTCCCGTGACACCGGCAAAGGCGGCTGTTGCGCCAGCAACAACAAGGCTTGATCCAGACCCGAGCGTCCGCGACCGGTCACCATCCCGGCAGGCATCCGCAGTTGCCACGCCCAGCCCCGTTCCAGCGCGATGTCCAGCGCCGCGCGGAGTATTTGCAGGCGCTGCTCCACCGACCAGCGTTGCAGCGCCGCCTCTTCCCAGTCGAGCAACATCCGTCGCTGCCCTGCCTGCTCCCGCTCACGGGTAGGCAAGCGCAACTCCCCCTGCACGCCTAAAGACCAGTCCACCCGGCGCCAGACTACAGCGCCCAGCCCTTCTCCAGGTAGACGCTCCCGCACCCAGAGCAAATCACCGCTGCCGCCGGGTTCACCTCCTTCCGCCTCCTGCTGACCCAGATCTGCCGGTAGCAACGATGGCTCGCCCGCAGCGGGGGCCACCCAGGGCTGATCCGCTGACTCCACCACCAGGTGCGTACCGCGCCAGACAAAAGCAAAGGGAAAGGCGGAACCCATCCGTAGAGAGGGTAATGGCGGCTGACCGCGTAGGGGCGGGTGCCAGGTCAGAGCTACCAATGCTTCCTGACGCGCACCTACGCGAGTGAGGGTGCGTCGCGCATCGCCTAAGCGCAGTTCCAGCAGCCACAGTGGCCAGGGGCGTGGATTATGAATGCGCAGAAGCAGGTCGCCCTGCTCTCCTGCGGTAAAAATCTGGTTGGGCAGCACGGCGGCACGCACCCGCCAGAGGTTGCCGACGGCGACAAAACCGGAGAGCACCATAATGGCCAGCATCATGGAAACCAGCAAGAACAAGATATTATTACCGGTGTTTACGGCAGAAAAGCCGAGGGCCAGGGTCAGCCCGACAAAGACCTTACCAGGACGGGAAAGACGTACCTCCCGCCGTTTGCGACTCACGGACCAAAACCCCAGGTATCCTGCATCAGCAGTGCCGTCAATTCATCACCGCTTAGCGATGCGCTGGACAGCAAACGATGCCCCAGCACCGGCACCGTCACGGCGCGCAGATCGTCGGGCGTCACAAAATCCCGACCCGTCAGAAAAGCCCAGGCCTGTGCGCTCGCCTTGAGCGCCAGCAAGCCTCGTGGCGACAACCCAATCCGCACCCGCGCATCCTCACGGCTGCGTTGCGCCAGAGCCAAAAGCATTTCCTGTACTTCCGGACTCAGGAATAGCGCTGCAACTTCTGCCTGCCACTGGCGCAGCAACGCAGCATCGGCCAGTGCTTTCAGATCGGCAGGCCGTCGATTTTCCCCCGCCAATAACCGCCGCTCCGCCTCGTAACTCGGATATCCCAGTGACAAACGTAGCGTAAAGCGGTCCAGTTGACTCTCCGGCAGCGGGAAGACCCCAGCGTGCTCCTGCGGATTCTGGGTGGCGATCACAAAAAAGGGCTTAGGGAGCGGAAAGCTTTGCCCGTCTGCCGAGACCTGTCCTTCTGCCATAGCTTCCAGCAGGGCGGACTGACTGCGTGGCGAAGCGCGGTTGATTTCATCCATCAGTACTACGGCATGAAAAATCGGACCCAGATGAAAGACGAAGCGTTGCTCGCGCGGATCGAAGAGACTGCTCCCGAGAATGTCTCCCGGCAACAGATCGGCCGTCATCTGCACGCGTGCGAAATCGAGACCCAGCAGGCGCGCCAATCCCAGCGATAGGGTCGTCTTCCCCACCCCCGGCACGTCCTCCACCAGCACATGTCCACCCGCCAGAAAGCCGGACAGAATCAGGCGTAGCGCCCGTTCTTTATCCAGCAATACCTCACCGAGTGCATCGAGCAGACCCGCCGGCGACACCGTCACTGCGCGGCCGCCACATCCAGGCGGCGCGCCGCCAGCGCTTCATCCAAGCGCCCCACCGGCAGATGATGGGGCGCTTCACGCAAGAGTTCCGGCTGCTCCAGTGCCTCCTGACGAATCTGCGCCATCACCGCCACGAAACGGTCCAGCGTTGCCTTACTTTCCGTCTCTGTAGGCTCGATCAGCAAGCACTCGGGCACCAGTTGCGGAAAGTAAATGGTCGGTGCGTGAATGCCGAAATCCAGCAGGCGCTTGGCCACATCCAGCGCCCGTACGCCCGTCGCCTTCTGCAAGTCGCTGACGCTCAAGATGAACTCGTGACTGGCACGCCGCCCCGGGAAAGCCGCCTGATAGCCCACCCGCTGCAATTCCCTGAGCAGATAATTGGCATTGAGCGCAGCATAAGCCGATACCCTGCCCACCCCCGCCCGACCCAGACGGCGTATATAGGCATGGGCGCGCAGCAGCACACCGACATTCCCGCCATGGGCACTGAGCCGACCGATGCTCTGGGGTAAATCACCCTCGTCCAACCAGTGCAGAGCACCCTCTTCGGCGCGAGTCACCATGGGCAGGGGCAGAAAGGGTCGCAGGCGTTCCTGCACCGCCACCGCACCCGCACCTGGCCCGCCGCCGCCATGAGGCGTGGCAAAAGTTTTGTGCAGATTCAGATGCATCACATCAAAGCCCATCTGGCCCGGCTGCACCCGACCGAGAATAGCATTCAGGTTGGCGCCGTCATAATAGAGCAGCCCCCCCGCCCCATGAACGCGTGCGGCAATATCCGCTATCCGCCGTTCAAAGACGCCTAGGGTGGAAGGATTGGTAAGCATAATCCCCGCCACATCCGGCCCCAGATGCTGATCCAAAAAAGCCATGTCCAGATCGCCGTCGGCCAGATTGGGAATTTCCACCACATCAAACCCCGCCATCTGGGCACTGGCCGGATTGGTGCCGTGCGCCGCTGTGGGAATCAGCATCTTCCGCCGTCCATGGTCTCCGCGCGCCGCATGATAGGCGCGGATCATGGCGACACCGGCCAACTCGCCCTGCGCGCCCGCCGCCGGGGTCAGACTCACCGCGGCCATGCCCGTTGCCGCCGCCAGCCATTCCTGCAACTCCCAGAGCACCCGCAGAAGTCCCTGCATAGCCGGTGCAGGCGTATCCGGATGCAGGCGCGCAAAGCCCGGCAGCGAAGCCATGGTATGGGCAATCCGCGGATTATATTTCATGGTGCAGGAACCCAGCGGATAAAACTGGGTGTCGATGGAAAAATTTTTCTGCGACAGGCGGGTATAGTGGCGCAGCACCTCCAGTTCCGCCGGGTTGGGCAGGTTCAGGGGTGCCTTCCGCAGTAGCTCCGCCGGGATATCGGACGGCAACTCCACTGCCGGAAAATGGTGATCGTGATCGAAAATGGAATCGCTCATAAGGTCTCCAGCACAGCGGTCAGGGCATCGCGATACGCCAGCAGATCGGTCTCTTCCAGCAGTTCGGTGGTGCATACCAGCAGATCGCCCGCCTCCCCCATCCCCCAGTCAGAGAGCGGGAGTCCCGCCAGCAGACCGTGGCCCAACAGCGCATCCCGCACCACCACGGCCGCATGTGGCAGACGCAGCACAAACTCGTGGAAGAAAGGTCCGCCATAAGGCAGGCTCACGCCCGGCACGACCGTCAACAGCTCCCGCAGCCGCACGGCACGTTCATGGCATAGCACCGCAGTCTGCTGCAAGCCATGCCCGCCCAGCGTCGCCATGTGGATGGCCGCTGCCGTCACCATCAGGCCCTGGTTGGTGCAGATGTTGCTCGTTGCCTTGCCACGGCGGATGTGCTGCTCCCGCGCCTGCAAGGTCAGACAAAAGCCCTCACGGCCCTGCCCGTCCACGGTTTTGGCGACCAGTCGCCCAGGTAACTGCCGCACGTGGGGCTTGCGGCAGGCGAGAAAACCAAAGTAAGGCCCGCCGCCGCTCAGGGGAATCCCCAGTGGCTGCCCCTCGCCCACCGCCATATCCGCGCCTTGTGTGCCCCAATCCCCCGGTGCCTTCAGCAAGGCCAGCGCCAGCGGATTGACTACCGCGACAGCAAGCAGACCATGGGCATGGGCCCAGTCGGTCAGTGCATCCACGGACTCCAGCAAACCCAGGGCGTTACTCTGGGGAATAATCAGCGCCGCCGCATCCCCTGCATCCGCAGGCAATATCAGGGTGCCCGTAGCGCGGTCATAAGGCACGCTCACCAAACGGATGTTTTGCAAACCGAGCACACTGTCCAGCGCCCGCCGCCAGCCCGGCAGCAGGTTCTCGGGCACCAGAATGGATTTGTCGCTGCCCTGAATACGCAACGCCATCAGGCAGGCCTCGGCCAACCCCGAGGCCCCGTCGTAGAGGGAAGCATTACTTACCTCCAGCCCCGTCAGCCGCGTGATAAAACTCTGATACTCGTAGATAACCTGTAGCGTGCCCTGGCTGGCTTCCGGCTGATACGGCGTATAGGCGGAATAAAACTCGCCGCGCCCGGTAATTTCCCAGACAATGGCCGGGATGTGGTGGGCATAAGCGCCACCGCCCGCAAAACAGCGCAGCGGCGCGTTGCTTAGGGCACGCCCCTCCAGCTCGCGTTGCAGGGCCATCTCCGACAGCCCTTCGGGCAAGACCATGTCATGCACTTGCAAAGCCGGTGGAATTTCATCAAAAAGCTGGTCGAGGCTGTCAACGCCAACGGCGGCCAACATCACCGCCGTCTCCAACCCATCGTGGGGAATATAGGGCATTTACTTAGGACTCCGCTAATTTGCCATAAGCCGCCGCATCCAGGAGTCCGGCACAGGCCGCTGCGTCGGCCTCCACCACCATAATCCAGCCCTGACCATAGGGGTCTTCATTGAGCCACTGCGGGTTATCCCCCAGCCCGTCATTACGCTCCACCACCGTGCCATCGAGTGGCGCATACAAATCCGCCGCTGCCTTGACCGACTCCAGCACGCCGCAGACTGCGCCACCATGAATCGCCTTACCGGTATCAGGCACCTCCACATACACCAGATCCCCCAGCAATTCCTGGGCATGATCGGTAATCCCCACCCGGTAGCGTCCGCCCCCCAGGTCTTCGACCCACTCATGGGTATCGCTGTAACGCAACGTCTCCGGAATCTTGCTCATGCCTCATGCTCCTCAGGAAAAGAAAAAGTTGCCACGCCTTTCCGCCAGAAAGGCGGTTTTACCGCCAGCGCCGGACGCCGCGCCCCGCGCACCACAACGGCGCATACGGTCCCCGGCTCCAGCGCCGCATTCACCCGCGCCAGCGCGATACCGCACTGCAGGCTGGGCGAGAAAATACCGCTGGTGACCACCCCACAAGGTTGCCCCGCCGCATCTTCCACCACATAATCATGCCGGGGAATGCCCTCGCGCATCGCCAGGCCGATGAGCTTGGCACCACCACCCGCGGCCAACTGCGCCTGCAGCGCCACCCGCCCCAGAAAATCCCGCTCTGCGGCGCGCAAGTCTACGGTCCAGGCCAGATTACTCGCATAAGGCGAAACCGCCGTCGTCATATCCTGACCGTAAAGATCAAGCCCCGCCTCCAGACGCAGACTATCCCGCGCCGCCAACCCGGCTGGCCGTACCCCGGCAGCCACCAGCCGATCCGCCAGACCCGGCAACAAAGTATGCGCAGCGATAATTTCGACACCATCTTCGCCGGTATAACCCGTGCGCCCGACGAAGAAATCGCCCTGCTCCAGCGCGTGAAAAACCGGCAACTCCGCCAATGCGGGCATCCCCAACACCGTCGCCGCCATCGCCCGCGCCGTGGGACCCTGTACCGCCAGAATCCCCAGATCCGGCCGCTTCTGCAGGGTCACCCGCCAGCCGTGGGCATCCACAAGGGCCTGCAGGTGCGCCGTGTCCGCCTCCGCCCCCCCCGCATTCAGCACAATCCGATACCTACCGTCTCCACGATGGGTGACAATCAGATCGTCAATAATCCCGCCATCGCCTTGCAGCATCGTGCTGTACAGCGCCTTACCCGGCACCGCATCCAGCTTCGCCACGTCGTTGGCTAAGGCATAGCGCAGCAACGTCCGCGCATCCGGTCCACTAAAGTCCAAAGGCCGCATGTGCGAGACATCAAAAAGCCCCGCCGCCTGCCGCACCGCCTCATGCTCCGCCAATTGCGAGCCGTAGTTCAGGGGCATCTCCCAACCCGCGAAATCCACCATGCGCGCACCATGCGCGACATGCCAATCATAGAGCGCCGTGCGCCGTGCTGAGATCGTGCTCATAAAGCCGCCGCCGTCACGCCCGGCATCTCTGCAATGCGCGCTGCCCACTTTGTCTTATTCATGCCATTCCTCTTTATGCTTGCGATTAGTCCCGGAAGTTGTTGAATTGTATTGGCAGACCAAAATCGTGCCCCCGCAGCGCGGCAATAGCCGCCTGCAGCTCGTCCCGGCTCTTGCCGGACACCCGCAACTGGTCCCCCTGAATGCTGCCCTGCGCCTTGAACTTACCGTCCTTCAGGAACTTGACCATGCGCTTGGATACTTCTGTCTCCAGACCGACTTTCAGGCCAAGCACCTGCCGCTCCATGCCGCCTGCCGCAGACGCCACGTTGCCCACATCCAGGGCCTTCAAATCCACTCCGCGCTTCACCAGGCGCGCCGAGAGCAAATCAATCATCTGCCCCAGCTTATATTCGTCCTCAGCGACCAGGATGATCTCCTTCTCCTTACGCTCCATCGACGCTTTGCTGCCCTTAAAGTCATAACGGGTAGTGATTTCCTTCACCGTTGTATGCAGAGCATTATCCACTTCCTGCATATCCACTTCAGACACCACATCAAAACTGGGCATAAAATCTCACTTCAAGAATGTGTATGGGAATGGGAAACATGGGGCGCATGGGCATGCCCATCGCGGCTTCCGGTCCGACAGCCGGGGCAATCGGTCACCCAGCGCACCCCCTCCGGGGTAATTTCCTTCTTCCAGAAAGTCGCGCTGGTTTTCAGGACATCAATCAAAAAACGGCAGGCATCAAAGGCCGCCGCCCGGTGCCGCGACCAGACCGCCACCATCACAATGTTGTCCTGGGGCGCCAGATGGCCGTAGCGATGAATGATCAGACTATCGAGAATATCGTAATGCCGGGCCGCCTCGGCACTGATGCGTTCCAGTTCGCGCTCCGTCATCCCCGGATAATGCTCGATCTCCATGGCCAGGATATCCGCCGTCTCACTATAATCGCGCACCGTTCCGATAAAAGTGACCGAGCCACCAGCCCCGGCAATGGCATCCACTGGAAAAGCCGCCATCTCCGCCATGGGATTGAAATCTTCTTGCTGAACCTTGACGATCACATCTAACCGCCTGTGACGGGAGGGAAAAATGCCACTTCATCGCCGTCGCGCACCACGTCAGAGAAAGGCACATGCTGCAAATTCACCGCAGCCAACAAATGGGCACCTTGCAGCGCCACGCCGGCCACCCCTTCCGCCAGCACCAACACCTCCGCCACCGTTACGCCGCCATCCGGCACCGGCAAGGACATCTCCCCCACCCCGATACGCTCGCGCACACTGGCAAAAAACTTCACATAGATCATGAAAAGCGGCACCTCAGCAAGAGGCGAAATAATAACGCCCCCAGCCCCGACGCTTCAACCATAGCCGGAATCTTTACAGCTATCGCCTTTCCGCCTATCTTTGCGCCATGGAAACCTTCTTCAGTCACTATCTGCTTTTCCTCGCCGACACCGCCACCATTGTAGTCGCCCTGCTTATGGTTGCCGGCGGCCTCACTGCCATCGCCCTGAATAAACGCAAAAGACCTGCGACCGGGCAAGTGCAGGTCAGCGACCTGCGCAAACAACTAGAACAATCCGGCGAAAACGTCCAACAATACCGGCTGGACAAAAAAGCCCTGAAAGCCCATCAAAAGGCCCTCAAAAAAGACCGCAAAGACAAGGATAGCAGCGTCGAAAGCTGTACCTACCTGCTCGATTTCAAGGGCGACCTCCGCGCCTCTGCCGTCAGCGCCCTGCGTGAAGAAATCTCCGCTATTATCCAGGCCGCCAAACCCGGCGATACCGTCCTGCTGCGTCTGGAAAGTGGCGGCGGCATGGTCAACACCTACGGCCTCGCGTCGGCCCAGCTATTGCGCCTGCGCGCCGCCAAAATCCATGTCACGGTGCTGATCGACGCCGTCGCCGCCAGCGGCGGCTACATGATGGCCGTCACCGCCGACCATATCGTCGCCAGCCCCTTCGCCCTCATCGGCTCCATTGGCGTGGTCGCGCAGATCCCCAACTTCCACCGCTGGCTGCAAGACCGCAACATCGACTGGGAACAGTTCACCGCCGGCAAATTCAAGCGCACGGTCACCCTCTTCGGCGAGAATACCGACACCGGCCGCGCCAAGCTGCGCGAAGAACTGGAAGAAACCCACGCCCAGTTTCGCAACTTCGTACAGCAATACCGTCCGCAGTTGGATTTGGAACAAGTCGCCACCGGCGAAGCCTGGCTGGGCAGCAAGGCATTACAACTCGGTTTGGTGGATCAGCTCGCCACCAGCGACGAGATCATCCTGGAGGCTGCACAAAAGGGCAAGGTCCTCGCCCTCCATTATCAGCGCCAAAAGACACTTCCCCAACGCATCGGCCTCGCCGCCCAGCAAAGCTGGGACAAACTCTGGCAGATACCGATCTCTTGAAATACCTCGCCAGAGGCCCGTCGATCCGTAGCAGCACCACGCCCATTGCAAACTAGCGAGATTGTTCTATATGTGTGGGTAACGGTAAATGGAATCAGGTGAACACATGGCGACAGCCCTGGGCAAAGACAAGGGAACCTCGAATAACAAAAATTTCGCCGTTTGAAGTAGAGGGACTCGCTCCCCCTCGCTATTTTCCAGCTATTTTTACGCATTATCCATCATTTAGTTTGCGATTTCTATGATTTTTTACCATTTTTGCGGATTTTGGACGGATTACCCCTACCAGGCCACTTCCTGTTTGAGCAAGCAGGTAAAGCGCCGCATGTTATAGACCAGATTCATCATCCCAATCTTCACGGCGGCGCGGGCCTTGCCCACGGTCCGCACCCACTTGCCACCCTGCTGGGTGTGGGCACCAAAAACATGCTCGACCCGGGCACGGTGGCAGGACCGGCGGGTGTTGGCCCGTTCCTGCGCTTTGGTTAAAGGTGTGAAAGGCGGTAAACAGTCGCCCCGTTAACTGGGCCTGAGCCAGGGATTCCCGGAACAGCCACAAGGTCGTGTGATCCGGTACCGATTCCTCCAGTCCGATCCCCAGAAAACGCTGA
>JBBIUH010000006.1:0-43018 GCA_037440305.1 Acidithiobacillus sp.
GCTTGTACCCGTGGGCCATATTGCGTGGTGGCTGTAACGCCTTCCGGAAAGTCGCTCCGGTGCACCTGACCGCAGGTGCAACGTGCTTCCAGAACGCGATGTTCGGTGACTTCAACCTGTTGTGGCGGGATGTCGAAGACCTGACGGGCTTCCGCTACCTGTGCCTCGCCCAGGGGGTTACCGCAGGCATCGCAGGTTGCGGGTAAAGGATGAATAATCACCTGATCCGGTTCAGCGACGCGCTCCAGCGTAGAGCCTTTGTGGCCTTTCTGTCCGCCCTTGGGGTGCTGTCCCGCCTGACGCAGGGATTTTGGTGCGGGTTTACGCAGCCCATCTGATGAAGGCGGCTTGCTGGAGTTGTGGCTATCTTTGGCCAGGCGTACCTCAAGCGCGCTGATCCGTGACTTCAACTCAGCGTTCTCCGCGAGAAGGAATCGGATCAGATCATCCTTGGCGGCATGATCCATCGCACTCAGGTCAGGCTGTACCATATCGTCCTTGCAGATTGAAATATTGCAGCCATTTTATATCAACACGGCCCGTGATGCACAGGGTGGTGAATAGTTACGAGATAATTATGTCATGCGCATTGCCCACAGCCTCATAGCCGCCGCGACAATTAGTCTGCCAATAGCCGCCTCAGCGGCGATATCTGCGGCACCAATACAGTGGACAGCAGATGTCCATGCACCGATTTACAATATTCCACGCGTTGCCGATGGCACGGTCTATGTGGATACTGCGCAAGCTAAGGGTCCCAATGTTTTTGCTGTGAAGGAGGGCAAAGTCCTCTGGCGTTTCGCCACGGAAGGGGCGATCCAAATGCCGGTATCTTTGGGCGGGGCACAGGTCTTTGTCGCCTCCGATGTTGGAGGCATTCATTTCATGCGCGCCATCGACGCTAAAACCGGTGCGTTGATCTGGGACTATACCCGCCATGAACCACCGGAATGCATGTGCAGCCATGTGACGCACTATATTCAGCACCTGCTTTTTGCGGAAACGGATGGCCACAGCCTGTATGCTTTTTACCCTGTCGGAAAAATCCCGGATCATCGCCTTTGGACCTTCGTTGGTGATGGTGCCAAGTTGACCCCTCCCGTTCTGGCAGATAGTACAGTCATCTTTGGTTCTGCGGATCACAACGTCTATGGGCTGGTCGATAACACCGGGAAAATCCGCTGGCAGCAAAAAACTGGCTATGCCTTTGTTGCGCAACCTGCGGTTTGGGAGCATACGGTAATCTTGGGCAACCGTGGCGGCACCGTGCATGCGTATTCGATGACGACGGGCAAGCCACTGTGGAATTTCACGACCAACGGACCCATTGATACAGCCGCGCTCATCTGGCATGACCGGGCATTTATTGCATCTGGGGCAGGAGACCGCGGCGTCTATGCCCTCTCGGCCAAAACCGGAAAACAGATTTGGTACACCCAGATGGCCGACTACACCGCCTACCCCCCGGTCATGGCTAGGCAAACCCTGATAGTCGCCTCACGGGATGAGCATCTGCTGGGTCTCGCGGCAAAGACGGGGAAAGTGCTCTGGCGTAGTAATTTGCATGGCGTTCCTCTGTCGCAGCCAGTGCTTTGGCAAGGTGTCGCCGTACTCAAGGTGAATGACCACCGGGTCATGGCCTTCAACGCGCAGAGCGGTCGTCCCGTATGGACCTATCACAGCAAGGACGTGGTCACCTCCCCGGTACCTGAAGGCGACCGGGTCTATGTAGGCACGAGCGGCGGAGCGGTAGTAGCCATTGGCCACTGATGGAGGATGAGCACATGCACACTCAGCATAAACTGCATCGTACGCGTCGTCCTATCTGGCTGGCTTGTCTGGGGATGCTCGTTTCAACCGGTCTGATGGCATCCACAGCGGATGCCACTAGCTTCAGTAACGCACTTTCCTGGAATCTGCATCTGAGTCTGGAGGGTATTGATAATTTTTCCGGAGGAATCGCGCCCGGCGCGGTGGGCAACGCTACCGGTAAAGCGGGCTTTGCTTTCGACACCCGTCGCGCCGGATGGTGGTCTGGCGGGCGCCTCGTCACAGAGTTTTTGGCGATCCAGAATGGTAACCCGGAGAATTACGTTGGGGATACCCAATGCGTTAACGCCTTTACCGGCCTCAACCGGGGTGCACTCTATAAGCTGTATTATCGGCAAAATATGGGCAATGCTACGCTACGGGCTGGACTCATCAGTGCCAATGATTATTTCGACTCTACCGGCGTGGCCAGTAATTTCCTGAATGTTTCTTATGGGTTTGGGGCGGCGATGGGCATCAATGTGCCGGGAGCTTCTTCTTACCCATTTTCCAGTCTGGGGGTAATGGGGAGTTATAGCACTGACGGTTGGACAGGTATGGCAGGTGTCTTCGAGGGGGATGCCATTCACCCCTTCGAGGATCCCGCGCATCGGGGAAATATGGTCTGGCTGGAGGCCGACCGGAGCGGCTCTCTGGGTGGCGGGAAATATATCGTGAAAGTAGGCGGGTGGCGCAACAGTCAGTTACCGCAGTACCAGGCCACACTGGGTAACGACACCAGCGGCCTCTACACGACGGGGGAATACCGCTGGAAGCAGGATGGCATGGATTGGGGAAGTTTTTTGGAGTTTGAGGCGGCACCCAATCCGGTGAATATCCTGCCCTGGTATACGGGCGTCGGATTACGCTTACGGCATTTCTGGGTGGTGCGATCAGGCGATAGTGTGGGTATCGGTATGGCCCGGGCCTGGCTGCGGGACACGCCTTATCATGCCGAAACAGATTTTGAGGGTTACTATTCGGCGCGGATTATCCCTCGTTTATATCTGCAAAGTGACCTTCAGTATGTGGTTCATCCCAGTGCAACTTACCCGAATGCCCTGGTCGGCATCCTTCGTCTTCACATGCGGTTCTCGTAGGGGCTAAGCGGCAGCCCTTGCACTTTCCAGTCTGCGATTCTACGCTGAGACTCTTTTTTCTTCGTCGGAGCCTGCTGGTCTATGGCATTACGCCCGAGTTCCATTTCCAAGCTGGCCGTCATCGGTTTTGGTCTGGCCATTGTGCCGCTGGTGCTGGTCATTGTCAGTGTGACCATTTCTATCGCCCACTTTGCCGAGCAGGGGCAGGTGAGCATTTTGCGCGCGGTGGCTATGAGTGATGCCGCCAACCAGATGAATAACGCGGTGCGATCCATGGAGCGCTACGGATTGCAGTATACGGTGTTACAGGATCAGGCTTTGCTGGTGCTCTATGATCAGAGTTTTACGGAGTACAAAAAATCCAGCGCCCAGTTTGCTGCTGCCGGCCCCTCCCCCGTCGATAGACAACGCCTGGAACGGCTCGCCACCCATCTGGGCCGCGCCCGTCGGTTATTGCCGCTGGTGTCGCTGGAGGGAAATCGCAGTGCACTGGAGAGTGACTTCAGCCGTACCAGCGCTGAGGCGCAACACCTGCAAAGTGATGTCAATGAAGGCATCAGCACCGAGGTGGCCAAGCTGGGTACCCGGGCGCTGGCGATCAAGCGTCTGACCGTTGTGGAGGTGCTGCTGGTGTTGCCACTCTCCATTGCCTTCGCGATCCTGTTTATCGTGTTGATCACCCGTCCCATCCGGCGTCTCGACCAGGCGGTTTCCGGTTTGGGTGATGGTGATCTGGAAACGCCCATCGCCGTGCAGGGGCCGCGGGATATTGCCAGTCTGGGCGATCGTCTGGAGTGGTTGCGTAACCGGCTCAATGCGTTGGAGGCAGCCAAACTGCATTTCCTGCGGCAACTTTCCCATGAGTTGAAGACGCCGCTGACGGCCATTCGTGAAGGCGCAGAGTTGCTCCAAGAGGACCTGGGCCACGAGTTGGGCGTCGACGAGCAGCAGGAGATCGTGCATATCGTTCGCGACAACAGCCTGCGTCTGCAGCGACTGATAGAGGATCTCCTGCGTTTCAGCCTAGCCGAGGGACCAGTAGGTGCGGGTATGGTGCAGGATATCTCCCTGACGGCGGTGGTGGAGGAACTGCTGTTGAGCTATAAGCCTAGCCTGCGCAGCAAATCCCTGCACCTGGTCACGGATCTGGCCGATGTGCATGTGCGTGGTCATGAAGACCGCCTGCGGACTATTTGCGATAATTTGTTGTCAAATGCCGTGAAATTCTCGCCGCAAAACGCTACCATACGGATATATTTGCAGGTACAGGACGAACAAGCGGTCCTCGATGTTCAGGATGAGGGGCCAGGTGTGGCGCCCGAAGAGCGTGGAAAAATTTTCGATATTCTCTACCGGGGCGAGGCCTCGGATGCGGGAAAGATCGAGGGCAGCGGGTTGGGACTGGCCATCGCCAGAGAGTATGTATTGAGTTATGGGGGAAGTCTTGAATTGTTGGATAAAGAAACGCCAGGGGCCTGCTTCCAGTTGCGCCTGCCGATCACAAATCATACTGCTCCCCATGCTCGCCATGCTGACCCTGGCGGGTTGCGCGACCACGCCGTTGCCTCTACTACCTCCAAATACAGTGATTCTTAAGTCGGGTGAACAGGTTATACAGACCAGCAAGTTGGCGGCCTTGCAGGCGCGTATTGGCATGTTGGAAAAAGTCACCCCGGTCACCGCAAGTTGTGTTTCCGAAAAAGCGGAAGCCGCCAGCCTGACTAAGCAGCTTGCCGATGCTCGGGCTGGTGATCCCGGCTACCAAAAGCTGGAGGCGAGGGTCAATGACCTGCAGAACCGCCTCCTGCAATCTCAGCAACGCGAGATGGATTTGCGCAAGAAACTCAATGAGCTGGTACAGATCGAGAAAAACGCGCGCTTACCCCAGGGGCACTAAACCGAAATGGAAAAGGGCAGAATCTTACTGGTAGATGATGACGCTGATCTCCTGCGTCTGTTATCCCTGCGCATGAAGACGGCCGGTTATGCCGTCAGTACCGCGGCCAGCGGTAACGAGGCGCTGTCGGTACTGGCGATGGAACATCCGTCTTTGGTCATCACCGATCTCAAGATGGACGAGATGGACGGGATGGCGCTGCTGGACGCCATTCGCCGCGACTATCCGACTTTGCCCGTCATCATCCTCACCGCCCACGGTTCCATCCCCGATGCCTTGCTGGCGGCGGATCAGGGTGTCTTTGCCTTCCTCACCAAGCCGTTTGATGGCAAAGATCTGATGGCGCAGGTGGAGCGCGCCTTCAACCTGACAGCGGCGGTTCTGCCGGGTTCGGGCAAGAAGGGCAGGGATTCTAGTTGGGACCGTATCCTGACCCGCAGTCCCAAAATGCAGACGGTACTGGATCAGGCGCGTCTAGTGGCTGCTTCTGATGCCAGTGTCTTCATTCATGGTGCCAGTGGTACCGGTAAGGAACTGCTGGCCCAGGCCATCCACCAGGCGAGCCCACGCCGCAATCACGCCTTTATTGCGCTTAACTGCGCGGCCTTTCCCGAGCAACTCCTGGAGTCGGAACTCTTCGGGCACAAAAAAGGCGCCTTCACCGGGGCGGCCAATAGTCATCAGGGGTTGTTTCAGGCCGCTGAGGGCGGCACGTTGTTTCTGGATGAAATTGGCGATATGCCCCTCTCCTTACAGGTCAAACTGTTGCGTGCCTTGCAGGAGCGGGTGATCCGCCCTGTCGGCTCCACCGAGAGCATCGCCGTGGATGTGCGGATCATCTCCGCCAGTCACCGGGATTTGGAGCAGGAGATGGCTGCCCGGCGCTTCCGGGATGATCTCTACTATCGCCTTTGCGTGGTGACTCTGGAGCTGCCTGCCCTGGCTGAGCGTCCCGAGGATATCCCTCTGCTGGCCGAGTTTTTTTTACGCGATACGGCGGCCAAGAATCGAAAGGATGTCCGCGGTATCGCGCCGGAGGCCATGGAATTGCTGGTGGGAGCGCCCTGGCCGGGTAACGTCCGGCAACTGGCCAACGTCATTGAACAGGCGGTGGTGCTGTCTACCACGCCGCGAATCGGTGCGCCCCTCATCCGTCACGCCCTGCGCGACAGAGAGGGTGAAGTCATGCCCCTGGCCGATGCCAAAGGCCGTTTCGAGATGAATTATCTGATCCAGATTATGCGCATGACCCGGGGCAACGTGAGTCAGGCGGCACAACTGGCGCAGCGCAACCGGACGGAGTTTTATCGCCTGCTGCGTCGTTACCACCTGGACCCCGCTGCCTTCAAAGAAACGGGCAGCGATGAAGACGAAGCGGAAGTATAATGAGTCACACGATGCGCTGAAGAATGAGCGATCAGCTTTTGGGCCATAGCCATCGGAAAAATTGCTGGTTCAGGGCATGGTCGGGGCCATCAGGATGCACAGATCTTCAAGTTCTATAGTTAAGAAGAACGCGCATCACCTTCTGGAGGCTCCTCATGAATATAGAATCCATCACCCTGGTGCGGCACGGCACGACGGAGTGGACAGATCGCGGCAAACATACCTCGGTGACCGATGTGGCGTTGACAGCGGAGGGGCGCGCAGACGCGCAAGCGCTCTGGAAATCTTTTGTGGAACAGGGGCGTTTTGACGGTATTTACTCCAGCCCCATGTTGCGCGCCCAACATACCGCCATTCTTGCGGGTTTCAGCGATCCGGAGTTGCATCGGGGGCTCTGTGAGTGGCGCTATGGTCGCTACGAGGGCATGACGACGGCCGAAATTCGCCAGAAAGATCCGAAATGGAGCGTCTTCCGCTGTGGCGGCCCTGGGGGTGAAAGCCCGGAAGCCGTCAGTGGTCGTTGCGACGAGCTGCTTAGGGAATGGGATGCGAAGGGCCACCGTCATGTGCTGTGTTTTGCCCATGGCCACATTCTGCGGGCGCTGGCTACCCGTTGGCTGGGGCTGGATTTGCGTTTTGGTGATCATCTGCACCTGGACCCGGGCAGTATTTCCTGTCTGGGTTGGGAGCATGAAGTCCCCGCCCTGCGTCTGTGGAATTACTGTCCGCAGCGCCCGGTTGTCGGACCGCGCGCTGGCTGACGCTGAAGTGGCTGTTCAGGGCAGCAGAAAGGCTGGGGCCACCTGTGCGGCCTGCTGCATCCCTGCGTGGTAGTAATGAGTGCCGGTAAAGGCCCGGGCATCATCAGCACGGAAAGCATCCATGGCCAGGCCCTTGCGTCCCAGTGTCCCGCTCCACCAGCCGGAGGGATAGCAGAACTGCGGGAAGTACACGCTGTTCACTGCGTCAAAGCCCGCTTCCGTCATGCGCTGCTGGCACTGACGGATCAGGTCGGCATGTAACAGGGGAGACTCAGACTGGGCCACCAGCACGCCCTGATCTGCCAGCGCATGGCGACAAGCCGCGTAAAAGTCCGTGGCGAAAAGCCCTGCCGCCGGTCCGACCGGGTCGGTAGAATCGACGATGATCACATCATAGCGTCCCGCCTCCGCCTCTTTGACCCAGGCGATACCATCCGTAAAGTGAAAATGGGCGCGGGGGTCATTATTTTTCTCACAGAGTTCCGGGAAGAAACGCTCGGCGACGCGGGTGACCCGCTCATCCAGCTCAACCTGCACGGCTTCTTCCACTTCCCGATGGCGCAGCACCTCGCGCAGGGTGCCGCAGTCACCACCGCCGATGATCAGTACCCGTTTGGGCCCCGGGTGGGTGAAGAGAGCCGGATGGCTCATCATTTCGTGATAGAGAAAGTTGTCGCGGTCGGTGACCATCACCAACCCGTCCAGCGTCATGAGGGTGCCGAACTGCTCGGTTTCGAAGATCTCAATGGTCTGATAAGGGCTCTGCTCGCGATGCAGCACTTCGCGGATTTTCAGGCTCAATGCCGCGCCGTGCTCTTCATAGCGCTCGGTGTACCACAGTTCTGTGCTCATAACCGCCTCTCTCGACGCTGGGGATGGTGGGGTGCTCGCGGGGGATTTTGCGGAAGAAACGCGCAAAAGAAAAGGGCGGACCGGTTACCCAGGTCCGCCCGTTACCGCTGTGAGTCATTTCAAGCGCAGAGAACCGGCTTGACGCGCAACTCATGGGCAGGAACGCCCATCATATCCACTTGCCCGCGCTTCATCTCCATGGTGGAGACTTGCCCGGCGCCAAAGGCTTCCTTGAGATAATTCAAGGCATCCTCGGGCTGAATGATATCGCCGCAGGTGAAAATATCCACCGCTGCGTAACCATATTCCGGCCATGTGTGAATGGCCAGATGCGACTCGGCGACGATGACGGCGCCGCTCACCCCGTAGGGCGAGAAGTGGTGAAAAGTTTGCGTCACGATGGTGCAATTGGCACGCCGGGCGGCCTCGAGCATGGCATCTGTAACATAATCAACATCAGACAAGGTACTGCCGTCACAATGGTAAAAATCTGCGACGATTTGATGTCCCAATGAGCGCATAGGTGCCCCCCTTACCAAAGTTAATAAACGGTTAAGAAGTAGCTCCCGTGCACCCCCAGACAGTACTTGGTTTTATGCCCTACCTTGCTGGAACGATGCCTTGCTCCAAATCTCTTAAGGACTGACCCCCTTAGTAACTGCTTTCGGTGCCGTGGAAACAGACGACGAACTATACACTTATGCGCTGAGGATGCAAGGGTTTTTAGCGGGTAACGAGGTATGATTTTCATCGCTTCTGCGTTGCGTTCTGGCCCCATGCTGACCGTTCGGTTTATACTGTGCGCCATGATTGCAAAAGCAGAGAGTGCCCATGGCCGCTGAGGCCCTTGTCGAACTGGAAAATGTGCACTTTTCACGGGGACCGCATCCGGTCCTGGCGGGGGTGGATATGCGTATTCCCCGAGGGGCTATTGTCTCCCTCATGGGTGCGAGCGGTGGCGGCAAGACGACCATGCTGAATCTGATGGCCGGCACGCTGGCGCCCCAGTCCGGGCGTATACGGGTGGCGGGGCAGGATCTACAAACACTGGATTTTGAGGGGGTATACCGGTTACGGCGCCGCATGGGCATGCTTTTTCAGCACAGCGCCCTGTTTACCGATTTTAGCGCCTTTGAGAATGTTGCTTTTCCTCTGCGCCGCCATTTCCGGCTGGACGAGAGTATTTTGCGTAAACTGGTGCTGATGAAGCTGGAGGCGGTGGGATTGCGGGGTGCGGCTGGATTGATGCCCGCCGAGCTCTCCGGTGGCATGGGGCGGAGGGTGGCGCTGGCCCGTGCGGTGGTGATGGATCCGATGCTGATTTTTTATGATGAACCTTTTACCGGCTTGGACCCCATCAGTGTGGGAATTATCGCGACTCTGATCCGCCGCCTCAATGATGCCTTGGGCGCGACCAGTATTCTCGTCAGTCACGATGTGCAGGAGACTTTTTCTATCGCGGATTATGGCTATATCCTCGCGGGCGGCAAAATCATTGCGGAAGGTTCGCCAGAAGCCTTGCGGGCCAGCGATTCAGAACTGGCCAGGCAGTTTCTCGGTGGGCAGCCGGATGGGCCGGTACCTTTTCATTACCCAGCGAGAGATAATTATGCCACGGCTTTGACGGGTTCAGCGGCTGCTGGTGAGGTGATTTAGACCATGGCCTTTCTGGACTTTGTGCCGAATCTGGGGCGGCAGGTATTGCTGACGATCCCCAACCTGGGGGCCGCGGCCCGCTTTCTGCTACGGAGTTTGGTGGCGGTGATCAACCGTCATTTCAGCATTCAACAACTACTCAAGCAGGTGTATGGCTTTGGGGTGCGGTCGCTGCTCCTGATGATAGTCGCCGCTTTCTTCACGGGCATGGTGCTGGGTTTTCAGGGGTATTACGCGCTGGTGCGCTTTGGCGCCACTTCGGCACTGGGCACTCTGGTCGCCTTGTCGCTCCTGCGCGAACTGGGGCCGGTGCTGACCGCGCTGCTCTTCGCCGGGCGGGCGGGATCGGCGCTGACCGCCGAAATCAGCTCCATGAAGGCGACGGAGCAGTTAAGCGCCATGGAAATGATGGCGGTCAACCCGTTTGCCTGGGTCGTGGCGCCCCGCCTCTGGGCGGGGATCATCGTCGTGCCCATACTCTGCGTTATTTTTGATCTGGTCGGCATTTTCGGCGGGTATCTTATTTCGGTGCCGGTGCTGGGCGTGGATGGCGGCACTTTTTGGGCGCAGATGCAGTCCAATGTGACGTTTTCCGGCGATATCCTGACCGGTTTGTTCAAGGCCCTTTGCTTTGGGCTGGTGGTGACCTGGATCGCCGCCTGGCAGGGTTACGCGGCACAGCCGACTGCGGAAGGTGTGGGTAACGCCACGACGCGTAGCGTGGTGACGGCGTCGCTGGCGGTGCTGGGTCTCGATTTCATTCTCACGGCTTTGTTATTCACCTAAGGGGTAGGCGGCGCATGGAAAAACGGGCGATAGACTGGTGGGTGGGCATTTTTGTGCTCCTCGGCATCGCCGCTTTGGTGGTGCTGGCACTGCGTGTAGGGAACCTCTCCGGCTTCGCCTACAATGACGGTTACGTACTGCATGCGGATTTTACCAATGTGGGCAGTCTCAAGGCACGCAGCCCAGTCAAACTGGGCGGAGTCACGATCGGTGAGGTGACCCACATCGGCATGGACCCCAAGACCTTCATGGCGAATGTGACTATGCGTATCGAACCGAAGGTGAAATTGCCGACGGATACGGGTGCGTCCATTTACACCGAGGGATTGCTGGGCGAGCAATATGTGGCCGTTCAGCCGGGTGGAATGCCGCAGGATCTGAAGCCGGGTGGCACCATTACCATGACGCAAAGCGCTGTCAATATTGATCAGCTAATCGGCCAGATGGTCTTCGATAAGGCCTCGGGTAGCAAATAGGGAGGATTCGATATGCGTCAAATTTCTTTGATTTCGCTGGTGTTTTTTTTTCTGGCTTGGACGTTGCCTGCCGCGGCAGAAGACACGCAGGGGGCGGTGACAGTTGTTGAGCAGCTTACCAATAGTGTACTCAAGGTGCTGCGCTCCAATGACGGCAAGCCTATCACGCCAGCCGTGAAAAAAGAGGTGGCGGATATCGTCTTGCCGCACATGGATTTCACCACTATGTCGCAATACGTGATGGCGCGGTATTGGCGGCAGATGGACCCGGCCCAACAGCAGGAATTTGTGGTGCTGTTCAAGGATCTGCTGGTGCGTACCTACAGTAATTCACTCAATCATTATCACGGACAGACGGTGAAAATCACTGGCAGCCAGCAAATCTCCCAGAATCCGCCAGTGGCACAAGTGAACATGGTTATTCGTCAGAACGGTGGTGCTCCAGATGTTCCGGTGATTTATGCCTTGCTCTACACCAACAACTCCTGGCGGATTTACAACACCTATATTGACGGGGTCAGCATGGTGCTGAATTACCGGCAGAGCTTTGGCCAGATTGCCGCAAGCCGCGGAATTCCCGCTCTGCTCCAGGATATGAAGGCCAGGGATGGCGTGGGTAGCGCGCCAGGCAAAACGGCGGCGGCCGCTTGAGCGCAGCGACCTCCTGGGAGCGACGCATGATGGACGGTGTCCCTTGGCTTTTTCTGCAGGGGGACTGGCGGGTGGCACCACTGGATAAGGTGCTGCGGTCCTTTGCATGGGTGAAAGACGGGCAGGATTGCACAGAAATTTCCGTCGTGGAGCTAGAGGCTGCGGACAGTGCGACGCTTGCCGTGTTGATGGAGTGGGTACAGCAGGCCAGGCAGCGTGGAACTGCGTTACGTATTCACGGGGCCTCGCCCAAGCTGCAAGAGCTGGCGAGTTTGTATCGTCTGCAGGATATTTTGCCGCTGTATCATGACTGATTCCCTGGCTATTCACATCGCCGGGTTGCGCAAAGCCTATGGCAGCGGCCATCTGGCCTTGGCTGGCGTAGATATGGATGTGCATGCCGGAGAATTTTTTGGTCTGCTGGGTCCCAATGGTGCGGGGAAATCTTCGCTGATCAATATCCTGGCCGGGACTGTGCGCCGTTCGAGCGGGGTGGCAGAAATCTTCGGCTTTGATGTGGAGCGGGATTTTCGCCGGAGCCGCCAGTTGCTGGGGGTCGTGCCCCAGGAGTTGGCCTACGACCCCTTTTTTACCGTGCGCGAATTTCTGCGCATGCAATCCGGCTATTTTGGCTTGCGTCACAATGATGACTGGCTTGATGAGTTGATGGCGGAGCTGGATCTGACGGACAAGGCCAATGCCAATTTGCGCGCTTTATCCGGTGGAATGAAGCGGCGGGTGCTCATCGCCCAGGCTTTGGTGCACAGGCCCCCGGTAGTGGTGCTGGATGAGCCGACCGCCGGGGTGGATGTGGAACTGCGTCAGGGCCTCTGGCGTTTTGTGCGGCGCTATAATGAAGAGGGTCATACGGTCATTCTCACCACCCATTATCTGGAAGAGGCCGAGGAACTCTGCCAGCGAATCGCCATTCTCCAGCAGGGGCGAATCGTTGCTTTGGACAGCAAGGATGAATTGTTGCGCGCCTCCAGTTGGCGGGTGCTGACGGTGACCTTCGACCGCGATCCGGGCATGCTCCCTCCTGAATTGGCGGAGTTGATGACCGGTGCCGCAGAAAATACCTGTGTCCTCAGGATTGATGCGCAGAGGAACCCGTTGGGGGACGTCCTGGCACAATTGCAAACACTGCCCGCCCAAATCCTGGATTTGCACCTGCAGGAACCGCGCCTGGAAGATGCCTTTACGGACATCCTCGGACAAGGGCGCTAAGCTTGGCGGACCACTTGCGTCTTGATCTTTTTCTCAAGACGTCACGCCTGATAAAACGCCGTAGTCTGGCCAAAGAAATCTGTGATGCTGGGTGTGTGCAGATCAATGGTCGGATGGCTAAGGCAGGGGCGATGGTGCAGGTGGGTGACGTGCTCACCATCGATATTCGGGATCGACTGATGCGGGTGCGGGTCTTGCGTATTCCGCAGCGGATTGAAGGACCGGAAGGGGTGGTGGAAGTACTGCCCGAGGAGGCTGGGGAATGATCACAGAGCCACGCTTGTTGCTGACGGTGGGGGAACCCGCAGGCATCGGCCCGGATGTTTGCCTGCAATTGGCCAGCCACGCCTTGCCCTCGGGGGTCCTGCTCATTGGCGACCTGCACTGTCTGCGCAGCCGCGCCCTGGCTCTGGGTTTGTCGCTGCGACTGGAGCCCTGGCAGGAGGGCAATCCCTGGCCAGCGCCGGGAAACGGTGTGTTGCACGTGCTGGACGTGCCCCTGGCCCGGCCTTGTCGCCCAGGTCATCTGGATGTGGCTAATGCACCGGCGGTATTGGCTACTCTGGATAAAGCGCTGCACCTGTTACGTGCAGGTGCAGCGGATGCGCTGGTGACGGCCCCGGTGCACAAGGGCATCATCAACGACGCGGGGATTCCCTTTACCGGGCATACAGAATATCTCGCGGAAGCCTGTGGCAGTCCAGAGGTGGTCATGCTGCTGGCCGGTCGCGGCCTGCGGGTGGCGCTGGCGACGACGCACCTGCCGTTGGCCCAAGTGGCGGCAGCCATTACCCCGGAAGGGTTGGAGGGTACGCTGCGCATCCTGCATTGGGCCATGCGCGAAGACTTCGCCCTTTCGGCACCCCGTATTCTGGTTACCGGTCTGAATCCCCATGCCGGGGAGGGCGGGCACCTGGGGCATGAGGAGCAGAATATCATCGCGCCAGTGATAGCAGCCTTGCAGGGAGAGGGGCTGCGGGTCAGCGGTCCGTGGCCGGCCGACACCCTGTTTACCCCGCGCCTGCTGGAAGATGCCGATGCGGTGCTGGCGATGTATCACGACCAGGGGCTGCCGGTGCTGAAGTACCATGCCTTTGGTGAGGCGGTAAATATTACTTTGGGTTTGCCCATCGTGCGCACCAGTGTGGACCATGGCACGGCGCTGGACGTGGCGGGCACCGGCCGGGCAGAAGGAGGCAGCCTGCTTCGGGCATTGGATACTGCTGCGGAAATCGTCCGTAACCGGCGCCTCGCAGGCTGCTGATGCCTGCCGCAGGTCGGTCTGCATACTCAAAAAATGCGGTTGCGCCCTTCCGGCACCTGGGCGACCAGGAACTCCATCTGATCGGCGAGAATGCGCCGATTACTGAGCAGCAGATACTCGGCCCAGGTCGGGGTGAAGGGCACCGCGAGCAGCGGCATGCGTGCCTCGTCGGGGGTGCGGTTGTCCTTGCGGCTGTTGCAACTGCGGCAGGCGGTCACCACGTTGGTCCAGATATCCCTGCCCCTGCGCGAGATGGGAATGATATGGTCACGGGTGAGTTCGCGGAGAGGGAAATGTTTGCCACAGTACATGCAGAGATGATGATCGCGATGGAACAAGGTCTGATTGGACAAGGCCGGGGGTCGAATTTTGCCCTGATGGCGACCGCGGACGGCGATGACCGGATGAATGTCGAGTTGCGAGAGGACACCACTGCGGCGGCAGATGCCGCCGTGGGCGGTAAAGAAAGGATTCCCCAGTGTCCAGGCAACATTACCCCGGACATAATGGGCCGCGGCTTCTTCCCAGGTTTCCCAAGCCATGGGACGACCACCGACGTCAAGGCGCAGCACGAGGTGCATAGACTTTCCGTTTCGCATCGCCTGCTAGAGGCGTCGACCGAATATAGCATGAAGGTGTGCTAATGTTGCAAGAGGAGCGCCTGCCGCGTGCAAAAAAGCGTTTCGGACAGAATTTTCTGGTTCAGCCGCAGATCGTTGAGCGTATTGTGGCGGCTATTCGCCCCGTGCCGGGCGATCAACTGGTGGAGATCGGGCCGGGGCCGGGGGCGCTGACCAGGGCTCTGCTGCGCCTCTTGCCGCAGTTGACGGTGGTAGAGCTGGATCGGGATATGATTGCCGGTTTACGCGCGCTCGCGCCGCCGGAGCAGCTACAGGTCATGCAGGCCGATGCGCTGGAGGTCGACTTCGCGGCACTGGCTGGCGCCGGGAATGTCCTGCGGATAGTCGGTAACCTGCCCTACAATGTGGCGACGCCGCTGATTTTTCATATACTGGAACACGCGGAACAGGTGCGGGACATGCACTTCATGCTGCAAAAAGAGGTGGTGGAGCGCATGGTGGCGGTGCCGGGAATCAAAGCCTACGGCCGACTTTCGGTGATGATACAGGCGCGCTGCGCGGTGGAATCCCTGTTCACGGTGGCTCCGGGGAATTTCTTTCCGGTGCCCAAGGTGGATTCGGCCTTCATGCGCCTGGTACCGCATCGTCCAGGGTTGCTACCACTCCACTTGCAGGCGCCTTTTGCGCGGATTGTAGCTGCCAGCTTTGCCCAGCGCCGCAAGACACTCGCCAATAATCTGCGCGGTATTTTGAGTGTGGATGACTTGCAGGGTTTGCAGATTGATCCCGGATGCCGCGCCGAGACGCTGGATCAGGCCGCCTTTTTTCGCCTCGCCGAGGCCACAGTTGAACAAGGAAACCGATCATGAATCATTTGGAAGTTGCCGAGAAACTGTTTGCCGAACTGGAATGGGAAGCGAAGACGCTGCCCGATTATCCGGTCCTTACTTGCGCGTTGCAGGTACCTCATGGTGTTCTGGACATTTTTTGCCATGTGCATGGCGAACGGGAGCGTATCCTGTTTTACCTGCGTCCCCAGAATCTGGAGATAACAACGGGAAAACGCCCGGCGGTGGCGGAGTTTCTGACCCGTGCCAACTATGGACTGGCCCTGGGTAACTTTGAACTGGACCTGGACGACGGGGAAATCAACTTCAAGACGATTCTCCAAGCACCTGCCACTGTGCTAAGCACTGCCCTGCTGCGTCCTTATCTGCTGGTTGGCGTGGAGACCATCAACCACTACCTGCCAGGGCTGGACCGGGTGCTGAGTGGTCAGGAAACCCCGGTCGCCGCGATTAAGGCGTTGGAGATTGCGACAGCGGTGCATTGACCTCGGAGCCGATGATTCCGCTGCCCAGCAGCAGTGGGGTGATGCCCATGCCGCGAATTTTGGCAAGGATGGGCTGGGCCGCTGCCAGAGAATCGAAGGTGCTGGTGCGGAGCCGGTAGAGGGTGTTGTTATCACCCGCTTCCGCCTTTTCCATCTGGGTGCTGACCCCCAGCAGGGCGAGGCGATCGCGCAGGACGACGGCGGCGGCGCGGTTGGTGAAAGCGCCCACCTGAATGATCACCGGCTGGTGAACGACACTGATACTGCTGGCGGTCGCCGCACTGGGGATACCGGGGCCGCTACCGAGGATGTCGGCAGGGATATCCACGTGCATGTTGGGCAATATCTGGTAAAAATTGAAATCGACACCGCTGCGGGTGGCGGCTGTGGAGGCCGCAGCGGCACTGCTGGAGGTGGCGACGGCGAGCGGGCTGCGCACTGGAGTTTGTGTAGTGGCCGGGGTAGCCGATGGGTGGGTGGCTACCGTGCTACCGGGCTGTTTCTGATCGGTTGCAGGTGCGCTATTGCTGGAGGCCGTTGCTGCCGATAGTCCCGTCCCGGCACTGATTAGACCGAGCTTTCCTGTGGTGATGGGGAGCTGCGCGATCCACCACCAGACCCCCGCACTCAGCGCGACCACCAGAAGCAGCAACACCCAAGGCCGGTGCCGTGCCGGAGGGGGGGGCGTTTCGTCGGTGTCATCTTCCGGTGTTACCGGCTGTCGTGGCGTGACGGGCGGGCGCGGCCCCTGCGCTCGCGGGCGGCTGGTTTGGTTTTTGTAATCGCGCATGATCCCTTACATCTGTTCCGGTGCGTTGACGCCAAGCAGTCGTAACCCATTGGCAATACTCTGTGCGACGGTCAGACAGAGCGTCAGGCGGGCATGGCGCAGCGGCGTCTCCTCCACCAGAATTCGGGTCGAATTGTAGTAGGTGTGGAAGGCTGCAGCCAACTCCCTGAGATAGAAGGCAATCTGATGCGGTTCGCGGTCGCGGGCCGCCGTGGCCACTACTTCCGGGAAGCGCCAGAGGGCGTCGGCAAGTGCGATCTCGCGGGAGTCCCGCAGAATTTCCAGGTGGACGCCGTCTGCTGACGGCAGGCTGAGCCCCTTTTCTGCCGCCTGACGCAGCAGGGAATAGACCCGGGCGTGGGCATACTGGATATAAAATACCGGGTTTTCTTCGGAGTGCTTTTTGGCCAGTTCCAGATCAAAGTCCAGATGCTGGTCGGCGCGGCGCAGCACATAAAAGAAACGCGCGGCATCATTGCCCACTTCCTCGCGCAGTTCACGGAGGGTGACAAACTCGCCAGCGCGGGTAGACATGGAGACCTTTTCCGTACCGCGATAGAGGATGGCGAACTGGACGAGGACGACTTCCAGTTGCTGGTCATCGAGGCCGAGGGCGCGCAGGGCGGCCTTGACCCTGGGCACATAGCCGTGATGGTCCGCACCCCACATGTCGATGACGTGGGTGAAGCCGCGGGCAAATTTTTCAGCATGGTAGGCCACATCGGAGGCAAAGTAGGTATAGGCGCCATTGTCGCGACGCAAAACCCGGTCCTTGTCGTCATCAAAGGCAGTGGCGCGGAACCAGAGGGCGCCCTCCTGGGTGTAACAATGTCCGGCTTTTTCGAGGGCGGCGACGGCGGCATCGACCGCACCCGTATCCATCAGGCTGCGCTCGGAATACCAGCGCTCGTAATGCACACCGAAGCCCTCCAGATCGTCGCCGATGTCGGTGAGAATCTCGTCCAGTCCGGCGCTGTGCAGGGTGCGATAGTTTTTGCCGAGAGACTGCTTCAGGTGGGCGATGAGGGTGTCGATGGCGATATCACCGTCGTTCATCTCGGGCAGGTTCGGCAATCCGGCCGCCGCGTGCTGTAAGCGATCGCCGACCTGCGCCCGGAGATGGGCCGCTATTTCGCGCACATAGTCGCCCCGATAACTGTTCTCAGGGAAGGGCCAGGGCAGTGCCCCGGCGGCTTCAAGATAGCGCAGGTAGACGCTGGCGGCGAGAATATCCATTTGCCTCCCGGCGTCGTTGACATAGTATTCGCAAAAGATGTCGAAGCCGTTAAAGCGGAGGATGTTGGCGAGGCTGGCGCCATAGGCGGCACCGCGCCCGTGCCCGACGTGCAATGGGCCGGTCGGGTTGGCCGAGACGAATTCCAGTTGCAGGCGTTGACCTGCACCATTTTGGTTGGCGCCGAAGTGCTCTTTTTCGGCGCCGACCTGGCGGATCACCGCATGAAAGGCGGCTGGCTGCAAAAAGAAGTTGATGAAGCCGGGGCCGGCAATTTCAGTACGGGCAATCCACTCCGAGGCGGGCAGGGCCGCGACGATCTCGGCGGCGAGATCGCGCGGTTTGCGCCCGGCGGCTCTGGCGAGGAGCAGGGCGACATTGCTGGCGAGATGGCCGTGTTCCACCTGCTTGGGGCGATCCAGCTCCAGAGTGGCGGGAATCCCTGGAATGCTGCCCTGGGCGTGGAGTTGTTGAAGCGCCCCTTGCAGGGCCTGGCTGACAAATGCTTTCACAGAGCTACCTTATGCACGAAATTTTTACTTTAGTGTAACCGAAGCAAACGTTTTACGGCAGGGGTTGTTGTATCTTGGACACCCTGCCGACATGTTCACGCAGGGGGGAGCGCAAAACAGCGTGGCTGTAAGGGGCGCTTCCGGCGCCGGTCTCGGCAGTCTGGTCCTCTTTGATCGAAATGCTGCGGTCGCGTCAGGAAGTGGTGGCGGCGCTGGCCGCCGCGGAAAACTCATCCTCTTCCTCCTCCACATAATTGCGCGGACCATCGGCGCTGCGCAGCGTGCTGGGCGGGATGATAAAGAAGTAAGCGGCAATGGCCGCTATCAGGCAGATCCACATGGACAGGCGCAGCAGGTTGTCGATGCTCAGAGTGCCCGCCTGCACGCTGATCAGGGTGTGCAGGTGTTGGGCTGAGAGCGCCGTTTCCGGATTGAAACGGCTGATGTGGCCGCGCAGATGGTCGCTGGCAAGGGCGCTGTAGCGGGTCCAGTAGACGCTCAGCAGGCTCACCCCGATGTTGGCGCTGAAGACGCGAATGAAATTGCTGGTGGTGGCTGCTGACGGGATTTCCTGGGCACTGAGGCCGGAGAGGATAATCATGGTCAGCGGTACGAAGAGCATGCCCACCCCCATGCCGATGAACAGCACCGGCCAGAACAGGTCGCTCAGACTGCTGATGGGGCTGAGATAAGCGCTGCCATAGGCGAAGGCAAAAATGGCAAAGCAGAGGGTCGCCAGTCGTCGCAGCCCGAGTAATCCGCGCAGACGGTCCATCAGCGTCGACAAAGGGATGGCGCCGATGCCGATGGGAATAAGTACGGAGCTCCCCCAGAACCCATTGAAACCGAGGGTTTCCTCTGCCCAGAGGGGCAGTATGGAGGCCCAGCCCATGAACATGGCCCAGCCCAGGCAAAGTAACAGCAGACCCAGCCAGTAATTGCGTCGGCGCAGAAAGTGTAACTGGAGCAGGGGATGCCGGGTTTCGCTTTCCCGCCAGGCAAAGAGCAGCAGAAAGGTAAAGGCGAATAAGATCATTTTGAGAATGAAGGTGGAATGCCACCAGCCGTACTGCTCGCCCTGATCCAGCACAATTTGCATGCTCATCAGCCCGCCATAGAGCAGGCCGAAGCCCCAGCGATCGAAGGGCGGGGTTTGGGGATGGCCCTGCTCTTTGGGGATGCCCATGCTGCCCAGAAATAGGGCGAGGCCCCAGATCGGCAGGGAAAGTAGGAAAATGCTGCGATAGCCCAGTTCCGTCGCCAGCAGGCCACCGATGGTCGGCCCGAAGAAGAAAGGCACCAGCATGGCATTACTCCAGAATATGGTCACCAGACCGTGGTGCTGGCTGGGGCTGTGGCGCAGGAAAAGACTCTGACTCAGGGGGACGAGAAGCCCCGCGGCGACACCTTCCAGAGCACGGGACAGCAGCATGATCCAGAGATTGTCGGTCGCCGCACTGATGACGGTGCCCACCATGGCCACAGTAACCGCCACCTGAAAGACGCGGCGCATCCCGAAGCGGCCTGTCGTCCAGGGCATCAGGGTAATCCCCAGTGACCAGTGGACAATGAAGTAGGTCAGGGTCCAGAGGGCATGATCGCTGCTGGTGGAGAGGCCGCCCGCGACGTAGGGAAAAATACCCTGCACCGAGGCGCCGTCGAAGGAGCCCATACCGAGGGCGAGGCCTACCCCCGCAAAGAGGGGCCAGGTTTTAGAAAGGGACTGTGATAATTCCACGAAGTTGGATCCTTGGAAGTTGTCCTAATTTAACGCTAATTTCACGCGCGGGCAGTGCGCGCTTTCCTGGATCTGCTGGCGACGCCGGACTGAGCCTGCGCAGGTCCGCCTAAAATCCGCCGTCGGCCGCAGCTACGACCAGAAAGGCGCCGGAGCCGCCCGCCGGATGCTCCAGCCAGATCAGGGGCAGGTCGGGACGGCGGCGGATGAGGGCCTCTTCGGCATCGCCGGTTTCCACCACCAGGACGCCGCCCGCCTGCAGGTGATGTGGCGCCTGCTCCAACAGGGGGAGCAGGCAATCCAGGCCGTCATCGCCGGCGGCCAGCGCGAGACGGGGCTCGTGCCGGTATTCGGGGGGCAGCTCTGCCATGGCCGCCGCGTCTACATAGGGCGGGTTGCTGAGGATCAGGTCGTAGCGCTGTCCATCCAATGCGGCGAAGAGGTCGGACTGATGCAGATGCACGCGCTCCTCCAGGCCATAGCGTTGCACATTCGTGCGGGCTACGGCGAGCGCCTCGGCGGAAATATCTACTGCATCCACTTCGGCATCCGGAAAGCGCAGGGCCAGGGCGATGGCCATGCAGCCGGAGCCCGTGCCGATCTCCAGAATGCGCTGCACCTGCGACGCCTCTACCCAGGGCGCGAAGCCCTCTTCAATAAACGGTTCAAGCAGGCTGCGGGGAATGAGGACACGTTCATCGACGCTAAAACGCAGTCCGGCAAACCAGGCTTCGCCGGTGATGTAGGCGGCAGGACGGCGGAGCATTTCCCGCTGATAAAAGTGGTTGAGAATCGTGGTCTTCTCGCTGTTTAACAGACGGGCCGCGCCGAGTTCTGGAAGGTCTTCCGGCTCCAGATGCAGCGCTCGCGCGATGAGGGTATCGGCTTCGGCGCGGGGTTGCTGTTGGCCCTGGCTGAAGTCGAGCCCGGCAGCGGCAAAACGGCTGGCTCCCCAACGCCGGAAATCGGTTACCGTATGCAGAGTGGTGATAGCGAAGGCGGCATATTGTTCAAGGTTCATTCAGTCCAACTCCAGCCAGACCGGGCAATGATCGGAGCCCGTCACCTCGGTGGCAATCCCTGCCCCGCGCAGGCGCGGCAACAGGCTCTCATGTATCCAGAAATAATCGAGGCGCCAGCCGATGTTGCGGGCGCGGGCGTCGGTGCGCTGGCTCCACCAGGAATAGTCCGCCGCGTCCGGGTGCAGGTGACGGAAGCTATCCACCCAGCCCGCCGCTACCCACTGGTCCAGGCAGGCCCGTTCCTCGGGGAGAAAGCCGGATATTTTCGCATTCTCTTTGGGGCGGGCGAGGTCGATGGCCCGGTGGGCGGTGTTGACGTCGCCACAGAATACCACCGCCCGGCCGACGGCAACCCGGGCGTTGACCAGTTCCAGGAAGGCGGCATAGAAATCCAGTTTGAAGGCGAGGCGTTCCATATCTTTTTTGCCATTGGGGAAGTAGACATTATACAGGTCGAAATCACCACAGTCGGTGATGACCACGCGGCCTTCCCGATCGAAGCGGGGGATGTTTAGCCCTGTTGCCAGTGGTCGGCAGGGCGCTTTGCTGAAAGTGATAACGCCGCTGTAACCGGAGCGCTCGGCGACTGCCCAGCGGCCATCATAGCCTTCCAGCACGGTTTCTGCCGCCGGCAGGTGCTCCGGGTCGGCTTTGCTTTCCTGGATGCAGAGCACATCCGGTTGCGTCGCCGCGACCCATTCGCGCAAGCCCTTACGACAAGCGGCGCGCCAGCCATTTACGTTCCAGCTATACAGGCGCATGGTCACGACCGCTCAACGCATCACCCGCACGGCCAGAAAATCCCCTTCGGCCAGCACCTGTTCCAGGATGATACGCCCGGTATCACCGGCGGTACCTGCTGCAGCGAGCAGGGCGAGTCCCTCCCGCGCCGCCGTCGGACTGATGACGCCATGGCGCAGGGCCAGTTGATAAAGTACGGCAACACTGATTTCCTGACCGGGTTGTTTGACTAGTTCCCCCTGAAGCTTCGCGAGGGGGCCGCCGTAGAGGAGCAGTTTGCGCACATGGTCGATATTGGGCAGTGTCGGGGTGCTCATGGTGGTTCCTTGTTGATAAATCAGCTGTATAAAGCGCGCGCTGACGGGTCTGGGTGGCGGCGTCTAGCAGACACCGGCTAACTCTTCTCCGGACCCTGCCAGCCTTGGCAACGCAGGGACCACAGCCCACCGCGTTGTGGTGCACTGATTAGTGGGCCCAGTTCCGTCAGGGCGGCGGTCAGTGCCTCGCGCAGACCCCAGGGTGGATTCACCACGATCAGTCCGCTGCCAAAAAGCTGTTCGCGGCCTTCCTCCGGCATCTGCAGCAGTTCGCAGGCAAAAGCGGGCAGGTGCTCACGCAAAGCTTGCTGCAATCTGGTGATCGTACCGCGGATTTTTACCGGGTACCAGACGAGATACACCCCTTGTGGCCAGCGCTGATAGGCGCGGATCAGAGTGTCCGCGAGACGTTCCCATTCATCTCTGCGTTCAAAGGGCGGGTCGATCAGGACCAAGCCACGTTTTTCAGGCGGGGGAATCAGTCCGAAGAGGGCGCGATAACCGTCTTCGCCGATGATGCTGGCGTGCGCCCGCTTGCCCATCGCCTTGTGCAGGCGCGTCGTTACCTCGGGCTGCTGTTCGCAGAGCACCATCCGGTCAGCAGGCCGGAGCAGGGCGGCGGCGAGGACGGGTGAGCCGGGATAGTGGCGTAACACGCCGTCGCTGTTCTCATTGTTGATGATTTTCAGCCAGGCGCCCGCATGCGGCAGACTGCGCCGGTCCGCCCAGAGGCGCGCAACGCCTTGCAAGTGTTCCCCTTGCGTGCCCAGTGTATATCGTCCCGCGCCCGCGTGGGTGTCGATGTAAGCGATCGGCGTGTCTTTACGGATCAGGGCTTGCAAAGTGAGACTCAGGGCCAGATGCTTGATGCAGTCGGCAGCATTGCCGGCGTGATAATGATGGTCGTAATTCATGGTCTGTTTATCTTTCTGGGGTTGGCTTGGGGCGGTGCTTTCGTCATGATAACAGATAGCGGCCCAGACTCAGCGGAAAAGGAGAGATGAAGATGCGACTTTATGCTACGCAGACCAGCCCCTATGCCCGGAAGGTGCGTATCGCACTGCTGGAAAAAAACATCCCCTGTGCTTTGGAGTGGGTGGATCTCCGCGCCGCCGACCATGGGGCACTGGAGCACAATCCCTTGGGCAAGATCCCCGTGCTGGTGCGTAATGACGGTTCTGCCGTATATGACTCAGCAGTGATTATCCAATATCTGGAAATTCTGCGCCCCGAACCCGCCATCATCCCCCATGATCCGGAAGCCCGCATTGAGGCATTGCGGATTGAGGCGCTGGCCGGCGGCATTATGGATACCACGGTTGCCTGGGTGTTGGAGCAACGCCACAGTAAAGATTGCCAGGATGCCGGTGTGTTGCAGCGTGCCCGTGGCAAGGTGCTTGCCGCATTGGCGGTGCTGCAGGAGGAGACGTGCGCGTGGCAAGATGTGGCCGCAGCGCCGGTGTTGAATCTGGCGCAGATTGCGACCATCGCCGCAGTCGGTTATGTTGATCTGCGCGCACCGGATTTCTTGCTGCAATTCCCGGATTTGACGACCTGGATGCACGCCCTGCGTCAACGCCCCGGCATCAGTGCCACTGCGCCCCAGTAATTTTCATGAAAATTGCGACCTGGAACGTCAACTCCCTGAAGGTGCGTCTCCCGCAAGTGCTGGAATGGCTGGGTAGCGAGCAGCCTGACGTTCTTTGTCTGCAGGAGACCAAGCTGGTCGACGCGCGTTTCCCGGTGGCCGAACTGGTGGACGCAGGCTATCAGGCGCTCTATCACGGTCAGCCGACTTATAACGGTGTTGCCATATTGAGCCGGACAGCACCCGACGACGCCCGTTGCGACTGGCCAGGTGGTGGTGACGGACAGGCACGACTGTGCGCCGCCAGCTTCGGTGACTTACGCGTCATCAATGTTTATGTGCCCAACGGTCAGTCCTTGGACAGTGACAAGTATCCCTACAAATTACAATGGTTAGGACGTCTGCGCGCGCTGATTGCCGAGGAATTGCAGCGCTGGCCGCAACTGCTGCTGGTAGGGGATTTCAATGTTGCCCCTGACGCCCGTGATGTTTACGACGCTACGGTCTGGGGGGATGGCATACTCTGCTCAGTTCCCGAACGGGCGGCGCTGGGTGCCCTGTTGAGCCTCGGACTGCATGACAGTTACCGTAGCCTGCACCCGGACGCGCAGGCGTGGAGCTGGTGGGATTACCGCGCGGCGGCGTTCCGGCGCAATCAAGGGCTGCGCATCGACCTGATCCTGGCATCGGGTCCACTGCTTGCGCGCACGCAGGATGTTGTCATCGACCGCGCCGCGCGAGCGGCAGAACGCCCGTCAGATCACGCGCCTGTCTGCATCACGCTGGAGAACGAGGCATGATTGGTATTCTGGTCGTCAATCTCGGCACCCCCGATGCGCCTACCGCCCCGGCAGTGCGCCGCTACCTGCGCGAGTTTCTCAGTGATACCCGGGTAGTAGAACTTCCGCGGATCCTCTGGTGGCCCATCCTGAATGGGCCTATTCTGCTGTTTCGCCCCGCCCGCTCGGCGCGTAATTATGCGCGCATCTGGCTTCCCGATGGCTCACCGCTGATGGTCAATAGCCAACGCCAGTGCGACGCACTACAGGCCCGCTGGGATCAGCAGTTTCCCGGTCAGGTCCGGGTGGAGCTGGCTATGCGCTATGGTAACCCGTCCATTGCGCAAGGCTTGGCGGTGCTGCGTGATGCCGGGTGCCGCAAGATTTTAGTGGTGCCGCTTTACCCCCAATATGCGGCGGCCACCACCGCCTCCACCTTTGATGCGGTGGCCAAAGCATTGCGGACATGGCGCGAAGTTCCGGAAATTCGCATGATTCGGGACTGGTATGAGCACCCTGCCTATATTCGTGCTCTGGCGGACAGTATCCGCGCCTGGTGGCAGGAGCACGGGCAGGCAGAGCGATTGCTGATTTCTTTTCACGGCTTGCCGGAGATTTGCATTGAGAAGGGCGATCCCTATCGCGCTCAGTGCGAAAAGACCACCGCACTGCTGGTAACGGATCTCGGTCTGTCTGATGATCAGTGGGTACAAACCTTCCAAAGCCGCTTCGGCGCCGCGCAATGGCTGACGCCCCATACCGATAAAACGCTCGTCGCGTTGGCGCGTTCCGGGGTATCCCGCATAGACACTGTCTGCCCCGGGTTTAGTGTGGATTGCGTGGAAACACTGCAGGAAATCGCCATGGAAGGCAAAGAAACTTTCCTCCAGGCGGGCGGCCAGGAACTGCGCTATATCCCGGCGCTCAATGACAACCCTCGCTGGATAGCGGCGTTCAGCCAGATTCTTGAGCCCCATTGGTGTCCTTGGGAGAGTCCGGAAAATTTTGCCGTTTTCGCACAGTCAGGCTAAAATCGGCTCGATACTGCCATGGCAGTCTCTTTCCCAGGCCCTTTACCTATAGGACTCGCACCATGATGATCAGCAAAGACAAAGTCGTCACTATCGACTATTCCCTCACAGATGAAGAGGGGGAGCTGATTGACAGCTCCGTGGGTGAAGAGCCCCTCGTCTATCTCCATGGCCACCATGGCATCATCCCCGGCCTGGAGCAGGCGCTGGCGGGGCGGCGTGTCGGCGATAAGCTGGAGGTCTCCATCCCTCCCGAAGAAGGCTATGGCGATTGGGACGAAGATCTGGTGGAAGTGGTGGGTGTTGAGGATTTTGACGATCCGGAAGAACTGGAGATCGGCACCCAGTTCGAGACGATGACCGAAGAAGGCACGCGCCTTGCCACGGTCATCGACATCGAAGGCGACGAGATTACCGTCGACCTCAATCACCCTCTGGCCGGGATGACCCTGAACTTCGATGTGACGGTGCTGGAAGTACGGGATGCCACCGCCGAGGAACTGGCCCATGGTCATGTCCATGGGCACGGAGCACATGACGAGGATCATTGATGCGTCGGTGCTGCACCGGTTGACGCGTTTTCTGACCAGGTAAGTCGCCTTGCGTGGCCTGGGTCTGATGTCTGGAACCAGCGCCGACGGTGTGGATGCCGCGGTGCTGGATTTTGATGTCGCGGGTTGTGCGGGTTACCGGGGTGTCTTCAGGTGCTCTTTTGATCCGGCGTTGCGCGCAGAGGTGCTGGCTGCCAACGGGCCATTGAGTGTTGAGGCGGTGGCGCAGCTCGACCGGCGTCTGGGCGCCTGTTATGCCCAATTGGCGAGTGCTGCCATCGCCCATCTCGGTCCGGTAGACTTTATCGCCTTGCACGGGCAGACCATTCGTCATCAACCGCGGGGGGCGCCCGGCTTTACGCTGCAAATTGGTGCCGCCGCAGATATTGCCGTGGCCACCGGTCTGACCGTGATCCACGATTTCCGGCGCGCCGATGTGGCGGCCGGGGGGGAGGGCGCGCCGCTGGTCCCGCCCTTCCATCAACACTGCTTTCAGGATAAACAACCCCGTCTGGTACTTAACCTCGGTGGTATGGCCAACGTGACTTGGTTACCGGGTATGGACGACCCCCGTCCACTCCTGGCTTTCGACTGCGGGCCGGGCAATGTGCTTATGGATGCGGCCATACATTTGTGCAGTGATGGGCAATTGACCTGTGATGTGGATGGCCAAATGGCGGCTGACGGACTTTGCGATGCTGTACAGTTAGAGACATGGCTGGCGCACACGTTCTTCCGGCAGCCACCTCCCAAAAGCACCGGGCGGGAAGTTTTCGGGTTGCCCCTGGTGACGCAATGGTGGTCATCCTGGCAGGGCTCCGCGGCGGATTTTCTGGCGACACTGACGGCATTGACCGCGGTTTCCGTGGCGCAAGCGATAAGGACCTGGACACCGGGCGCCGCAGAAATGCTGGTGTTCGGCGGCGGTGCCGAAAACCCGACCCTGATGCGCGTCCTGCAGGGGGTCCTGGCAGAGACCCGAATTTTGCACGGTGGGCAGTACAGCGGCATTCCCAGTCAGGCTTTGGAGGCGTTGGCCTTTGCCTGGCTGGGTGGAAAGTGCCTGTTGGGGCAGCGCCTGCCCTTGGCGCACGTTACCGGGGCGCAGCGCCCCATGACCCTGGGTAATATTCTGCCCGGAGATAACTGGCCAGATCTGCTTGTCCATCTCTCGAAAAGGATGGAAATCACTGCAAAGGAAAGATCGCATGGTGTTTTTCCCACAGCCTGACATCAGCAATTGTTGGCATCCCGGCGGCGGAACGGCCGTTTATGGCATCCTCGGTCATCCGGTCACCCACAGTCTCTCGCCATGGATGCATCGCCTCTTTGCAGCGCAGCAGGATCGGGACCTGGTTTATGTGCCCTTTCCGGTGCACGAAGAGGCGATCGCCACGGCGCTGGCCGGACTGCCGGCGCTTGGCGTGCGCGGCGTGAATGTTACGGTCCCCCATAAAGAGGCCGTGTTGCCGCTGATGCCGCAGCTCAGCGCGGCGGCGCGTGCTATCGGCGCGGTGAACACAGTGTGTTTCACGCCCTCGGGCATAGAAGGGCACAATACGGATGCACTCGGTTTTCAGCGGGCGCTGGAGCGTGCCGCGGGGATTGGCTGGCAGCAATGTCCGGCGACCGTGATTGGCGCTGGAGGGGCGGCCAGGGCCATCGTCTACGCCCTCGGTCATGCCGGATGTCCGGCTATTTATTTGGCGAATCGCCACCTGCCGCGTGCCGAAGCCCTGGCTGCACAATTCCCTGATCTCCCGGTGCACCCCCTCCCGTTGGACTCGGCGGCATTGTCTGCGGTGTTGCCCCACAGTGCGTTACTGGTCAATACCAGCGCGCGCGGGCTGCACGGGGAGGGCCACCCGGAGTTGAATCTGGCCCGCATGCCCAGAAATGGCAGCGTATACGATATCGTCTATAACCCATTGGAAACGCCCCTACTACACGCCGCCCGGCAGGCCGGGCTGGGCGCGATTGATGGGCTGGGCATGTTGGTAGAGCAAGGCGCGGAGAGTTTTCGAATATGGACGGGAACTTTGCCGCAAACCGCCGCCGTGGAGGAGATATTACGCCGATGGCTACAAATCCAGAACACATCGCGTTGACGCCCGTATTGCGGGCATTAGTCAGCAACGGGTTAAGCGACGAGGCGCAGTTACAGAGCCTTGCCGCCGATCCGGCGCGGGGCAAGACGCCGCTCCTGTTTTACGTGGTCGAGAAAGGCGCAGTTCCTGCCGCGGTGCTTATGGCACATCTTTCCGCCCGCTATAACATGCCCATGCTTGATCTGGATGCGGCCGCGATTGATGAGTTGCTTATTCGGAAACTCGACAAAGGACTGATGATCCGCTACCTGGTGCTGCCCTTGTCGAAGCATGGGGACACCCTCTACCTTGCCATGGCTGATCCTACGGATTTTAAGGCGGTGGAAGATGTGAAGTTCAACACCGGTCTACAGGTGATGCCGATACTGGTCGAGGCCAATAAGCTGGCGAAGGCAGTGAATGCCGCGGCCAATAGTATGCAAGGCGGGATCGATGATGTTTTCATGGATAAGCCGCGCGACGAAGAAGAACAGGAAGAATTCGATCTTGCGCAGAAGAATGATAGTACGGTCGAGGATGCGCCCGTGGTGCGTTTTGTCCAGCAATTGCTGCTGGATGCCATTCAGCGCGGGGTCTCCGATATTCATCTGGAACCCTATGAAAAGGATTTTCGGGTGCGTTATCGCCTCGATGGCGTGTTGCAGGACGCACTGCACCCACCCGTGGCGTTGCGCGATGGGGTCACCTCGCGCCTGAAAATTCTCTGTCGCCTGGATATTTCTGAACGGCGCCTACCCCAGGATGGCCGTCTGCGAGTAAGGGTGCCCCCGGCACGGGTCATCGATTTCCGTGTCTCTTTTCTGCCCACCAGTTTTGGCGAAACGATTGTGCTGCGCTTGCTGGATCCCGCCAGTTCCAAGGTGCCCATTGAGCAGTTGGGCTTTTTACCCGAGCAGCGTAGGGCCTTTGAAGAGGCCATTCACCGACCCTACGGTATGATCCTGGTCACCGGCCCCACGGGTTCCGGTAAAACGACGACCCTCTACACCGCGCTGAATATCCTCAACACCGGCGACTGCAACATCAGTACCGCGGAGGACCCCGTGGAAATCCCGGTGTATGGGATCAATCAGGTGAATATCAATGAGCGCATTGGTCTCAACTTTGCCGCCGCCTTGCGTTCCTTCCTGCGCCAGGACCCGGACATTATCATGGTCGGTGAGGTGCGTGATCTGGAAACCGCGGAGACCGCCATCAAGGCCGCCCAGACGGGCCATCTGGTGTTGGCCACCTTGCACACCAATGATGCACCACAGAGTCTCACCCGATTGGAAAATATGGGTATTCCCACTTACAACATCGCCGGTGGTGTGCACCTGGTGATGGCACAGCGACTGGTACGCAAACTTTGTCCGCACTGTAAAAAGCCCCTGCGTATTCCCGAACAGGCCCTGATCGAGGCGGGATTTGCGCCCGAGGATCTGCAAGGCTGGCGTCCTTTGGGCGCGGCGGGCTGTGATCAGTGCAATAACACTGGATACAAAGGCCGGATGGGGCTCTATCAGGTGATGCCGGTGAGCGATGCCATGCGCGAAATCATTATGCGTGGTGGCACCTCCATCGACCTGGCGCGGCAGGCGGCACAGGAGGGGGTGCTGACCATGCGGCAAAACGGATTGAAGCGGATCAGTGAGGGTGTCACCAGCCTTGAGGAGGTTCTACGGGTGACCAATCTTTGATTTTGCCTCCCCGGATACCCAGATATTTTGTGCAGAGCGTCACCAATATGACGATGGGTAGTGGTTGCGCGAAGAATTATGGCGTTGTAACGTCCGGCAGAACTCTGTGGCGGGGCGCATAATATGCCGGAGATGGTGGGTGACTGGCGGCGCCTTTGGGGGATTTCCGCCTACCGCGTACTCATCGCAGCGGTTATTGGCATCCTGGTACACTTACCGGCCAGTGAGACCATTATTGATCTGGGAGGGCATGCGAGGCTGTTGCGTGTCCTGACCTTGGTGGCCGCCACGGTCAGTCTCTGTTACCTGTTGGCACTTTTGTTGCGGCGGCCAGTGCAACCGCGCCGCCACGCCTGGATTCAGGTGTCGACTGACACCCTGCTGGTGCTGCTGTTATTGCATTTCGGGGGAGGGGTCAGCGGCCCTTTTAGTATCCTTCCTTTCCTGCTGCTGGTGTCCACGGCGAGCCTCTTGCGCGGCAAAAGTGCTTTTGTTTTTGTGTGGATATTGCTTGCACTGCTGGTCGGTGAGTCACTCCTGGGTGGAATGACCACCGTGCATCCGCCCCTTGGCCAGCTTTTTATTTATGTTCTGGCGCTGGTGGCTGTGGCGGTGTTGGCCGACAGTCTGGTTATCAGCTTGGAACGCGGCAACCGTCTGGCACTGCAAAGGGATGCCGAGGTCGTCAATCTCAACGCCCTGAACCAGGAAATTGTGCAGCATATGGATGTGGGCGTTTTTGTGCTGGATCGGCAAAACCGCATTGTTCTGAGCAACCCGGTTGCCCGGACGCTTTCGGGGTATCGGCTATGGACTTCCGCGCCTGTCGCCATCGATATGGTGCAGCCGCGTCTGGCCACCATGCTGCGACAGGCGGCGCACAATGACAGCGAGATGGTGATCCCGCTAAGCGGGCGTTCTCCGACTCTGCAGGGCGATGCACAGACCTTGCTGGTACGTAAAATTGCCCTGCCCCGCAGCCCCTACCGCTTGTTGCTCCTCCGTGATGCATCAGCGCTGCGTGCCCGCGAACGCGAGGCCCAACTGGCGGCGCTGGGTCGTCTGGCGGCTAACATTGCCCATGAAATTCGTAATCCGCTCAGTGTGATTCGCCACGCGGGTAACCTGCTCGGCGAGAGTGTGGAAACCCCAGGTTCGCGGCATCTTTTTGAGATCCTGGAACGGGAGACGGTGCGCATCAACGCCATCGTCGAATCGGTACTGGAGATGGCCCGCCCGAGTCCGGCGCATTCTGAACCCATCGCGTTATTGAGCTGGTTGCCGACGCTCATCGCCCAGTTGCAGGCGGACCCGCTGCTTGCATCCATGACGATCGTTATCCGCGAAATTTCCTCGCAGCTTACGGTCTATGCCGATCCTGCGCAGCTACGGCAGGTGTTCTGGAACCTGCTGCATAACAGCGCGCAGTATGGTGTGGCAGAAGATGCTACGATGTGCGTCGAGATCGAGACGGTACGTGCGGACAAGGAGACCATCATGGTGACGCTGCGGGATTTTGGACCGGGCGTAAAGCCGGAGGTGATGGAGCGCATTTTTGAGCCATTTTTTACGACCAATTCACGGGGTACCGGACTGGGCTTGTCTATGGTGCGCGAGCTGTTGCGCATCAATGGGGGTCGCATTGATTGTGAAAACCATCCACAGGGTGGTGTATTATTCCGGATTTTTCTCCCCTGCTGGTGTCTGGAGGCGGAGGAGTGATGGCTGATTTTTCCGTATTGCCACCTGCCCTGATCGTGGATGATGAGCCGAATATCGTTGAATTACTGGGTATTACGCTGCAGGGTATGGGAATCGCTGTCACTGGTGCCTATTCTCTCGCAGAAGCTTGCGCCCGCCTCGCCGAAGGTGCCCCCTCTTTATGTCTGAGCGATCTGCGTTTACCGGATGGTTCCGGTATTGAGCTGGTACGTCGTGTGCATGCGTTGCATCCACAAGTGCCGGTGGCCGTGATTACGGCCTACTCCTCCGCCGATGGCGCCGTCGAGGCGATGCAGGCGGGGGCTTTTGATTACATGGCCAAGCCCATCGAACTTACGCGCCTGCGGCGACTGATATCTCAAGCCGTTGATCTCAGTCGCTTGTCACCGGCGGGTTCGGACGGCACGCAACGGCTGGTGGGCGATTCTCCGGTCATGCGGCGCTTGCGCGACGATATCCGCCGCATTGCGCGAAGTAATGCTCCGGTACACATTACCGGTGAGTCTGGTACCGGCAAGGAGTTGGCCGCGCGTGCTATTCACGCCTCGGGACCCCGTCACGACAAGCCTTTCGTAGCCGTCAACTGCGGTGCCATTCCCGAGGGACTGGTGGAAAGCGAGCTCTTTGGTGCCGAAAAGGGGGCTTACTCTGGTGCTGTGCAGCGCCGCGAAGGGCTCTTCGTGGCGGCCAACGGCGGCACCATTTTTCTGGATGAGATCGGTGAACTACCGATGATGGTGCAGGTCAAGCTCCTGCGGGCCATTCAGGAGCGGACCATTCGTCCGCTGGGTGCATCGCGGGAAATTCCCCTGGATCTGCGTTTCATCTCCGCTACCCACCGCGATCTGCAAGAGATGGTCGTTGCCGGTAACTTTCGTCAGGATCTCCTGTATCGTCTGGATGTCGTGCGGCTCCATATGCCGCCCTTGCGCGAGCATCCGGAAGATATTCCTCAGTTGGCGGAGGTGATCCTGCAACGTATCGGGGGAGCGCAGCCTGGTGCGTCGGCGCGGCTGCCCGCGGGGACTCTGGAGCGGCTGGGTAGTTACGCTTTCCCTGGCAATGTCCGCGAGTTGGAAAATTTGCTGGAGCGCCGTCTCGCATTACAGCGGGACGATATTCTACCGGAAGAAGCATTCGCCTCCTCTGGCGGTGTGGCGCCAGAAAGCGGCATGCTTGCCTCTGTAACGGTAAGTGCTGCGCCGACCGGTTTAGACACGGCGGAGGCCGTATTACTGCGCCAGATGCTGGAGCAGGCCGGAGGGGACCGGCATCATGCCGCAGACCTGCTGGGCGTCAGTTTGCAGTCGCTGGAGCTGCGACTCAGCAGATTGTCTCCGGGAGAAATTGCATGACACAGGGTGCAATGAGCGTGGCCTATATCTTAATCGCCCTGCTCGGTCTGCTCATTGGCAGCTTCCTGAATGTGGTGGTACATCGTGTGCCTCGCCACGAATCCGTCATCCATCCCGCGTCCCACTGCCCGCACTGCGGCCATGTGCTGCATTCCTGGGAAAATATCCCAGTCCTGAGCTGGATGTTATTGCGCGGTCGCTGCCATGGTTGCGGCAACCCCATTGCCTGGCGTTATCCAGCGCTGGAACTCCTGACCGGCTTGCTCAGTCTGGCGGTCGTTTGGCAACTGGGCTTTACTTGGCCACTGATCCCTGCCTTGGTATTCACCTGGGCACTGCTGGCGCTGACCATGATTGACCTGGAGACGCAACTGTTGCCCGATCGCATTACCAAGCCGGGACTGCTGATCGGGCTGCTACTCAATGGGTCGGCACTTTTCTGGCCGGGGATAGCGCTGGTGACGCCCCAGGATGCCTTGCTCGGTGTAGTCATCGGCTACGGCAGTCTGTGGTTGCTGGCCACGGTGTATTATCGGGCGACCGGGCGGCACGGAATGGGCGGCGGTGATCTCAAGTTGCTCGGCATGATTGGTGCGTGGCTAGGCTGGCAGGCCGTCTTTTTGACCCTGTTCATCGCGGCTCTGAGCGGTGGTCTGGTCGCCCTGAGCTTCCTGCTGCGTGGTAAGGGCCGGGACTATGCCATGCCCTTCGGTCCCTACCTGGCGCTGGGGGGCTGGCTCATGCTGCTGTGGCCACAAGCCATTATTTCCGGTTACCTGCACCTGCTGGGTTCCTGAATGGTGCTGCGGATTGGCCTGACGGGGGGGGTGGCCTGCGGCAAAAGCACGGTTGCCGGGATGCTCAAGGCGGCGGGCGCCCATGTGCTGGATGCCGATGTCATCGCCCGCGAACTGGTGGCGCCAGGCAGTCCGGTCCTGCAGGCCATAATCGCGCATTTTGGCCCGACTTTTTTAGGCGAAGATGGCTGCCTCGATCGCGCCGCATTGCGTGCCCGACTTTTTGCTGATCCAGCGGCGAAAATCTGGCTGGAAGCCCTTCTCCATCCGCTTATTCGTGCATCCTTTATAACTGCCAGCGATGCATTGAGTAGACGGCATCCGCAAGCGCTGATGGTCTGGGTGGTGCCGCTGCTGGTCGAAAATGGCTATCGCCCATTGCTGGATCAAGTCCTTGTAGTCGATTGTCCACGCTCCCTGCAAATAGGACGCCTGCGTGCTCGTCCCGGCTGGACAGAGGACCAAATCTCTGCGGTGCTCGCGGCGCAATGTGATCGTGTCGCGCGTAATGCCGCCGCCGACTGGATTATTCCCAATGAAGGGTCATTGGCTGAGTTGCAAACCCAGGTTGATCTCTATCTTCGCCATTTGCGGGGAACCTAACGATTTGCTTAAGGAAAGCGCCTGTGGCAACCTGTGGGAGCGCTGCCCAGAATGGTGCACGCTGCCATTCCCTGGTTTTGGGGCGCGGTGGCTCCGTGCAGCGGCAGTGACTCTTGAATGAGGTTACGGCATGGCCGTTTATGAACACCCGCTCCATGAACGCGCGCGCCTTTTGCTGCGCCTGGAGAGTGTCTTCGCACAGTTACAGCATGAGGTAGCGGGCACAACCAGTCTGCGCGATGCCCTGCGCCCTTACAATGAGCTGCTTGATTTTTGCAGCCGCCCGGAGTTGCGCCTTGATCTCATTCTGGAGCTGGAACGTCTTGCTCAGAGCCTTGCCATCTGGGCGCAGAGCCCCGAGGCGAATGAAGACCCTTTGCGCGCCTGGCAATTTCGCATAGACCAACAAATCAAAGCGCTGCGTGAGCAGCGTGAGCCTTTCGGGCAATTATTGCGCCACCAGGAAATCATCCAGCTCGCGCGCGGCAGGATGGGGGTAGCCGGGGGCCTCGCGGACTGTGATCTGCCTATACTGGCGTTCTGGAACCAGCAAGCCCCTGAGCGCATCCGCGGGCTTCTGAATGGGTGGCAGAAAAGCCTGGAAGTTCTGCAGAGTAGCACTGATCTGATTCTCGCGTTGTTGCGCGACTCCTGTGCATGGTCGACCGTGGAAGCCCGGGAAGGGCGTTATGGAGCGCCTTTGGATGCTCGCCGGCCGCCCCCCATGATCCGCCTGGAATTGACAGATCGCGCCGATTATTATCCGAAAATCAGTGGGGGTATCCATCGCTTTCATATTCAGTTACTGCAATGGTTGGACCAGGGAACGGCGCGCGCGATAGAATCCACGGTAGAATTCAAGCTGGGCCTCAGCGCTCTCTAGACGATCACTCATCTTCCAGTAAAGGACCGTACCATGCATATCGGCACCACCCTCAGCCAATTTATTATTGAAGAAACGCGCCTCTATCCCGGTGCCTCTGGCGACTTCGCCGGTTTGCTCAACGATCTCACCATTTCCTGCAAATTCATTGGGGCGCAGGTGTATCGCGGTGCGCTGGTGGGGGCACTGGGCAGCGCCGGCACCGACAATGTGCAGGGCGAGGTGCAGAAAAAGCTGGATATCATCTCCAACGAAGCCATCCTCAAGTCCATGGACTGGACGGGTCATCTCGCCGGCATGGCCTCCGAGGAGATGGATGACCCCTACGCCATCCCCAACAATATTCCGCGCGGCAAGTATCTGCTGCTTTTTGATCCGTTGGATGGTTCCAGCAATATCGATGTCGGCATCAGCGTCGGTACCATTTTCAGCATCCTCAAGGCACCCGTGGCCGGGCGTGATGCGGAACTCGCCGATTTCCTCCAGCCCGGCGTGGAGCAGGTCTGCGCCGGCTACGCGTTGTACGGCTCCAGCAATATGCTGGTCTATAGCACGGGCTATGGAGTCAATGGCTTTACCCTCGATCCTTCCATCGGCGAGTATATCCTGACCCACAGCCAGATGCGTATTCCCGAGGACACCAGTGAATATGCCATCAACATGAGCAACCATCGCCACTGGCAGAAACCGGTGCGGCGTTATATTGATGAGCTCAATCAAGGTGTTGCTGGACCTCGGCAGCGCGACTTCAACATGCGCTGGGTCGGATCCATGGTGGCTGATGTGCATCGCATCCTTTGTCGGGGCGGTATTTTCCTATATCCCTTTGATCAGCGTGATCCGAATAAACCGGGCAAGCTGCGTCTGCTGTACGAGGCCAATCCCATGTCTTATCTCATAGAGCAGGCGGGCGGTGCGGCCAGCACGGGCACGACGCGCATCCTGGACATCGAACCCCGGGGCTTGCACGAGCGCGTCCCCGTTATCCTGGGCGCCAAAAATGAGGTGGAGCGGGTGGTGGCGTATCACCGTGACTAAGCCTGATCGTTAATCTGAAAAGGCAGGCCATCCGGTGGGGTGGCATCCTCTGGCACAGGTCAACAACAGATACGTAATTCAAAGCCCCGCCCGATACCTTGGGCGGCACTTTTTGCCTTGTGGTCCACGTAAGTGGGCTTTAATAGGCAGATCTCAGTTTTTAGAGAATGCCGGAAAGGCTGTGAACCAGCTGACCTTGCAGGGGCGGTACAGCGTCCTTAAAGTCCAGATTCACTTTGTTGGCGGTGGAAACAATACGGGTCCGGTAATATAACCAGTGGCCGGTACCGCTGATCTGCTGGTTGGTAGTGGTGCTGGTGCCTTGCTGCAGGTTGGCGTTGGTCTGCTGATTGACCGCTTCCTTGCTCCGTTCGGCCACCTGCACGTCAGTAATCATGGCGTAGGTCACGTCTTTCACCAGCGAGTCAGCGATAAGGCTGCCTGCGGCACCAATTAATGCCCCGGCCCCTGCGGCAGGGTAGCTCTGTCCAATCAACCCTCCCGCTGCTCCGCCGAGCAGTGCACCACCAAAGCCACCCGTGAGAGATTGCTTTGCAGCCGCTTCGGACATTTTGCCGACAGACAGTATGTTGATCTGTAACATGTAATGCGCTTGGTTGTAGGGAACAATGCGGTAGCCTTGATTAGTCAAATTGGCGTCAATTTCTTGTTCAAGCGCCGCTACATTTAAGGTCTTATCTGAAGTATTTTTGAACTGCACATATACGGTTTGCTCAGAAGGCGGAACGGGATTCAAAAAGATGGTATTGGACATCTTGGTTTGCACGCTGAGATCTTTATGTTCCAATGCGACCTGGGTGGCGGCACAGCCGGACAGGGCTACGGCACCGGCCGCGGCCAGGCTGAAAGTGACAACGCGAAGCTGCTGACGTAATGCTAACTGCATGGGGTTCCTCCGAACGTAAGTATAAGGCCCCGGCGGGGCCGATCATAAAAGCGCATGCATTATGTTTTGCATTTTAGAGATTACTGTCACGGAGGCAAGATATTTTTTATGAGTACACCCAAGAAAGGCTCGGGATGTGTGGTTTATATGGGCGTAACTATATGAAAAATAAATATCACTAAATGCTTATTGCGCTTTTGAACAAGCTTTTGCAGCCGATGGAGCCGCTTTATGCCAGCATGCTGTCTTGAGAATTCTGAGAAATCGTCTATAAACGTGAATATGTAGGAGTCTCAAAGCAGCAGTGGCGAGGTCCGGCGCGCGAGTTGTTGCCAGGCCTTAATGATGATGGAGAACAAAAATTGTTACCTGAAAGTGCTAAGCCCTATCTGCTCAATGCCGTCTATCAGTGGTGCGTGGACCAGGGACATACGCCGTATATTCTGGTGGTCGTGGCTTATCCGGGAGTTTCTGTCCCGAGCGGCTACGAAAAGGATGGACGGATGATTCTTGATGTCTCGCCGCGCGCCTGCCACAGTCTCAGCATGGCGGACGACTGGATTTCTTTTAACGCCCGCTTTGGTGGGGTCGCCCGCACGGTGGATGTACCGATGGCGGCTGTGGCGGCGATTTACGCTGCGGAGACGCAGGAGGGGATGGGCTTTGCCGATCCCGAAATCCCGACCACACCGCCGTCGTCCCGGGCGGGGGGCGCTTTTGAGAACGCGGATACCTCCTCAGGTAAGCCCGAGCGCCCGTCACTGCGGGTGGTGAAGTGAGGGTTGGCCCGATGCTCGGTGCGCTGCTGCTCCTTTGCGGAAGCACGGCGGAGGCCAATATTTATGCTTATACCGATAGCAGCGGGGTGGTGCATCTGACCAACGTGCCTGCCGGGAATGACAAGTACCGGATGGTGATGCGGACGCCGAAAATGGCGGTAGCCGTGGCGCGCGCGGATTTTAATAAGGTGGCCAGGGCGCATTATCAGGCGCTGATTCGGGCGGCGGCTAGCCGCTACGGGGTCAGTCCGGCGCTGATTAACGCCGTGATTAGCGCAGAGTCCGGTTATAATGCGGGGGCGGTTTCACCCAAGGGTGCGATCGGGCTGATGCAACTCATCCCGGCGACGGCTGATCGTTTCGGGGTGACGAATTCATTCAGCCCGGCTGATAACATTAACGGTGGCACGGCGTATCTGGCCCATTTGCTGCACGTATTTAGTGGTGACCTGAAACTGGCCGTAGCCGCCTACAACGCGGGATCGAAAGCCGTGATCCAGGCGGGTTATCATATTCCGCCTTTTGCAGAAACCCAGGCTTACGTACCGCGGGTACTCGCTTATTATCAGCAGTACCTGAATGGCAGCGGCAAGGTGGTCGGTGCGAACCCGGAATCGGTGGCGAACGCCGCTCCGCAGTTGATTCAGGTATCTAATCCGTAGGCTTGTAGCTTCTTGCGCAGGGTGTTGCGATTGATGCCTAGCCACTGGGCGGCCATGCCGCGTTGTCCGCTACAATGCTGCAGCGTGTTAGCGAGCAGGGCACGTTCCACTTCGTCTATTATCAGTGCATGCAAGTTGCTGGGCACTTCGCCCTGTAAATCCGCCAAATAGCGGTTCATGACCAGTGTCACGCAATCGCTCAAAGACATGTCCGTGGTTTCCATGGCCAGCCTCCTCAGGGACGACTGAGGAGGGTGACTTGGTAACCGGCAGCCGCCGTCAAGGTAGGACTGCTGAGGGTAAATGGTACCGCACTGCCAGGAACAAATCCGGCGCTGGCATGAAATTCTCCGCTCAGGTATTGTGCTGCGGTAAAATGCAGATGAGCAATCGGTGCGCCATAGGCATTACTGAGGGTGACTTCGATCACTGGGTAGGCCTGGACTTGGTTGGCCACATTTTCGATGCTGCCGGTGATGCGCGCCAGGTGATCCCCCACCGGGGTAACCTGACTGTTTAAAATACGGATGTCTTTGTTAGGGCCTGGCCACGGAATGGTGATATCCAGTTGTTCTGCGCCATTCAGCAGGATGCGGCGTACTGGCGCGCTGGTGGCGGCGTAACTGTAACTGCGTGTCCACCAAAGTACCTGCCCAATCAGGGCGGTAATCAGCAGGATGATGGCCAGGATGAGCAGAAATCTACCCAGACGACGCCCCAGGCTGCTACCAGCACGCGCATCCTCTGCGGCGACATCAATATGAAAAGTATGTTGGCAGACGCTGCATTTTGCTTGATAGTGATGCTCGCGCAGGGCTTTACCATCCGTGGCAAAGGTTGATTCACAGCGGGGGCAGGCGATTTCCATGGTTATACTCCGATTTTGCGCTGGCCATAGAGGAGCGACCAGTCTTCTTCGTGTTGCGGGGCGGCGAGATCGAAATAGGGTCTATAGGCGGCGTCAATCTCCGCTTCCTGATGGTGCAGGATGCCGGATAGTGCGATCCAGCCTCCTGGACGGACAGAGTGCGCTAAGGTGGGCGCGAGGGCCAACAAGGGGGTCGCCAGAATGTTGGCGACCAGGATGTCGGCCATGGGCAGACTGGCGTTTTCCGGTAGCGCGAGCTGCAGGCCGGTACGGACGCCGTTGCTTTCGGCATTGGCGGCGGCTACCTGCAGCGCAATGGGGTCCGTATCGACGCCGAACGCCTGGTCGACACCCAGCAGCAGCCCGGCGACAGCCAGGATGCCGGAGCCGCAACCGTAATCGATAAGGCTTTCGCCCCCGCGGATTTGCGCGTCCAGAAAACGCAGGCACAGGGCCGTGGTGGCGTGGGCGCCGGTGCCAAAGGCCTGGCCGGGGTCGAGGTGCAGCACGCGAGTGGCGTCGGCGGGCGCTGTATCCCAACTGGGGACTACCCAGAGGCGACCGAAGCGGCGTGCCGGGAAGGCAGCCTGCGTCGCCGCTACCCAGTCTTGTTCCTCCAGCGGCGTGAACTGTGCTGCGAATTGCTGCCAGTCATGGTCGCTAACCAGCCTTCGCAGGGCCGCTTCACTATGGTCGTCGGCAGCAAACAAGGCCTGGCACTGGCTGTTCTGCCAGATCAGGCCTTCATCGAACACGGCTTCACCGTCATCGCCTTCAAGAAAGGTGACGGCTTCTGCCCCAGCATCCAGCAATTGCGCCTCGATGGCTGTCGCGGCTGTCGCGGGGACGCGCATGTCGAGCTGCCACCAAGCGATTTTCATAGGGCGAGCAAGGCCTCCAGATAGTGGATATGCACCCCGCCGACGGCGTACTGTGCCTCTTCCAGGACCCGCCGGTGCAAGGGAATGTTGGTCTGAATACCCTCAATGGTGGTTTCGCGCAGGGCACTGCGCATACGCATGTTGGCTTCCTCACGGTCGCCTCCGAAAGCGATGATTTTGCCGATCATGGAGTCGTAGAAGGGCGGCACTCGATAACCCGCATAAATGTGACTGTCGACCCGTATGCCCGGCCCGCCGGGTGGGTGCCAGGCGGTGATTTGTCCCGGAGAGGGTACGAAACGCTCCGGGTCTTCGGCATTGATGCGACATTCGATGGCGTGACCACTGAGTATAACGTCTTCCTGCCGAATCCCGAGAGGCAGACCCGCTGCGATACGGATTTGCGCCTTGACGATGTCGATGCCGGTAATCAGCTCCGTGACCGGGTGCTCGACTTGCACGCGTGTATTCATTTCAATGAAATAGAAGGTCTGGCTGCCTGGATCGTAGAGAAACTCGATCGTGCCGACGCCCCGATAGCCCATATCCTCGCAGGCTTTGACTACCGATGCGCCGATTTCAGCCCGCTGGGCGGCACTGATACCAGGGGCTGGCGCCTCTTCGATGACTTTCTGATGGCGGCGCTGCACCGAGCAGTCCCGTTCACCCAGATGGACGCAATGGCCATGGGCATCGCAGAGTATCTGAAACTCGATATGGCGCGGCGTCTCCAGAAACTTTTCCATGTACAAGGTGGGATTGCCGAAGGCCTTGCCTGCCTCGGCGCGGGTCAGATTGGCAGCGTTGATGAGGTGCGCTTCCGTATGCACGACCCGCATACCGCGACCACCACCACCACCGGCGGCCTTGAGAATGACGGGATAACCGATCTCGCGGGCGAGGGCTTTGAGGGCCTCGTTATCGTCGGGTAGCGGTCCATCGGAGCCCGGCACACAGGGTACGCCAGCCTTCTTCATCGCCGTCTTGGCGGCAATTTTGTCGCCCATCAGGCGGATGGTTTCGGCACGTGGCCCAATGAAGGCAAAACCGCTTTTTTCAACCCGCTCGGCGAAGTCGGCATTTTCCGAAAGGAAGCCGTAGCCAGGATGAATCGCTTCGGCATCGGTCACTTCGGCGGCCGCAATCACGGCGGGAATATTCAGATAACTTTTGTCGCTCGGCGCCGGGCCGATGCACACCGACTCGTCGGCGAGCTTGACATGCAGAAGATCGCGGTCGGGCTCGGAGTGGACGGCGACGGTGCGGATGCCCAGTTCGCGGCAGGCGCGCTGAATGCGCAGGGCGATCTCGCCGCGGTTGGCGATGAGGATTTTTTCGAACATCTCAATTCTCGGGAGCAATGATGAACAGGGGTTCACCATATTCGACGGGCTGGCCATTGTCGGCGAGAACCTTGATCACTTTCCCGGAGATGTCGGCCTCAATTTCGTTGAGCAACTTCATGGCTTCGATGATGCAGAGGGTTTGGCCCACCTTAATGATGCTGCCTTCTTCCACAAAGGGCGAGGCTTCAGGGGAGGCGGCGCGGTAAAAGGTGCCGACCATCGGAGATTTGATCATGTAGCCTTGGGGTGGCTGCTCAACGGCGGCTGCAGAAGGCGCTGCGGCTGGTGCGATGGCCGGGGTCGGAGCTACAGCGGCCATCGGTGCGGGTTGGGTGTAGGTGACGCTGGGTGCGGTGTGGGTTGGTGCGATGTGCCGGGTGATGCGGACTTTGCTATCACCCTCCACCACTTCTATTTCATCAATGGCACTCTTTTCAAGCAGTTCGGCCAGGCGGCGGATGAATTGAATATCCATGCTCTTTCCTTGGTATCAGTTATGGATTATGGCGCTTCAGACGCCGATGAATGGCATCCAGCGCCAGAAAATATCCGTCTGCCCCCAGTCCCGCGATGACGCCCTGGGCGAGATCGGAGAAATAGGAGTGACGGCGGAACGGTTCCCGGGCATGGATGTTGGACAAATGCACTTCAATAAAGGGGATCTGGACGGCGGCCAGCGCATCACGCAGGGCGACACTGGTATGGGTGAAGGCCGCGGGGTTGATGATGATGTATGTGACGCCCTGCCGGGCCGCTTCCTGAACCGCGTCGATCAGTATGTGTTCGGCGTTACTCTGCAGGCTGTGTAGCCGCCAGCCCCATCCCTGCGCGTGCGCTCGCATCCCGGCTTCGATTTCAGCGAGGGTGGTCTGCCCGTAATGACCGGGCTCGCGGCTACCCAGCAGATTCAGATTCGGGCCATGCAGTACAAGGATATGGGGAGAAGATGCAGCCATAGATTCCGCGCGACACTAAGGTATATCTGATAAAGTCTGCCGCAAATGGCCGGATAAATCCAGGTCATTCGTGCCTGGGGTGGATGCCAGAAGAAATAAAACGGAGCCATCGCCCAATGCGGGGATTTGGCGTACAATGCCAAAACTGTATATACGAAGCCTTGCGGGTGTTGCCGCAAGGTTTGAGGGTGTTGGCGCCCAACTTTCGTCTGGCGGGCGGAAGGGTTGAGGTGTCCAGGCACTCATGAATTGAGAGCGCCAGAGAGAGGTTGGTTCGCCATGTTATACCCCGAGTTGTTCAAATTACTGGAGGCCGCGCGCTGGAACATGGCCACGGATATCCCCTGGGAGC
>JBBIUH010000007.1:0-38619 GCA_037440305.1 Acidithiobacillus sp.
CCGACAAAAAAGCGGCCGACCAGCCATAAGGCCAGCGCCGCGTAGACGGCGCAACAAGCCGCCAGCAAAGCGACGGCAGCGCCTGCCAATGCCCAGTCCATATTGGCAAAATTATGCAGGGTAATGGCAATCCAGCTCGTTCCCGCCGCAAAAGCCGCAAAACCGAAAACGGCGCCCAGAGCAGCCGCACGGCGCGGGCGCCCCTCTGTGGTCGCCAGCCAAAACAGGCCAAAAAGCAGAGCAATGGCCAGCGGCCACAAAGCAAAGGGCGCAAAGGCCAAAGGCCAGGCCGCGCCCAAAATTAATGCGGCCAGAAGCCGCATGGGAAAGGACGTATTTCTCAGCGCTTCACCCTTCATGCGCTACCCTGAGACGCCGTTTCCGGCAGGGATGCACTGCGCGGCGGCGTCACCCGCAAAATCTGCACCCGTTTACGGTCCGCCCGCAATACTTCCAGCCGCAAATCCCCCTCCTCCACGACTTCACCCATACGCGGCACATGCCCCAAGCGCGTCGCCACCCATCCACCCAGCGTGTCGGCATGACCATCCGCCAGGTGTGCCACAAAATGTGTGTTAAATTCTTCCAGAGGAATCAGGGCATTCACCAGAAAATCGCCATCCTCGCGCGGCGCGATCATCATATCCTCATCAATATCGTATTCATCCTCGATTGCACCGACGATAATTTCCAGCACGTCCTCAATGGTGATCAGGCCGGCGACACCGCCATACTCATCTACTACCACGGCCATGTGATGTCGACCCGTGCGGAACTCGTAGAGCAAGTGATCCAGGTGCTTACTCTCGGGAATGAAGGTCGCAGGGCGGAGCAATTCCGCCAGCCGCGGCGTCGGAATGTCACCCCGACAACCTCGCAACAAATCTTTGGCCAGCAGAATGCCGCGCACATCATCGCGGTCATCCCCCACCACCGGAAAGCGCGAGTGCCCCACCTCGGACACCCGGGCAATAATCTCCGGTAAAGGCATATCCAGTTCAATCACTTCCATCTGTGGCCGAGGAATCATCACATCCCGCACCGTAAGCTCGCCCATGCGGAATATCCCATCCACCATCCGCGCCGCTTCAGCGTCGATGATCTGCCGCTCGCCTGCCTCGCGGACCAGTTCCAGCAGGGTATCCTGATCTTCTACATTGCCGCGCAAGGACTGGGTAAAACGTTCCCACCAGCTCCGTGGTCGTTCCTGGCTACTTCGATCTTCACTCATGCATTTGGTTCAGGTAAGGGTCGGCCACACCCATTTCAGCCAATAATCGGGTTTCCAGCGCCTCCATCTCCTGCGCCTCGGCAGCCACTTCATGGTCGTAACCGAGGAGGTGGAGGGTGCTGTGAATGAGCAGATGACGATAATGGTCACGCAGGCGCTTGCCCTGCTCGGCGGCTTCGCGCATAAGCACCGCCGGGGCGATAACAATATCGCCCAGCAGATCACGGCGGAACATCGTCGGCAGCATATCCTGCGGAAAGGACAGACAGTTGGTCGGCTTTGCCTTGCCCCGATACCCCGCATTCAGTGCCGCTATTTCCGCATCGGCCACAAACGTTAGAGACAGTTCGCATATCCGGTCATCGGCGGATGCCCGCGCCGAACGGACGGAGAGCGCTTGCAGAATCGACCGGCGCGCCTCGGCGCGAGACGGCAGCGGCAAGGCCGCGACGGCATCATCCACGGCCATGCGCAGATAAAGGCGGCTCATGCCTTTTCTCCAAAACGGTCATAGGCTTCCACAATCCGCGCCACCAGTGGGTGACGCACCACGTCGGCACTTTCAAAAAACACCATATCGATACCCGGCATGTTCCCCAGCACATCCATGGCCTGCACCAACCCGGAAAGCTGTCCGCGAGGCAAATCCACCTGAGTCACATCGCCGGTTACCACGACTTTGGCACCGAAACCCATCCGGGTCAGAAACATTTTCATTTGTTCCGGGGTGGTATTCTGCGCCTCATCGAGGATGATGAAGGCATCGTTGAGGGTACGTCCGCGCATGTAGGCGAGGGGCGCCACCTCAATCACCTGCCGTTCCATCAGCTTAGCCACTTTCTCATAACCCAGCATTTCATGAAGTGCATCGTAAAGCGGGCGAAGGTAGGGGTCGACCTTTTCACTCAGGGACCCCGGCAGAAAGCCCAGACGCTCGCCCGCTTCTACGGCAGGACGAACCAGCACCAGACGTCGCACTTGATTACTATCCATCTGCTCCACCGCCGCTGCAACGGCCAGATAGGTCTTGCCCGTACCAGCCGGGCCGATACCGAAGGTGAGATCATTATGGCGGATAGACTCTAGATAATGGCGCTGCCGTTGCCCGCGACCATGAATCATCCCTTTGAGGGTCTGCACGCCGGAAGACTCCACCGCCGTAGCGCCCGCCTCCGCCTCCAGTTGCACATTCTGGATGCTGTGATGTACCCAATGACTGGACAAGGATCGGCCCTGGCGTACTTGAGCATACAACTTGGAGAGGACTTCCTGCGCTGCCTGCACAGAAGCGGCCGTCCCGGTGATATGAAAGCGTGTGCCGCGGGGCAGGATAACCACTCCCAAGCGCGACTCGATCTGTTTGATATGGCTGTCCAGTTCGCCGGACAGTTCGGAGAGCATCGCCGCACTGGCGTGCTCAGCAATGAAATCGCTGTGGCTGACACTCAGCGTCTTACCAGGAGGCTCCATGGGACTATATGGCAAGGCGCTGGCTCGCCGGTGCCACATGCACCACACGCCCGCGCAGACTATTGGGCAGCGCCGCCGTAATTTCGACATTCAGCATCTGTCCAATCCAATCCATGGGCCCCGCCATATTTACTGAGCGATTGCAGGCGGTCTTGCCCGTCAGTTGCTGCGGATCACGGCGCGACGGCCCAGTCATCAGTACCGCCTGCCGCGTGCCCACCAGGGCTTGCGCGTAGCCCTGCGCCAGCCCGTTGATACGCCCCTGTAATACCGCCAGACGCTCATCCTTGAGGGTCTCGGGCACACTGTCTTTCAGCTTCAGCGCCGGTGTATTGGGGCGCTGGCTGTATTTGAAGGAAAAAGACTGATCGAAGCGCACCGCATCGATCAATTCCATGGTCGCGGCAAAATCCGCATCGGTTTCACCCGGAAACCCCACGATGAAATCCGAAGAAATCTGGATACCCGGACGGGCGGCACGCAGGCGATCAATCTTGTCCAGATACTGCTCGACCGTGTGTTTGCGGTGCATACGCCGCAAAATGCGGTCAGAGCCACTTTGCACCGGCAGGTGCAAATGCGGTGCGAGAATATCGATACTGCCGTGCGCGGCAATCAATTCGTCGTCAAGGTTACTGGGATGGGAAGTGGTGTAACGCAGGCGCAGTAAACCGGGAATTCGCGCCAGACGTTCCAGTAGATCGGCCAGGCCGCCGTCGCCCACCAGCCCCGTCGCGCCCCGGTAGGCATTGACGTTCTGTCCCAGCAGGGTGATCTCACGCACGCCCTGCTCTGCCAACGCACGCACCTCACGCAGGATATCGGGCATGCTGCGGCTATATTCCCGTCCCCGGGTATGGGGTACCACACAGAAGGTACAGAATTTATCGCAACCTTCCTGAATGGTGACAAAAGCGGTGGCTCCATCGCGACCCGGCCGCTGCGGCAAATGATCAAACTTTTCCAGCATCGGGAAGGCGACATCCACCTGTGGACGACGCTCGGCCAAACAAGCATCCAGCAAATCCGGCAGACGGTGCAGCGTCTGCGGTCCGAACACCAAATCCACGTAAGGAGCGCGCCGCCTCAACCGCGCTCCTTCCTGGCTGGCTACGCAGCCCCCTACACCGATCACCACCTCCGGGCGTCGTTCCTTGAAAGGGCGCCAAAAGCCGAGCTGAGTAAAGACCTTGTCTTCGGCCTTTTCACGGATGGAGCAGGTGTTGAGCAGGAGCACATCGGCGAGCGCCGGATCGTCCACCAGATGCAATCCATGACTGACCGCAAGCACATCAGCCATGCGCTCGGAGTCATACTCATTCATCTGACAGCCGTATGTCTTGATATACAGGTTCTGCAATGCATTCCCAGAAAAAGTGAGGACTTTACGGATGATGATAGGGCCACCCCGAAGGATTGACAAGGGGCGGTCGCCGATTACGGAATCACCCCAAACCCAGCGCCGATTTCAGCAAGAAGTGAAAGCGCTGATCATCCCGAACACTGCCCAGCAGACCAAAACGGGTGGCCACCGCAGTGACCTGCGGCCCCTTCGGCGTGATCGTTACATCCACCAGCATGTGCCCGTTACGCGCATGAATAACACTGCCTTGGGAGGAGGTGCCCGCACTTTCGGTACTGAGGATGACACAATGCATCTGCCCCAGCACCTGCGTAGCTGCCGCTAGGGTAGGCTGAAATGCCGTCGGGTAGTAGTGGGTGTCCTGGCCCGTATAGACGGCCGCCAGCGGCCCACCCCCATCCTCCGTGCTACAGGCGCTGAGCAAGATCGGGGATAGTATCGTCATGATGATCAGAAACAATCGCTTATTCTTATTCATATCCATCCTCATTAAACCCGGAAGTTTCCTATAGCGCCAGTATAACCCAAAAGTTAGTCCGGCATGACGCCATCCGCAGCACCGTGCTACAATACGCGCCATTCATTTGGCGACGCGAGATGACCAGCGTTTTGCCTCCACCGGTGGAGAAAGCCCATGTCCCGATCTTCCGGGCCGATGTCCCAGCCTTGGCACTTTACCCGCGAATTTTTACGCGATCCTCATGCTATTGGGGCTGTGCTGCCCAGTTCCCCCTTCCTCGCCCGCCGTATGGCCGCCATGGTGCCCCACAGCCCCGGTCTGGTGGTCGAATTGGGGCCGGGCATGGGGCCGGTAACCAAGGCCTTACTGGAAAGCGGCATTCCACCGCAGGATCTGGTTCTTGTCGAACAGGCGCCGGCCATGGTCCGCCACCTGCGTCAGCATTATCCCGAGGTGGAAGTCATTGAAGGGGACGCAGCGCACATTCAACACCTGGTGGCGCATCGCGGTCCGATCCGCGCCGTGGTATCCAGTCTGCCGCTGCGCAGCATTCCCAAGGCGATCGTCGAGCGCATCTTTCAGCAACTTCCGGGGATCAGTCATCACGGTACGGTCTTCATCCAGTTTACCTACCACTTCCGCAGTTCCTGCCAGGGCTTGCCACCGGAGTTTCGTCGCGGACGCGTCGCCGTGGTCTGGCGCAATGTGCCACCGGCACGGGTAGACGCCTTCATTTATCATGCACCCCAGCAGCGCTGATTTGGTCGCGTTGACAAAAGAAGAGGCGAGAATGATGAGGCATGACCGAAAGACGCAGAGTGCCACGTCAAACAACGGGCCCCTGCCCTGTTCCAAAATGATCACCAAAAATCCGCCTCCCTTGCGCCATGCCCCTCATGTGCTATGGCCTTGGCTGACCTTGCCCGCCTCTCTCACTGCAGCGCTGCAACGGGCCTACGGAAAGCCGCATGCGGTGCAGGCGCTGCTGCTGGATAGCGGACGCGCGAACCCAGCGCCGACTGAGCGCCGCATATTGCGCCTACATCGCGGAGAGCAGATTTTTTGGCGCGAGGTCCTCTTGCACGGTGGCGACCCAATGCGTCCGGCGCTTTGGGCGCGCACGACCATTCCTTTGCGCGGACTGCGTCACGGTCTGTTACCGCTGACCCGCCATGGCACGCGCCCCATCGGCAACACCCTATTCCGTCACCGCCGTTTGCGGCGCTCCCCGATTCAAGCCGAGAGCCAGCCACGATTCGGCCGCCGCCGCTGGCGGCGGCGGTCCGTATTGCGTCGCGGTGACACGGGGGTCCTGGTCGAAGAGCATTTCCTGCCGGACCTGCCACGCTGGGCTGGTCGAGGACGACGCTGATGCAAGCGACTCCCGCGCCGCTCCGCCAACGCCTACGCCTACGCGCCTATGCGACCCTGATGCGCATGGATCGTCCCATTGGCACCCTGCTCCTGCTCTGGCCCACCTACTGGGGACTCTGGCTGGCCGCCAGGGGCACTCCGTCACTCGGTCTCTTCCTGATTTTCACCGCGGGCACCTGGCTGATGCGCTCGGCGGGTTGTGTGATCAACGATTATTTTGACCGCGATTTCGACCGGCAGGTCGCCCGCACCTGCCAGCGCCCTCTGGCGACAGGCCTGATCACCTCGCGGGCAGCATTGCGCCTCTTCGTCATCCTCTGCCTGCTGGCCGCAGCCCTCCTGCCCTTTCTCAACTGGCTGACCCTGTTGCTGGCGGGCTGCGCCGTGTTAATCACCATTACTTACCCGTTATTCAAGCGCTTCACCCATCTCCCGCAAGCCTATCTGGGTATCGCCTTTTCCTTCGGTATACCCATGGCTTTTGCCGCGACCCTCGGGCAAGTTCCGGCACTCGCCTGGTGGCTGATGCTGGCCAATGCCTGCTGGGTCGTCGCCTATGACACTGCCTACGCTATGGCCGACCGTCCGGACGACCTCAAGGCCGGAATCAAGTCGACGGCCATTCTTTTTGGACGTTTTGACCGTCACGCCATTGCTGGCCTGCAAGCCGTCATGCTCATCATTTTTTTCGGGATCGGCGTCGAGCAGGGCACGCATTGGCCTTATTGGATCGCCTTGGCAGGTGCCACCGTCCTCGCGGCCTATGAGCAGTCGCTGCTCGGGGGCGACCGGGATCAGGCGTTCCGCGCTTTTCTGCATAATAACTGGATTGGTCTGCTGCTCTTCTGGGGGATTGTCGCGGGACTGGCTCCGAGCGGGATATCCATTCTACCGGCGGCGCTGTGAAGATTGACCATTTTTTGGCCATCCGTGCATACCCAGAGTAGTTTGAAAGCAATCATTGACAAACTTATACACAATTTACTCATACATTAAGACGAACTTGGCCAGTCCCATTATGTTTTTGATGCTAATTATTAACATATTGTTTTTTATCGTCTTTTATTTTGCACCTTTTTTAGGCGCCCACTCTAACGCGTTGAAGGACAGGGGGTCTAGGACTTTTCAAGATGTTCATACACAGACTTATCCACAGAAGTTGTGGGCAACTTCATGAGCGCTGAAGCCGACTGCATTCAGGTCGCCGTCATGGTACCGCTCCGCCGCATCTTTTCTTACGCCCCGCCACCGGAGGGACATCTACAGCCGGGCATGCGGGTGCGGGTACCTTTCGGCAAGGGCAGTCGGGTAGGCATCGTTCTCGGTTACGCCAGTTGTCCGCCCGATGTAACGCTGAAGACCATTGAGCAGGTCCTGGACGCGCACCCTATTTTACCCGTGGCCTTGCAGCAATTGATACAGTTCGGGGCGGCATACTACCATCACCCGCTCGGTGATGCCTGGGCTACTGCCCTGCCGACCCTGCTGCGCCAAGGACGGCCGCTGCCAAAACCGGCTCCCTGGGGTTACCGCCTCAGTGCCACCAAAGCCCAGACGGCACCACGCCAGCCTGGAAAATTGCAACAAGCGCTCCGGGAATTGCTCGTCGCCACAAGTAGTGTTGTGCCTGAGGCAAAAATCCCCAAAGAATTACGCCACATTTTACGACAGGCTATCCGGCGTGGCTGGATAGAAACGGTGACGGAAGTCCTCTCACCGGAACACGCGGCACCCTCTCCACATCGCCTGAATGCGGAACAAGGAAGCGCCGTGTCGCAATTACGCATGGCCGAAGGCTTCAACGCATGGTTACTAGAGGGCGTAACCGGCAGCGGTAAAACAGAAGTGTATCTGGAAGCAATCCGACCTCATCTGGAATCTGGGGCACAGGTCCTCATTCTGGTCCCGGAGATCGGCCTCGCCCCCCAACTCGTAGAACGCTGCCAAACGCGTTTTGGCGAGCATCGCGTAACTGCCCTGCACTCTGCACAAGGCGACGCCGAGCGTTTGCGCATCTGGGCGGCGGCGGCAGCGGGACAGATTCAGGTCATCGTTGGCACCCGCTCGGCACTTTTCGTACCCCTGCCCCGTCTTGCCATGATTGTTGTCGATGAAGAACATGATCCCTCTTTTAAGCAGCAGAATGGCTGGCATTATTCGGCGCGGGATCTCGCGATTCAGCGCGCGTGCCTGGAAAACGTCCCTATTGTCCTCGGCTCTGCCACACCCTCTCTGGAAAGTCTCTACAATGTGCAGATGGGCCGTTATCGACACTTAGAACTGTGCCAGCGCGCCACTTCAGCGGAATTGCCGAAGATGACCATCGTACCGCTGCGCCGCGCGAATCTGCAGGGTGGCATTTCCTCTACCCTGTTAACGGCGTGTAAGGAAACCCTGGAAGCAGGCAACCAGGTATTACTGTTCCTGAATCGTCGGGGCTACGCTCCAGCAGTGCTCTGCCACGATTGTGGCCATGTGGTGCAGTGCCCTCGTTGCAGCGCGCCCATGACCTGGCATCGCCAGCAGGAACGCCTCCGCTGTCATCATTGCAGTCACGAATCGCGCTGGCCACAAGTCTGCCCCGCCTGCCGCAGTGCGGCGCTGATTACCGCCGGACAAGGTACGGAGCAACTGGAGGAGGTATTTCGTCAGCGCTTTCCTCAGACCCCCATTTGGCGCATCGACCGCGACGCACTGCATGGTCGCGATGCCCTCACTACGGTGGTCGCCGACATTCGCCAGAATCGTGCTGCCATCCTCGTGGGCACCCAAATGCTGGCTAAGGGACATCACTTCCCGGCCGTCACCCTGGTCGGCATTATCAACACGGACCAGGGTCTGTTCAGCGCTGATTTCCGCGCTCCTGAACGACTGTTGCAGACCGTTCTGCAAGTCGCAGGCCGCGCAGGCCGCGAAGAACGACCCGGCCAGGTACTACTGCAGACCCATCTGCCCGAACATCCTTTACTGCAAAGCCTCGCTCAGGGCGACTACCGCCCTCCGGCTCAAGCTCTCCTGGATGAACGCCGGGCCGCGGGGCTACCGCCCTTTGGAGCTCTCACCCTGCTGCGTGCCGAGGCGCATCAACGGTGCCGGGTAGACGAATTCCTGAGGGCCGCCTGCCAATGCGCACCGCCCGCCCTGGTGGAGATCAGCGGTCCGGCGCCGTCGCTCATGGAGCGTCGTGCTGGTTTCGAGCGTGCAGAGCTTTGGATACAAGCACCAAGCCGGGCGCAAATGCAGAAAGCGCTTAAACTCTGGCTGCCACAGTTTGCCGAACTTCACTCCGCCAGAAATGTGCGCTGGATGCTTGATGTGGACCCCTTACTGATTGCCTGAATGCTAAAGATTCGGGCAAACATTTAAACTTGCGTCGGGCTGTATATATGTTATCCTTGGCAACGGCCAGTTGGGCCATCTTTGATTAATTTGGGGTGTAAAATGGCGGTTGGTACAGTGAAGTGGTTCAATGACAGCAAGGGGTTTGGGTTCATTACGCCGGAAGATGGCAAGGAAGATGTCTTCGTGCATCACTCCGCTATTGAAGGTACGGGGTTCAAGACCCTGGCCGAAGGCGAGCGCGTCAATTTTGAAGTGACTCGTGGCCCGAAGGGTTTGCAGGCCGAGAAGGTCCGCCGGGCTTAATAAGCCCAACGGGTGGCGCTCTCCGCCATCCGTCCCCCTGCGGGGAAAAGTAACTTTACCGGTCTGGCTTTCGCGATTCCGGTTTTCTTTTGTTCGGCTAGCGCGCGGGTTTCTTCCGCTTTGCTGCACCAGCGCTACGCTCCTTCGATTTATACTCACTTTTTGCCGGCTTGGCAGAGAGTATCTTGCGCGGCACCCGCGGCTCTTCACGGGCGGCCGGACGTGGCTTGGCGGGCGCACGCCCCACAGGCGCACCAGCATCAGTCGGGGCGATCTGCAAAGGCCTTCCAGCGACCCACACCTTTTGCAGATGCTGCAAAACCGACGGCTGTATATCTGCGGGAAGCTCGACAGTGGTATGCTCCGCGTTAATCTGTACCTTGCGAATATTGCGGCTGGGTATCCCGGCCTCATTGGCGATCGCACCGACAATATTTTTGACTTGCGCACCATGGCTTTCACCCACATCCAGCCGGAAGCGGCGCATAGGCACATCCTCCCCTCCCGATGCGGCACCACCGCGCGGCGGCCGTGCGCCCCGATCGCCTTCAGAGCGACGATGTGATGAGGGCGGCCGGCCCGAACTGACGGAGTCGCTACGCATCGGCTTGGGTACTGCGGCCTCAACGGGAATCAGGGGCCGCTCTTTCTGCACCATGTAAGCCAGCGCCGCAGCGATTTCTCCCAAACCCACGTCGTTTTCCTGCTGATAATCCGCAATGAGGGATTCAAAAACCGCCAGATCCTGACTATTCAATACCTCCGACAACTGATCCTTGAACTGGCTCATCCGCCGATCTGCAACATCTTCCATACTGGGCAGATGCATCGCCGTGATCGTCTGACCCGTCGCCCGCTCGATGGCGCGCAACAAGTGACGTTCGCGCGGCGCAACAAAGAGAATAGCGTCCCCGGTACGTCCGGCACGTCCCGTGCGTCCAATGCGGTGAACATAGGCCTCGGTGTCGTTCGGGATATCGTAATTGATCACATGGGTGATCCGATCGACATCCAAACCGCGGGCCGCCACATCGGTCGCAACGACAATATCCAGAGTCCCCGCCTTCAGTCGCTCAATGGTCTGCTCGCGCAAGGCTTGACTGAGATCGCCATTGAGAGCGCCACAGGCGTAGCCGCGCGCTTCCAGGCGCTCCGCCAACTCTACCGTCGCCGTTTTGGTGCGCACAAAAACCAGCCAGGCGTTACTCTCCTCCACTTCCAAAATACGGGTAAGGGCATCCAGCTTGTGGGTGCCGCTGACCTGCCAGTAGCGCTGGCGAATGGCAGCCACCGTAGTCGTCGCCGATTTAACACGGATCTCCAGGGGATCGCGTAAATAGGTTTTGGCGATGCGGCGGATGGCATCCGGCATAGTCGCGGAGAAAAGTGCCACCTGCCGGCCATCGGGCGTGTGCTTGAGGATATCCTCCACCGCGTCAATGAAGCCCATGCGCAGCATCTCGTCGGCTTCATCCAGCACCACGGCCTGCAACTGGTCCAGGCGCAGGGTTTTGCGGCGCAGGTGATCCTGAATGCGTCCGGGCGTACCCACTACGACCTGCACACCTCGCTGCAACTGCTTGAGCTGCAAGGTCATGGACTGTCCGCCATAGATGGGCAGCACATGGAATCCGGGGAGGAACTTAGCGTAACTTTGCATGGCCTCAGCTACTTGTATGGCAAGTTCCCGGGTCGGTGCCAGCACCAGCAACTGTGGCACGCGCAGACTAAGATCGACACGGCTTAACAGCGGCAAAGCAAATGCCGCAGTCTTGCCGGTACCGGTCTGCGCCAGACCGATAACGTCGCGTCCCTCCAGCAGCGGCGGGATACTCTGCGCTTGAATGGGCGATGGCTGTTCGTAGCCGATCTCTGTCACCGCTTTTTGGATCGGTTCAGCGAGGGCGAAATCAATAAAGCGGAGATCGGATTCTTGAGACATGAGCATACCTGGACAACGAAGGGAATTCAGCGTCCGCACTATACGCCAATTATAGATAACTTGCAGCGATTTTTGGCCACGTCAACAAAAGGCTGAATTCAGTCAGCGTCCAGCACCGACTGCAACTGCGTTTGGATAGCCGCATCGGCATCCGGCCCGATGGGGGTCTGGCCCGGCGTAAAAGTATCGGTGAAGGCATAGGCATAGCGGACATCCTGCAAGCCCAGGCTACCAAAGAGACGCATCTCCCAGGAGACATCGTCGGCATGTGGCACCAGAGTCGGCCATTGCTCCGCCGTTTTGCTCTCTAGGATCGGCCCAAAGAAGATGGCACCCGGCTTGTTACGCAGGCGCATGGCGCAACTCCCAGCCGTACGTCCAGACATGGGCAGGAAATCGATGGTGCGGGTCAGACGCAGCTTACTATCCAGTGGCACATCAATAGGAGCGCCCAGAACCTTACCTTCTGCCGGTTGGGCCACCAGCTTGCAGCCCGCCGCCTGCCATTGCGCAACATCCTGCGCCCCAAAGCGACTGGGCAGGAAAAGCACCCGCAAGGGAGCGATGGCGCTCAGTTCGGCTTGCAGCCCAGGGCGAAAGCACGGTGCGTTAATGAGGATACCGCCCGCATCTTTATCCGCCATGAAATAGACGGCGGGGCTGCTTTGCCCGCCCTCCACATAGTAAATGTCCCGGTCAAAAAAGCTGCAGAGCTTCTGCATCGTCCTTCTCCTGCTGCCCGGCTGAATGTATCTCGCAAGTATAACCATAATCCGCAGCAGAACTCATCCCGCAGCGCATTGCGGGGCGTAGAGTCTGTGGCATAATGCGCCCATGAATATCCTCCTGCTGGTCGCCGCGCTCATCATCATCCTCGCCGGCGCCGAGGCTTTTACCAACGCGCTGGAGCACCTGGGCGACCGTCTGGGTATTTCCGAGGGCGTTACCGGTTCCATTTTCGCGGCGGTGGGGACAGCGCTTCCCGAGGCTATGGTGCCTGTGGTTGCGGTTTTCGCTGCGACCAGCGGGCAAACGGCGCACTTGGGGGAAGAGGTGGGGGTAGGCGCCATTCTGGGCGCCCCCATGATGCTGTCCACGCTGACGTTGTTCATGATGGCGCTGTTCGTATCGCCACAACGCGGCTGGCGCGGAGCGTTAAATCCGGAACCTACGGGCTTGCGTCGCGATCTTGGCTGGTTTCTGTCAGCCTTTGGCCTGTCCGCCGTTGCCCTCTTTGTGCCCCACCACATTACTCTGGCGCGTATTGGCATCGGCCTGATACTGGTCACACTATATTTTCTGTATGTGATGGTGACCCTGCGTGCCTCTGCGGCGCTGGTCGCCGAGGGGCATGGTACCGAAGCAGGGCATGCCTTGTACTTGAGCAAGACCGGTCTGCCCACAAAGATGCCGGTCATTTTGATCCAGCTTGCCATAGGGCTGGGCATGATTGTCTTCGGTGCCAACCTCTTTGTCGACGGGATTGAGGGGCTCTCGCACTGGCTCAGCATTTCTGCACTGATCCTGTCTCTGCTGGTGGTGCCCATCGCCACGGAATTGCCGGAAAAGATCAACAGCATCCTCTGGATTCGCCGCGGCAAGGATACGCTGGCTTTTGGCAACATCACCGGAGCGCTGGTCTTTCAGGGAAGTCTGCTGCCCGCTATTGGCGTACTGTTAACTCCCTGGTCGCCCTCCCCCCCCGTTCTGCTGGGCGCGGGACTCACGCTGCTGGCCGGGGGATACACTTATCTTCTGGTGCGCCGCGGCGTCACCCTGCGGCCCTATCATTTTCTTTTCAATGGCGTGTGTTACGGGGCTTACTTCTTCGCCCTTACCTGACCGCCCGAAAGGTCTCGCCGCGCGGTGGTACCTTTTGCTAGAATGTGAGCCGTAGCCCCGGTAGCTCAGTGGATAGAGCAACCGCCTCCTAAGCGGTAGGTCGCGCGTTCGATTCGCGCTCGGGGCACCAATATATCCCTGCCAGAAACACCAATCCCGCAGCAGCAAACGCCACCGCGGGATTGATCAGAGGCTAAGCCTGCGCGCCCTCAGATAGGGTGATGCATATCTTCCAGCATCCGTTCAATACGCGGGCCGAGAATGATTTCCATCGCAAAGCCCATCTTGGTCCCCGGGATCACCAGGGTATTGGAACGGGACATGAAACTGCCCGGCAGGACCTGCAATAAAGCGGGGAAGTTTTCTTCCTTATGGTCACGGAATCGGATGACCACCATGCTCTCGTCTGGGGTCGGGATGTCCCGCGCAATGAAGGGATTGGACGTATCCACCAGCGGCACGCGCTGAAAATTGATGTGGGCACGTGAGAACTGCGGAGTAATGTGGTGGATGTAGTCCGGCATACGGCGCAGAATAGTATCCACGATCGCCTCGGCAGAGTAGCCGCGCTGGGCATTGTCACGGTGAATTTTCTGAATCCATTCCAGATTGACCACTGGCACCACACCAACCAGTAGGTCGACATGATTGGCTACGTCGACATCATCCGTCTTCACACCACCATGCAGGCCTTCATAAAACAGCAGATCAGTGCCAGAAGGCATATCCTGCCAAGGAGTAAACGTACCCGGTGCGCTGCCACGCAGCTCTGCCTCGGGCTCGTCGTGGACGTAGTAACGCATCTGTCCATGACCGCTCTCACCATACTCGCGGAACAGGCGCTCCAATGCTTCAAAATCGTTGCCCTCCGGACCGAAATGGCTGATGGTTTTACCTTCGGCCGCAGCCTTCGCAATGGCGTCGCGCATCTCTGTACGGTTGTAACGATGGAAGCTGTCACCTTCAATGACGACCGGGTCAATTTTCAAGCGCCGGAAAATATCGTGGAAGGCATGCTTGACGGTGGTAGTGCCCGCCCCTGAAGAACCGGTCACGGCAATGACGGGATGTTTTTTAGACATAGAAATATAACCTCTTTGGTGAATAAAACCTGCAGGGATCCGCTCTGCGAACAGGCATACTTTTGGCCAGTTTAGCAAAGGGTGTCCGCTGGTCAATATAAAAGCCACCACAGAGCCTGTACGTCGGCCAGACGATGGCGTCAATGATGACTAAAGACCGAGATTGCGCCAGATCGCTGTCGTCGCCTCAGCCTGATTCAGGGTATAAAAATGCAGGCTCGGTGCACCTTCCCGCAGCAGCAACTGACACTGTCGGCTCAACAAGTCGATTCCGAGTTGATACTGGGATTGTGGATCATCTGCGTAGGCTTCCATCCGTCGTCGCACATACTGCGGAATGTCCGCTCCGCACATGGCAGAAAAACGGGATATTTGCTCAAAGTTAGTGATGGGCATGACGCCGACCACCACCGGCACTTCAACCCCCTGCCGTTGCAACTCATCGCGCAACTGCAGGTAGGCATCAGGATTGAAAAAATACTGGGTGATAATCGCATCCGCTCCGGCCTGCACCTTGGCCACGAGATGTGCCACATCATCACGAGCCGAAGTCGCTCTGGGGTGAATCTCCGGATAGCCCGCCACGTACACGTCAAAACCACCAAAATGACGGATAAATGCAACCAGATCTGCGGCATGCTGAAAATAGCCGGGATTCTCCATACCTTCCGGCAAATCACCACGCAAAGCCACGATACGCCGTATGCCCTGCTTCTGGTAGTCTTCAAGAATCTCCCGGATCCCGGCTTCCGTAGACCCGATACACGAGAGATGCGGCACCGCTTCCAGATCATAATCCTGACGGATCATGGTCACGGTAGCAAAGGTCCGCTCGCGGGTGGACCCGCCCGCCCCGAAGGTCACCGAGGCATACTCGGGATCCAAGGGGAGAAGCGCGGTTATCGCCTCCCGCAGACGTTCCTCACCCGCGGCATTTTTGGGGGGAAAGAACTCGACGGAATGTGCCATCAGTAGCGGTACGCATCCGCTTTGAAGGGGCCATCAACGGACACGCCAAGATACTTGGACTGCGCGCCAGTCAGACGGGTTAACACCCCCGCGAAGCCTTCCACCATATAGCGGGCCACTTCTTCATCCAGAGCCTTCGGCAGGACGGTAACGGAGATGTGACCGGCCTTCTCCGCGGCAGGCAGATCGGCAAAACGCTCGCCGTACAGATGAATCTGCGCCAGCACCTGGTTGGCGAAAGAACCATCCATGATGCGGCTGGGGTGACCCGTCGCGTTGCCCAGGTTCACCAGACGCCCTTCGGAGAGCAGGATCAGGTAGTCGTCACTATCGGGATCAAAGGCCTTACCGGCAGCCGCATCGCGGTAGACCTTGTGGACCTGCGCCTTCACTTCGTCCCAGGCCCAGGTTCTGCGCATGAAAACGGTGTCGATTTCGTTATCAAAGTGACCGATGTTACAGACCACGGCACCCTTCTTGATGGCCTTGAGCATACCGGCGTCACAGACGTTGAAGTTGCCGGTCGCAGTCACCAGCAAATCCATCTGACCCAGAAGATCACGATCAATGCTGGCATCCGTACCGTCGTTGATGCCGTTTTTATAGGGCGACACGACTTCATAACCGTCCATACAGGCCTGCATGGCACAAATGGGATCCACCTCAGTAACGCGCACGATCATCCCTTCCTGACGCAGGGAGGCCGCCGAACCCTTGCCCACATCGCCATAGCCCAGCACCAGCGCGCGCTTACCGGAGAGCAGATGGTCGGTGGCCCGCTTGATCGCGTCACTGAGCGAGTGACGGCAACCATACTTGTTATCGTTTTTGCTCTTGGTCACGGAGTCGTTGACGTTGATGGCAGGAATTTTCAGGCTGCCTTCGCGGGCCATTTCCCAGAGGCGATGCACACCGGTAGTGGTTTCCTCGGAGACACCATGGACACCGGCCAGCAGCTCCGGATATTTCTCGTGCAACAGGCCAGTAAGGTCTCCACCATCATCCAGCAGCATGTTCGGGCGCCAGCCATCCGGGCCGGTGATGGTCTGCTCGACACACCACCAATACTCGTCTTCCGTCTCACCTTTCCAGGCGAAAACCGGAATACCCGCCGCCGCGATGGCCGCCGCCGCCTGATCCTGGGTGGAGAAAATGTTACAGGAGGACCAACGCACTTCCGCACCGAGCGCTACCAGCGTTTCGATGAGCACCGCGGTCTGGATGGTCATGTGGATGCAGCCGGCAATACGCGCACCCTTGAGGGGTTGCTGCGCTTGGTATTTGCGGCGAATGGTCATCAAAGCCGGCATTTCCGTTTCGGCAATGCGGGTTTCTTTACGTCCCCAGTCGGCGAGGGAAATATCGGCGACTTTGTAATCAGCAGAACTTTTGAGCACAGCATTCATGTAAGTCATTCCTTGAGCATGAAAGCGAGCGCAGTTTCACAGATGGGAAGCATAGGTCGAGCCTGATCGTAACCCCACCACCTTTCCGGCCGGGAAGCATCCAGCCGGATCGGCAAAGTGAGGCATGACGACTGCAGCGCCCCTCGACCCGATCTTCCAGCGGGGAGAACCCCCGCTAAGGCATTTTTACCGCAGTCCGGCAGCGTCACGCAAGGCGGCGGCCTTGTCAGTACGCTCCCAGGTGAACTCAGGCTCTTCGCGACCAAAGTGACCATAGGCAGCCGTTTTGGCATAGATGGGCCGCAACAGGTCGAGCATCTGGATGATGCCCTTGGGGCGCAGGTCAAAGTGCTCACGCACCAGAGCGGCGATCCGATCGTCGTCGATCACTCCGGTACCAAAAGTATCCACCATCAGACTCACCGGCTGAGAAACACCGATGGCATAGGCCACCTGCACTTCGCAACGCCTGGCCAGACCGGCGGCCACGATGTTTTTGGCCACATAGCGTCCGGCGTAGGAAGAGGAACGATCTACCTTGGAAGGATCCTTGCCGGAGAACGCACCGCCGCCATGGCTACCTTGACCACCGTAGGTGTCCACAATGATTTTGCGCCCGGTCAAACCACAGTCACCCACGGGTCCGCCGATCACAAAACGGCCGGTGGGGTTGATGAGGTATTTAGTATCCTTATGGATCATCTCAGGGGGCAGGACGGGCTTGATGATTTCCTCGCGCACGGCTTCGACGAGATCTGCATGGCTGATATCCGGGCTATGCTGGGTGGAAAGCACCACGGTATCGATGGCGACTGGGCGACCATCCTCATAGCGTACCGTCACCTGACTTTTGGCATCAGGACGCAGCCAGGGCAGGCGACCATCTTTGCGCACCATCGCCTGTCGCTCGGTCAGACGGTGGGCAAAATAGATGGGCGTCGGCATCAGCACATCCGTCTCGTCGCAGGCAAAGCCGAACATCAGGCCCTGGTCACCAGCGCCCTGATCGAGGTCAAGGCCAGCACCTTCGTCCACACCCTGAGCGATATCAGGGGATTGCTTGTCCAGGGTCTGCACCACCGCGCAGGAGGCCCAGTCGAAACCCATATCCGAGGAGTTATAACCGATCCGGCGCACGGTCTGGCGCGCCACATCCGCATAATCCACCACCGCTGTGGTGGTAATTTCACCCGCGAGCACGATCAGACCGGTAGTAATCAGCGTCTCGGCCGCCACGCGACCGCGGGGGTCCTGAGCCAGAATCGCGTCAAGAATGGCATCGGAAATCTGATCCGCAACTTTATCGGGGTGACCTTCGGAAACAGATTCAGAGGTGAAAAGATGACTTTTGGACATGCGCTGGGCTCCTCGCTGGCTAGGCCGACTGTTACTGTCGACAGGGACAGCGCGCACTATATCAAAGGAAAGCAGCACAAGCGAAGTGAAACGCGCTCACCGCAAAGGCAAAAATGGCTCAAGCGTGGCGGGTATACGGCTTAAGGATGCGCCGGACCGACCACCGGGAAAGAGGATTTTTTGCTACCGCCCCAAAAATAGGAAATACCACCTGTCACCTGTACGTCATTGAGGTTAGCACTGCTGGGCGTAGGGGCACTAAAGAGCAACTGGTCCTGCACACCCAGACGCAAACCAATCTGATCATTCAATAGGTACTGATATCCCACCCCGAAGACACCCATCAACGAGGTGCCCCGCCCGAGCTGGTTATTAAACAGGTTGCTGGATGCCCCCAAACCCAGAGAGAGATAAGGAGTATCAGGGCTGTCAAAAGCGTAAAGATTACCGAGGACCGCGCCACTGTATTGATTGGCGGCGTTAGCATGCGCGGGGCTCTGTAACTGGGCAAAGGCTGCCGCCACTTGCGCTTCAACCCCCACATGGGCATCCACACGATGCCCTAGACGCAAGCCAACCACACCAGCATTACCTCCGCCACCCAGTCCGCTGGATGCATCAAAAAAGGTGCTCCCGCCAAAGAGATTGATGTAGGTCTCATCATGCGCGGACTGGCCCGCCGCCCAAGCCGGAATGGCGAGGACAAGCCCGGAGAACACCAGTAAAGCGCGCAACCCCCACTTCATGACCTAATGCACCTCGTATATAGCAGCACTATGAACTGAAACCTGTTACAATCATAGCCTGATTTAGATAAATATACCACACCATTTAGCCTACTTTGATAAAAAACCAACAAGGAGTTTTCATGTCCACTCTCGTCTGCGGTTCTCTGGCCTTTGATACCATCATGGTTTTTCAGGACCGCTTCAAGGCGCACATTCTGCCCGATCAGGTACACATGCTGAACGTGTCCTTCACCGTCCCGGAAATGCGGCGCGACTTTGGCGGCTGTGCCGGCAACATCGCGTACAATCTAAAATTGTTAGGTGGCAACCCGCTGATTGTCGGCACCGCTGGCCAGGACTTCACACCCTACCTCGATCACCTAGAGGCACAAGAGTTAGACACCAGGCTACTGCGGATTCTCCCAGACCATTACACCGCACAGGCCTTCATTACCACTGATCTGGACGACAATCAGATCACCGCCTTTCACCCCGGCGCCATGTTTCAGGCCCAGGAAAATCATCTGGTCGGCCGCATTCCCGAGGGTGTGCATTGGGCCATTGTTTCACCCGATGGCCTCGGCGCCATGGTGCAGCATTTGGAAGACCTTACGAATGCTGGCATCCCCACCCTGTTTGATCCCGGTCAGGGCTTGCCCCTCTTTGATGCGGAAACCCTGACGCATCTGATTGATCGCGCCGACTACCTCACCGTCAATGACTATGAGTGCCAGATGGTACAGGCACGCACGGGTCTCCGTGTCGACGAGCTCTGCCAGCGTCTGAAAGCCCTGATTGTCACCCGCGGCGAGCATGGCTCGGTGATTTATCATGATGGCGAGGAGACGATCATTCCGGCCGCCAAGCCCAAAGCCGTTTTGGATCCTACCGGATGCGGTGATGCCTATCGCGCAGGGCTGCTATATGGACTGGAACGCGACCTCGGCTGGGAAACGATCGGCAAGGTCGCCTCGTTGATGGGCGCCTATAAGATTGAAAGTGCAGGCACCCAGAACCACCGTTTTACCTGGCCGGAATTTCAGGCGCGCTATCACGAAAACTTTGGCGAGAATATCGGCTAGATTTCGAGCCACTTAGGAAACGATGGGCTTATCCTCGGCATCCCAGACATTGATGCCGCCGCCGAGGTTGTAAACTTCGGTAAAGCCCATCTCCTGCAAAGTCACCGCTGCCAGTGCGGAGCGCGTTCCGCTGTCACAGTAAAGGACAACGAACCGGTCACGCGCCAAGGCCAACTCTGGATGACAATGGCCATACTCTGGATCGGCCAAAGCCTCCAGATAGCCGCGAGGCACATGGATAGCATCGGGCAAATGCCCCTCCACGAAGGCGCAGGACTCCCGGACATCCACCACCAGCACATCATCGCGGCTGCGCAGCCAGTCCTCCAGCGTGTCGCAGTCTATTTCGCGAATTTGACTGCGTGCATTCCGTATAAAATCTGCCAGCGATTTGGCCACTACTCCTCCCTCCTGCAACAAAACCTGCAAGCCCTCATGGACACATGACCTGGGCGAGATGCTTACTGAGCTCATCAACACCGACATAGGTATAATCCTTGTTCAAAGTGCCTGAAACCATTGCGCTGGTAGGTGCGTCCAGTTTTTCGCGCAGCAAACCCAGAATATGCGGAGAAGCGACAAGCACCAAGTGCTGGAAAGCATTCTGCTTCCGCGCTTCACCTAAATAGGTCGCCAGTTCACTGGCGAAGTGCAGCATTTCCGTCTCTTTAGGACTGGTTTGCCATTCGATGCCAGGTCGTGCCCCGGCGGCGAAGCTCTGCTGAACGCGCCCTCCCGCATCCGTCACCAGATCGTCCTGATGTTTGCGGCTGTCGGGGTGGGTCCAATCCTGCAAGAGATGCAGCCCTGTACCGCAACCTTCATTTTTATAGAGGCGCGCTTCCGCGGCATTACTCACCAACACCCAAGTTACGGTAGCCATCCTGTATTCTCCTTTATCGCTTGACCCCTTCCATAGATAGATGGATGCGGCAATGACAAAAAACAAGCAATAAACTCTCCTTTCCTGGGCCGTAACAATCATTCTATGATGAGACTGTCTATCACCCGCCTTTTGAGGAGTCTCACCATGCCTGCTCCACGCCTTGGCAAAACCGCGTGTTCTCTACCCCCTTTGGGTATGGATGCCTCCAGTCTGTGCATGGACACTCGTCATTATCTGCTGCGCACTCTGGGCGCCGAAGAAACGGCAAACTCGGGGAGCAGCGTTTATACGGCTCTGGCCATGAGTCTGCGTGACCGCTTGGTCGAACGCTGGAAAAACACCCAGAAAAAGGTGGCCGCCGAGAATGACAAGCGCACCTTTTATCTATCCCTGGAGTTCCTGCTCGGGCGGACTATGGGCAATACCCTGCTGAATCTGGGTTTGGAAGACGCTGCACGCGATGTGCTTACCCAGGAGCATCGTGAGCTGACGGACGTCATCGAAGTGGAGCCTGACGCCGGCCTGGGTAACGGTGGCCTGGGCCGTCTTGCGGCATGCTTTCTGGATAGCTGCGCCTCTCTGGGTTTGCCGGTCACGGGTTATGGTATCCGCTACGATTACGGCATGTTCCGTCAGGAAATTCGTGGTGGCGAGCAGGTGGAGGAGCCTGATCACTGGTTGAAGAACGGCTACCCCTGGGAACTGAAGCGGCCAGCGCGCGTGCGCCGGGTCCATTTTTTTGGGCGTAGCGACACCTATTATGATGCTCAAGGAAAAATGCATTGGCGTTGGGTCGACACCCACGATGTGCTTGCCGTACCTTACGACGTCCCCATTCCCGGCTATCGCAATGAAGTGGTCAATACCCTGCGCCTCTGGCGTGCGGCGTCCACCGACATTTTTGATCTCGGCGAATTCAATGCTGGCGCTTACCCAGAGGCGGTCGCGGCAAAAAATAATGCAGAGCATATCAGCATGGTGCTCTATCCCAACGATAGCAGCGAAAACGGCAAAGAGCTGCGCTTGCGCCAACAGTACTTTCTGGCCTCCGCCAGTCTTCAGGATGTGGTCGCGGACTGGGTCGCCGTGCATGGCGAAAATTTCCGCGATTTTGCCAAACATCACTGCTTCCAGCTCAATGATACCCATCCCAGTTGCGCCGTGCCGGAACTGATGCGCCTGCTGATGGATGAGCATGGCCTGAACTGGCAAGACGCATGGGACATCACCAGCCACACCATGGCCTATACCAACCACACGTTATTGCCAGAAGCACTAGAGCGGTGGTCGGTGCGTTTATTCCGACAGCTCCTGCCACGCCTGCTGGAAATCATCCTGGAAATCAATGGACGTTTCCTGCAAGAGGTGGCACGACGCGCACCGGGTGACACCAGCTTGCTGCGGCGATTGTCCATTATCGAAGAAGGCGGCGAGCAGATGGTGCGTATGGCGCACCTCGCCGTGGTGGGCAGCTTTTCGGTCAATGGGGTCGCGGCACTGCACACCCAACTCCTCTGCGATGAGCTTTTCGCCGATTTTCACCGTCTCTGGCCGAAGAAGTTCAACAACAAAACCAACGGGGTGACACCGCGGCGCTGGCTGCAATGGGCCAACCCAGGGCTGAGTGACCTTCTCACCGAGCGCATCGGCCCCGACTGGAAGTACGACCTGGAACGCTTACGGGACCTGGCACCGGCAGCGGATGATGCGGAGTTCCGCAAGCGTTGGGCAGAGGTACGTCGCGTTAACAAGGAACGGCTGGCGGCACTCGTGCATCAGCATACCGGCGTCACCTTCATCTTCGATGCCTTGGTGGACGTGCAGGTGAAGCGCATCCACGAGTACAAACGGCAACTGCTCAACACCCTGCACGTCGTTCACCTCTACGACCGTATCAAGCGCGGCGAAGCTGCCGAGGTGACCCCCCGCAATGTCCTGTTCGCCGGCAAGGCGGCGCCCGGCTATTTTATGGCCAAGCGTACCATCAAGTTCATCAACAACATTGCCAATGTCATCAATCACGACCCGGATACGGAAGGCTTGCTGCGCGTGAGCTTCCTACCGGACTACAGAGTCTCCCTCATGGAGCATATCTGCGCGGCAACTGACCTCTCCGAGCAGATATCCACCGCAGGTAAGGAGGCCTCCGGTACCGGCAACATGAAGTTCATGATGAATGGCGCCCTGACCATCGGCACGCTGGATGGTGCCAATATCGAAATTCGCGAAGCGGTCGGTGCGGAGCACTTTTTCCTCTTCGGGCTCAATGCCCAAGAGGTCAGACAACTGCGCGGGCACTACAATCCAGAGATATATATTCAGGCGGACCGTGATTTGGCGCGGGTCATGGACCTGCTGCAGAGCGGCTATTTCAACGCCTTTGAACCAGGTATTTTCGACCCCATCATCCACGCCGTCACCCATCCCCATGACCCGTGGATGGTGCTCGCCGACTTCACCAGCTACAAGCTGAAGCAACGGGAAGCGGCGGAACTCTGGCATGATCAGACCGAATGGCAGCGTCTCAGCATCCTCAACACCGCGGCCAGCGGCGTTTTTTCCAGTGATCGGACCATCGCCCAGTACAACACGGACATCTGGCACCTGAAACCTCTGGTCATGGCCCCATGACAGGATTCGCCTGATCTGTTCTAATGCCTTTCACTTACAAGGTGCGTTCGCCACACAGAGGAAAATGATGACTCATAAACCACGTCCGGTGTTACTCCTGATCCTCGACGGCTGGGGTTATCGCGAGGAACCCGAGGACAATGCCATTGCCCAGGCACGCACGCCGAACTGGGATGGCTGGTGGCAGAGTTATCCCCATGGCCTCATCAATGCGTCCGGGGCCTCTGTAGGACTTCCAGGCGGGCAGATGGGCAACAGCGAAGTCGGGCACATCAATATCGGTGCCGGTCGCGTGGTATATCAGGAGTACGAACGTATTAATCGTGCCATCGGCGACGGCAGTTTTTATTCTAACAGCACCCTCTGTGCGGCGGTGGATGCCGCCAAGGCACAGGGCGGTGCTGTACATATTCTTGGTCTGCTTTCGGCGGGCGGGGTGCATTCCCACGAAGAACACATTCTCGCGGCGCTGCGCCTGGCACGAGGTCGGGGCGCCGAACGGGTTTACGTGCATGCCTTTCTGGATGGCCGCGACACCCTGCCACGCTGCGCGGAAGCGTCTCTGGAAAGGCTGGACGCGGAGATAAATACCCACGGAGGTACTCTGGCTTCAGTGATTGGCCGTTTCTATGCCATGGATCGTGACCACCGCTGGGACCGGGTACAGCAGACCTATGATCTGCTTACCCTCGGCAAGGGTGAGCACTATGCTACGGGTGTCGAGGCGCTCGCTGCCGCCTATGCGCGTGGCGAAAGCGACGAATTTGTCGCCGCCTCCCAGATTGGTGCCAGCCCGGCGTGCATCAGTGATCACGATACGGTGTTATTCATGAACTTTCGCTCCGATCGCGCCCGGCAGATCACCCGCCCCTTTATCGAAGCAGATTTCGACGGCTTTACGCGGCAGGCGATACCCCATCTCGCAGACTTCGTTACCCTCACAGAATACAGCGAGCGCTTTGGCGTGCATGTCGCTTACCCTCCCACCCGTCTGAAAAATACCTTTGGCGAATGGGTATCGCAATTCGGCCTACATCAACTACGCATCGCCGAAACCGAAAAATACGCCCACGTCACCTTCTTTTTAAATGGCGGCGACGAAAAGGTCTTCCCCGGTGAGGATCGAGTATTGATCCCCTCCCCCAAGGTCACCACCTACGATCTGCAGCCGGAAATGAGCGTGAACGAACTGACCGATACGCTGGTCACCCGTATTGAAAGTCGCCACTACGATGCCATCATCTGTAATATCGCCAATCCTGACATGGTCGGCCACAGTGGCAAACTGGCTGCCGCCATTGCTGCGGTAGAAGCGGTAGACCGCAGCCTGGGCCGTATTGTCAGCGCCGTGCGCGCTGTGGGCGGCGAAGTGCTGATCACTGCCGATCATGGCAACGTTGAGCAAATGCTGGACGTCGATAGCGGCCAGGCACACACCTCCCATACCCACAATCCGGTGCCCCTGCTTTATATCGGGCGCTCTGCTGAGATTCTGTCCGGGGGTGCTCTGGAAGATCTGGCCCCCACCCTGCTTCAGCTCATGGGCCTGCCGGTACCCCCTGAGATGGGCGGGAAAAACCTGGTGCAGACCTTCTAAGCCATGTCGCTTTTGTCCCATCCCCGCATCGGCGCACTGCTTGCTTTGACCATTCTCCTCCCGGTGGGAGGGGGGGCGGCAACGTTGCAAGAGAAAATACAAAACAGTCGGCAAAAGCTGGAGCATATCCACGAGAACTTGGGGCAAATGCAGGCGCACCTCGCGGCGGGGCAGAAAACCCAGGCGCAACTGCGCGAAGAAATCATCGCCATTAATCAACGGGTTGTTTCGACGCAGGAAAAGCTGGCCGGTATTCAGCAGCAGCAACACCAGGCACAAGCGCAGATTGCTGATCTGCGGGCAAAAATCAGTGCACTCCAGGCCGAACTGGCTCAGCAAAAAGGCATTCTCGCCCAACAGTTACGTGCCGCCTACACGCTGGGTGGTGTCACGCCGCTGGCCGTCTGGCTGCAAACGGAACGTCCGGGAGAACTGGGGCGTATGAGCGTCTTTTATGAGTCCCTGGCTAAAGCGCGCAGTACACTTATTATCAAGACGCAAGACACCGCACAACAAATACTGAAGACCAAGCACGAGGTGCAAACCCACGAAACGCACCTCGCCCAGTTGGCACGACAAGTCCGTGCTCAAGAACAAACCCTCCAGCAACAGCGCCAGCATCACGCCGCACTGGAAAATCAGTTGGCAAACCGCATTGCCGCCGACAAGGCGAAGATTTCCGAACTGCAGGCGAACGCCAATATTCTCGATAGGTTGGTGGGCCGTCTGGTCGTACAATTCCGCCATCAGGAAGAGGTCGCCCGCGCCAAAGCGGCCGCGGCCGCCGAGGCGCAACGCAAGGCCAAAGCCGAAGCGGCGGCCCGCCGTGCGGCAATTGCCGCACGACGGCAGGCCATTGAGCAACGTCGTCTGGCCCAGGAGAAACAGGCAGAACAGCGCGCGCGGCGGGAGCAGGAAACAGCGCGGGCACAGCAGGTTCAACGTGCGGCAAACGCGCAAAAACAGCTGCCCACCACCGTAGTTCACCCGCCAGTGATAGCGGTGGCGCCCACGCCCGCATTACCTGCCACGCCCATCGTCGGCCATGGTAACTACCCCGCGCCGGTAAGCGGGCCTATCAGCGCCCGTTTTGGTGCGCCGCGGGTGACTGGCGGACTCGACTGGCAGGGCATCACCTTCCAGGCCGCAGTAGGGACACCAGTTCGCGCCATTGCGCCCGGCATGGTACTTTATGCGGGACCTTTACGGGGCTATGGACAGATTGTCATCGTGCAAATCGCACGCAGCTTATTGGCCATATACGGGCACTTGGGCGCTACCAATGTCCACGTCGGAGAACAGGTTTCTACAGGTCGCCAGGTGGGTAGTGTTGGCAGCGGTGGGGAATTGGGGAACGATGGCCTCTATTTTGAGATGCGTAACGCAGGACACCCTGTTAATCCCTTGGACTACATTCACAATTGAGGAATGACTTGGCCTTTATGAGATGCACCATGTTGCTGGTCGCCTTCCTTTTACCGCAAACATTCACGGGTTGCGGTTACACCCTCGGAGACTTCATCCATGTCCACTCCCCGCTTCCCTAAACCGCGCCGCGGTACTTTGCTGGGCATCGGTGTCGGACTCGTTCTGGGCGTCAGCATCAGCTTTGCGATCACCGCTTATGCGGCTAAGGATCAAGATAAAATTCCACTGGAACAAATCCAGACCTTCAGTCAGGTCTTCGAGATCGTCAAATCCAATTACGTCGATCCCACTTCCGACAAGAAACTGATGGATGGCGCCATCAATGGCATGGTCAGCGCCCTGGACCCCCACTCTGCCTATCTGACGCCAAAAGAATTCAAAGAGATGCAAGTGCTCACCAATGGCAAATTTGGCGGGCTGGGTATCGAGGTAACGGGTGATCATGGGGTACTTAAAGTCGTTGCCCCCATCGACGGTACCCCGGCAGCGAAGGCGGGCATCGAATCGGGCGACCTCATTGTCAAAATTGACGGTAAGGCCCTGCAGGGCGTCAGCCTGCAAAAGACCGTGGATATGATGCGGGGCAAACCAGGTACGCAGGTAACCCTGACCATTTTGCGTCCCCATCAGGCCCAGCCCCTGCACTTCACCCTGACCCGTGCCATCATCAAGGTACAGAGTGTGCGCGCTGCCATGCTTGCACCCAGCATTGGTTACATCCGTATCAGTCAGTTCCAGGAAAACACCGGCAGTGCGACCCGCAAGGCCGTAGAGCATCTGGAGCAGGAGGCCAACGGGCATCTCAAAGGCTTGATCCTCGACCTGCGCAATAATCCGGGTGGGGTGCTCGGGGCCGGGGTCGAGACGGCGGATACGTTCCTGAACAAAGGACTGATCGTCTACACCAAAGGCCGTACCGCCAACAGCGACATGCGCTTCTCCGCCCATGGACCAGACTATCTCCACGGCGCGCCCATGATTGTGCTCATCAATGGCGGCTCGGCCTCGGCGGCCGAAATTGTCACCGGCGCCCTCAAGGATGACCGCCGTGCTCTGGTCATGGGCCAGCGCAGCTTTGGCAAGGGATCGGTGCAAACGGTGATGCCGCTGAGCAATGGCGGCGCCCTCAAACTGACTACCGCACTCTATTACACCCCGGCGGGCTGTTCCATCCAAAGCCAGGGTATTATCCCCAACATCAAGGTGCGGCCAGCCAATGCACAGCTGCGCGCCCTGGATGCCGACCTCCTGAAGGAGTCAGAACTGCACGGCGTACTGAAAGCGCCGGACGAGTGCAGCAAAGTCACCCCCCAGTACACCATCGCCCTGCCGACCTCCGCCACAGTCTCCACACCCACCACCGCCACCCAGTCCACTAAGGAAGATGGGGCCATGGCCGCCAGCAGTGTCCTGAAGCCAGATCCGGCCAAGGATTATCCTCTGCGTGAAGCGCTCGCCATCCTGGAAGGCAAGGCCGTCCCGGTACAGAAGAAGGGGCATACCGTCGATACCGTGATCCCCCTTCCGAAAGCAGTGGGACAATGATCCGGCCAGGAATATTTTGCTTTGTCATGCGCTGATCATGGATAAATTTCGCACGCGCACGGTCGAACCAAGGGTGGCTGTTCGGGCTGCCCGAATGGTAGAGATCGTGCATTTATTCTTAAGAGGAACAGGGCTATGGTGACCTCGGCAATACAGGTACTTATCCCCGTAGCGGACGGCTTCGAGGATATGGAGGTGGTGATCTCCTGCGACATTCTCCGGCGGGCGGGCTTAAAAGTTGTCCTCGCTGGGCTCGATGCAGGATTGGTCACCGGCGCGCGCGGGTTGCGCCTGCAACCCGACGCGCTGTTAGCCGATGTGGCCAGCGTTGATATTGATGTGATCCTGCTCCCTGGCGGCAATGAGGGCGTGCAGCGACTGGCAAAGCATCAACCGCTTATTCAACTTCTGCAGGAAAGACACCGGCGGGGGCAGATTATTGCCGCCATTTGTGCGGCACCCGGCATGCTGGCCACCCATCATCTGCTCGACGGGCGCCAGGTCACCGCTTATCCAGGCATCCTCGACCCGCGGATCTCGGACTATACCTATCAAGAAAGTGCCGTAGTGATTGATGGCCCCCTGATTACTTCACGGGGACCTGGTACTGCTATGGATTTTGCTCTCACCCTGGTGGAACTCCTCCTCGGTCCTGAAAAACGTCGGGAAACAGAGGCGCCACTGCAACGTAGTACCTCCTGAGACTTCCCCTTTGTCCGCCACTATGGATAATAGGGCCAGCGTCACTTAACCTGAAGGAAAATTTATGAAACTTCGCGCGGTCATTCTTGCTGCCACAGTCAGCGCTTTTGCAGTACCCGCTTTTGCTGCCCCTGTCGCCACCGTCAATGGTACCGCCATCGACAACAGCCAGGTGCAGGCCATCATGTCCATGAGCCCGGCGCTTGCCAAAGAGCCCAATGCCCGCGAGCAAGTGGTGCAGAATCTGGTAAACATGGAAGTACTTTCGCAGTACGCCATCAGTCACAAGCTGGGCCAGTCGCCTGATGTCAAGCAACGTCTGGCCATAGCCAAGCGCCAGATCCTGGCCGATGCGGCGGTGGACCAGTATGTAAAAGATCATCCGGTTCCTGAGGCCGACATTCAGAATGCCTACAACAAGTTCGTCCAGGCCATGGGCAAGAAGGAATTCGAAGTGCGTCACATTCTGGTGAAGACCAAAGCCGAAGCCGACAAGATTGTGGCTGAGCTCAAGGCTGGCAAAAAGTTCTCTGCCCTGGCGGAGAAAGACTCCATTGATAAGGCCAGCGCCGCCCACGGTGGCGAACTGGGCTGGATTGTCCCCGGCATGGTCGTTCCGCCCTTCGCTCAGGCCATCGAGACAGCCCCCATCGACAAGCCCGTCGGCCCGGTGCAGACCCAGTTCGGCTATCACGTGATCGAGGTACAGGCGACTCGTGCCCTGACCCCTCCGCCACTGGCTGCCATGAAGGATCGTATCAAGATGCAGTTGCAGCAGCAGGAGGCCGCCAAGTTCGTCTCCGATCTGCGCAGCCAGGCGAAAATCGATATCACCAAGTAATTTCGGTATCGTTTGAGCAGAAGCGCCGGGGGCTTTCCCCCGGCGCTTTTTTTTGGCCACCAGCGACCCCATCTTCAAAAAATACAGGGTATGCGGATTTTGCTGGTGGATCACCTTGCCAGAGTGGAGGGCAGGCGCCACAATGACAGTGGATGTTAAATACTATGGAGTGTAGGTCATGGGTAGAACACAGCATCGTCGCAGCACCATCCTGGAGCGCGAGCCGCAGGTACAGGAACCACGAATGTACCGGGTGCTGCTGGTAAATGATGATTTCACCCCCATGGACTATGTCGTGCATATTCTTGAAGCATATTTTCACAAGCCCCATGACGAGGCAGTCGCGGTGATGATGGCGGTACATCAGCAGGGTAGGGGATTATGCGGGATTTTTCCCTATGATCTGGCGGAAACCAAGGTCGCTCTGGTCACCGCTGATGCCCGGCAACACCAGCATCCGCTGCGCTGTATCATGGAAAAGGAGTGAACCATGATCGATAAATCTCTGGAACAGTCCATCAATCAGGCCTTCCAGATTGCCCGCCAGTACGGACATGAATATGCATCCGTGGAACATCTCCTGCTTGCCCTTCTGGATAACCCTGACGGCATGGATGTGCTCAGCGCTTGCGGTGCCGATCGCACCCATCTGTCTGCGGAATTACAGAAGTTTCTGGAACGCAAAGTACCCGCCATGGGTCCTGCGGGAACGGTCAACACCCAGCCATCCGTAGGTTTTCAGCGGGTCATTCAACGCGCCCTCTACCATGTGCAGTCGGCGGGTAAGGAAGCGGTTTCGGGAGCGAATGTCATTGTCGCCATCTTCGCCGAAAGGGAATCCCACGCCGTTTATTTCCTGCAGAAGGAGCATGTGACACGACTCGATGTGGTCAATTTTCTGGCGCATGGCATGCGCAAGGATGAAGTCATGGATGAGGAAGAAGAGGAAGTCGAGGGCACCACGGAAAAGAAGGGAAACAGTAAGGACCCACTTACCGCCTATGCGCGCAACCTCAATGCCATGGCGCGGGCCGGGCGGCTGGACCCGCTGATCGGACGCCAGGAAGAGTTGATCCGGGCGCTGCAGGTGCTGGCGCGGCGCCGAAAAAACAACCCCCTCTTCGTCGGTGAACCGGGGGTCGGGAAAACCGCCATCGTCGAAGGCCTTGCGCGCGCCATTGTCGCCGGCAAGGTGCCGGAGATGCTGGAAGATGCGACGATTTATGCCTTGGATTTGGGGGCATTGATCGCCGGATCCCGCTATCGGGGTGACTTTGAAGAACGCCTGAAGGGCGTGCTGAAGGCACTGCGCAAAAAACCCAACAGCATCCTTTTCATTGACGAGATTCATACCCTGATCGGCGCCGGAGCCGCTTCGGGCGGCGCCATGGATGCCTCCAATCTGCTGAAGCCGGCACTCGCCTCCGGTGAACTGAAGTGTATCGGGGCGACCACCTATCAGGAGTTCCGCCAGTATTTTGAGAAAGATCGCGCGCTAACCCGCCGATTCCAGAAAATTGACGTGCCGGAGCCCTCCCAGGAAGAGTCCGTGCAGATTTTGCGCGGACTGAAGGGGCAATTTGAGCAGCATCATGGCCTGCGTTATACCGACACCGCCCTGCGCGCGGCGGTAGAGCTTTCCGTCAAGCACATCCATGATCGTCATCTGCCCGACAAGGCCATTGATCTCATCGACGAGGTGGGCGCCGCGCAAGCGCTTTTACCTGCATCCCGGCGCAAGAAGAGCATCGGCGTTCACGACATTGAAGAGATGGTCGCCCGGGTGGCCCGTATTCCGGGAAAGAGTGTCTCTACCGATGATCGTCAGGCGCTGAAGAATCTGGAGCGGGATCTGGGATTCGTCATCTATGGTCAGGAAAAGGCCATCCACGAACTCTCCGCGGCTATCAAAATGGCGAGGGCAGGTCTGCGCCACCATGAAAAGCCGGTGGGGAGTTTTCTCTTTTCCGGCCCGACCGGTGTGGGTAAGACCGAGCTCAGCCGGCAGTTGGCCAGCCTGCTCGGCATTCCGTTACTGCGCTTCGACATGAGTGAATACATGGAACGGCATACGGTGTCACGGCTCATCGGTGCACCACCAGGATATGTCGGGCATGACCAGGCCGGACAACTGACGGAGGCGGTGAGCCGTAATCCACATGCGGTGCTGTTGTTGGATGAAATTGAGAAGGCGCACCCGGATATCTTTAATGTGCTCCTGCAAGTGATGGATCACGGTAAGCTGACGGACGCCGGCGGCCGCACGGTGGACTTCCGCAATGTGGTGCTCATTATGACCACCAATGCAGGTGCCGAGGCACACGGCAAAGCCACTATTGGCTTCATGACCGCACCCCAGGGCGCCGGTGGGCAGGAGATGGAAACCATCCGCAGGGTCTTCGCACCGGAGTTCCGCAATCGCCTGGATGCCGTCGTACCCTTCACACCGCTCTCTAAGGAGACGGTGCTGCACGTGGTGGACAAGTTCGTCATGGAGCTGGACGAGCAGTTGCTGCAAAAGGGCTATAGCCTGGAAATCAGCGCTGAACTACGGCAATGGCTGGCGGACAAGGGCTACGACCCGCAGATGGGCGCACGGCCGATGACGCGGATTATTCAGGAACATCTGAAGAAACCGCTGGCGGAGCATATCCTCTTTGGCGACCTGCCCAAGGGCACACGGATTAAGGCGCGACTGGAGGGCGGTGAGGTGAAACTGGAGATACCGGTGCCCGTGCATCAAGACTGACGGATGGATAAGGCATTATTACATTTTGACAATACCTATGCGCGCGATCTGGAGGGTTTTTACACTCCCTGGCAGGCCGCCGCTGCTCCGGCGCCCCGATTGCTGCTATTGAACTACGCGCTAGCCGAAGAACTGGGGCTCGATAGCGCGGCGCTGGATGGCGATCTCGGCGCCGCCATTTTTTCAGGAAACCAGGTCCCGGAAGGCGCGCGGCCTCTGGCCCAGGCTTATGCCGGTCATCAGTTCGGCCATTTCTCTCCGCAACTGGGCGACGGCCGCGCCCTTCTGCTCGGCGAGTTGATCGATCGCCATGGTCGGCGCCGGGATATGCAACTGAAAGGCTCTGGTCGCACGCCCTTTTCGCGGGGCGGCGATGGCAAGGCGGCACTGGGGCCGGTACTGCGCGAATATGTCATCGGCGAAGCCATGCATGCGCTGGGCATACCCACGACCCGCGCGCTAGCCGCCGTCACGACAGGGGAAACCGTCCGTCGGGAAACATCGCTCCCCGGCGCCATCCTCACCCGCATCGCCGCCAGCCATATTCGCGTCGGCACCTTTCAGTTCTTCGCCGCGCGCAACGAAACTGCCAGGGTCAAACAGTTGGCCGACTACACCATTGCCCGCCACTACCCCGCCCTGAAAGGAACCAGCAACCCTTACCTGGAGCTGTTTGCGGCAGTGTCCGCCGCACAGGCCGCACTGATCGCGCGCTGGATGCTGACCGGCTTCATTCACGGTGTGATGAATACGGACAACATGAGCATCGCCGGCGAAACCATCGACTATGGCCCCTGCGCCTTCATGGATGCCTATAATCCCGAGACGGTTTTCAGCTCCATTGACGCGCAGGGCCGTTATGCCTATGCCCACCAGCCGTTGATCGCACAGTGGAACCTCACGCGCTTCGCCGAAACCCTGATTGATCTGGTTCACCCCGACGCCGATGAGGCCGTGCGCCTGCTGACCGAACAGATCAACGAGTTTCCCAGGCTCTATACCAGCCACTGGCTGGACGGCATGCGCGCCAGTATGGGGATGGCCACGGCAGAGGACGGCGATCTCGCGCTGGCGCAAGCTCTTCTCTCCGCCATGGAAGGCCAGAATGCCGACTACACACAGGTCTTCCGCGATTTATCAGCGGCAGTGCGCGGTGATCCGGCGCAGGTCCGCGCCCATTTTGCTAACCCGGCGCCGCTTGATCTCTGGTTGGTGCAATGGCAGGCCCGGCTGGCGCGCGAAAACACTACCGCGGAGGCCCGCGCCGCAGCCATGGATCAGGTCAATCCGCTCTACATCCCCCGCAACCACAAAGTCGAGGAAGCCCTGGCCGCCGCTACGCAGAACCAGGATTTCTCCCTATTTAAAGCGCTGCTCGCCGTGCTGGAACAACCCTTCGCGGAACGTCCGGGACTGGAGAGCTATGCCCAGCCCGCTCCCGGGAGTTTCGGGCCATTCAAAACGTTTTGCGGAACGTAGCGCTCACTGGGGCGCGGCCGCAGGCTGCCATGCACATTCAAGGACAACGCGCTCCTGAATGCCATGTTAACGGTCATGCCCAAGCACCTCGGCTGCGCGCGCCTGAAGCACCGGAATGAGTTCTTCCTCGAACCACGGATTGCGCTTCAGCCACAGATTATTACGCGGGCTGGGATGCGGCAGCGGCATCAGATTGGGCCAGTTTTTCCGCCATGCATGAACCACTTCCCTCAGTGTCCCGGTCTCGGCGGGAAGGTGATAAGCCCGAGCATACTGGCCGATGACCAGGGTGAGTTGCAGATGCTGCAAATGCGGCAGTAATTCCCCATGCCAGGCACGAGCGCACTCTGGCCGTGGCGGCAAGTCTCCGGATGTTCCGGTGCCTGGGTAGCAGAATCCCGTGGGCACGATTGCCACCTGTCGGGCATCGTAGAATACCTCTCGGGAGATACCCAGCCAGGCACGAAGCCTATCGCCGCTGGCATCGTTGAAGGGAATACCTGTTTCGTGCACCTTCCTGCCCGGTGCTTGCGCAGCGATCAAAATACGGGCGCGCAAATCCATCTGCAACACTGGACGCGCACCAAACGGCAGGTGCCCGGCACAAAGTTCGCAATGGCGAACACGGGTGAGTAGCGCGGCGAGAGAATCACAAGACGTTGTGGGATCGGGCATCTAAGATCTGACCAGGATTGGGGAAGTTCTCACCATCTTACCCCCTCCCACACCACTGCGCATACGGGACCGTACACGGCGGTTCAATGAACATATTTCTGTCATCCTGCTACGCCGCGTTTGCGGTGACATAGCCAAAATTATTGGGTGTTGTTCACTATCGGCAATTGCGCAGCCTTCCATTCTGGAAAACCATCCTCCAGGCGGCGAGCTTGATAGCCAGACTGCCGCAATTTCTCCACCGCTTCAAAAGCCAGCATGCAGTAGGGCCCACGGCAGTAGGCGACGATCTCCAGTTCTTTCGGCAGTTCGGCCAGGCGTTCAGACAAGGTGTCCAGCGGGATGCTGATTGCGCAGGGGATATGACCAGCCTCGTACTCGCCGGAAGGGCGCACATCAATCACCGTCGCCTCGCCGGAATGCGCCATCTGCAGCAGTTGGTCGCGGCGTACCGGGGTGAGGAGGTCACGGTGGTAGAAGTTTTCCCGGACAATGCGCTCCACCTCCGCAAGATTACGTTCCGCTAGGCCGCAGATACCGCCCACTACGGTTGGGATGGCATCGTCGGTCAATCGGTAGATAACCTTCAAGCCTTCCTTGCGCGATTGCACCAGTCCGCTATCGCGCAATATCTGCAAGTGATGGGAGGTGTTCGCCACTGACATGTCTACGGCCTGTGACAAGGCTTCCACGCAATGCTCGCTCTGTGCCAGTGCTTCCAGCAACGCCAGTCGGTTGGCACTGGCCAGCGCCTTGGCAACACGGGCGAACTGCTCAAACAGTCTTTTCTTTGGGAGGCCATCGGAGAACATAAATAGGATTCTACCCGTCAGAGCAAGGTAGCACCAGAGAGTCAGAGCACCTTGAATTCTGCGATTGATTTTGGGGTGGGGTGGCGCATCGTGAACTATCGCCCCAAACAGTTCGCCCTGCCCCGGAATCTCGACCTCCGCATCAATTGCCCGAGCTATCCGTTTCCGCCCTTTTTTCGGCTTCGCCATGGCAAAAATCCCCATGTCTCCATAATAGCACGTCGGGGTCCTTGCCAAACCCATGCAGAATTAGTATACTAGGAATTTGCTGAAAGAATTTCGCAATTTGATCCTGAATTACTTATTTACGACTTTTCTGGTCATGTCGTCCGGATTCTCGTTCTTTTTTATTTTCCTTCTGGAGTTTGTTTCGTCTTACGCACCTGCTTCCGTCAATACACCAACTGACGTTTAACCGAACCATGCGCTTTCTTGATTGCCAATCCTTAACGTCAGTTTGAAACACTGGGCCGGATCATCAGCATATAACGTATTGTTAAATATGGAATTAAGTGCACCATATGTTTAATTTTTAGAACTGCCATTAATCAACCATTCGCATCAGTACGTCGGTGAATAATTTGTTTGGGGATTGATTATAGATCAGCGTGCATAATAACGGGCGTTGGCTTAAGCGCCCCTTGAGGCAAGAGAGGGACTGTGAGGAGTTTCGTCCACCTCCCGCCACTAGTTCATGGAAGGACAGGGAAAAAGGCCACTTCCTTACAGGTACAGGCCGGATAAATCGGGATGAGATATGGATCAACCAGTGAGGATATGATCATGGATATATTCAGTCTTCCACATTTGATTATTTTGTTATTGATTGTTATGGCGCTTTTTGGGACATCAAAAATCAAAAATATAGGAGGAGATTTAGGCTCTGCCATAAAAAGTTTCCGGCAGGCTATGAAGGAAGAAGAACAACAACCGTCATCATCAAAAGTCGCAGATGCTGCGACTAAGTCGCTTGAGCACGTTAGGGAAACGGAGACAATCGAGGAGACGACCGCAGAAACTCTTCATACGAAATCATAGGATAATAAATATACGACATATTCCGGAGTATGAACGGCCGGAATGCGTGGGCACTCAGGGGCACCTCTGTTGATCTACACCTTTGTACCGACCTTTCCGTCTCGGCAAACTTCATCGAGCAAGCAGGCGTCATCCTTGTCTGATGACAGACGGCTTGATGAAACCAGCAAGATCACCGGGCAGGCTATGGATTAACCCAATAAGCACGGATTAACCAATATCAGACGGAATAACCAATGGGAAACGAAAAATTAGTCGCGAATTCCACCGAGGCTACCGATGAGAACATAACCAACCACAGCTGGAGAGATATACTAACGCCACCTGCAAAAGGTAAAAACAAAGCGCGATATTTTATTACTCCCATTATCATCGGGCTTATTACCGGGGCGTTGTCTCTGGTTTTCATCGAGATAATGGATTTTTTTACCAAATTCTCCTTGGGGACCCTCGCTCATTTCGTCCCGCCGCGCTCATCCGGTTTCGGTGGCGGAGTTCAGACGTCTTATACACCCGCTCCGGCCTACCCTTTCATGATTCCCGTCGTCGAGGGAATTGCCGGGTTCATTTCTGGGATACTGTCCCATCTCATTCTTAAAAACCCCGGCAGCCTGGGCGCTAACAAGGCGATTCGCGCCTACCATGAAAATCCGGAATCGCTCACCTTGGGGGAATCTTTCACCACGCTTTTTACGTCGGCAATGGTGCTGGGTTCCGGCGGACCTTCCGGTCGCGAAGGTGCGATGAGCATGGTGGGTGGGAGCGTCGGCGTATACATCGCCAAACTGCTCAAGCAAAAGCCCCACGAAGTTCGCGAGGCATTGGCCATAGGGGTAGGCGCGGGGCTGGGGGCCATGTTTAAGGCCCCCCTGGCGGGCGCCATCGCCAGCAGTGAGATATTTTTCAAGCACGATTTCGATATTGAAACGATCATCCCTGCTTTTGCCGCCTCGGCGGCGGCTTACCTGGTGGTGGCCACCAAGGTAGGGTTTTCGCCCTTGTTCCATATCGGCCTTCTGCCGGTGCACAACTTCGAGTTGAAATATCTTCTGTGGTTTTCCATTTTTGGTGTTTTTGCCGGCCTGATTGCCCGTCTTTTGCTGTGGGTGTTTTATTATATCTCGGCTTTGTTCAAGAAGATGAAGCGGCCGATCTATCTCCGCGCCATGATAGGTGGCGTCTTGGCGGGCTTCGTTGGCCTGCTATCATCTTACGCCATAGGAAACGGCTATGGATGGTTGCAGTTGATCATGGACCACAAAATCTCTCCGGGGTTGACCGAGTTAGCCCTTGGTATAGGGTGTGTTATCCTGGCGATGTCACTGATTGCCGGCTCTGGCGCATCCGGCGGTGCCTTTAGTCCGACGGTGGTCATCGGTGGTCTTTCGGGCGCTCTGTTTTGGCATTTTGCGAAAGCCGTTTCCCCCGACCTTAATATACCCATTGCCATGTTCGTGGTGGTCGGAATGATGGCGGTCTTTTCCGTAGCGGCGAATGCCCCCTTGTCTACCATCGTTATGATTACCGAAATGACCGGCAGCTATGGCGTACTTTTGCCGGCCATGCTCACGGTAGGAATAGCCATGATGTTTGGCGGCGATCATTCGTTGTTCGACGCACAACACGATCATCGCACCGTGTCTAGCCGACTACATATTTGAGTCTGCATCTCGAAAACGAGAGTTTATTCGAGAAAATGATCGCCCATGAAACACCGTATAGGCAGGTATTATCAGGAGGTGCATGTCAAAAACGAATGTTTGAGAGATCGCCCATGGATTTTGGAATGGATTCCTTGCCGGGCTTTGTATTCCGAATTCTCAAGGGGGGCAAAAATAATACATTTTGTCTCGAATGAACCAACTTATATGGGATACACGTCCGATATCGATTTATTGTCCTTTCTGCAAGGTTCTTTATTTTCAGGAACAACCGCAGCTGGGTTTAGGCGTAGAGATCCATCAGTATCCGCTCCGTATTTTTCCGCGTTGAGGAGGCCCTGAATGGCTTGGTTGCGTCTGCCCACCCGGCTTCACCACGCTGTAAACGTCTTCAACCCGAAGATTTTTGAAAACCTCTCGCTGGCGGCTTTTCTGGCTTGGGTAGGTCTCGGTTCCGATGCCCTGTCGTCGTCTGCCTATGGTCCTCCTGAGATATACTATGCCCTCAAGGGCCACGAATATCTCTCAGTATTCCTCGCTATCGGTATTCCGCTCTCTGTATTCGTGATTTCCGCGGGTTATAAACAGGTCATCGCATTGTTCCCGGATGGCGGCGGCGGCTATC